>NZ_LHZU01000126.1 GCF_001580995.1 Acetobacter senegalensis
CAGTGCCAGTGCCAGTGCCAGTGCCAGTGCCAGTGCCAGTTTGCGGGTGTTTTTGAGGCTGAAGGGGAGAATTTTTGTCTCGACGCCTTGCATCAAGCACCCAACGCCAACGCCAACGCCTTCCGCCACACATACGCCTCGGCAGCGTTTACGCGTTGACTTTACCCAGCGTTTAAAACGTCCCTCTCCGTCAGGAGAAGGACGCTGGTATCATCAATGGGTCAGCCTTTGATCCAGTCCGGATGATGCGGCACGGTGACATCCCGGCCTTTGAGCATCATGTCCCAGTACACGCGCGGGAACACGGTGGATTTCAGGAACCAGGCAAAACGGCTGGGTTTGCGCTGATCATAAGGGAAGCTGGGGGCAGGTTTGCCGCCATACAGGAACTCGGCCAGCACAATCTTGCCGTACGCCACCGTCAGCGGGCAGGCGCCATAGCCGTCGTAAGCCCCTGTCAGCGGTTTGCCATCCAGAGAGGCGAGCAGGTTTTTGGTGATAACGGGCGTCTGGGCGCGGGCTGCGGCCATGGTCTTGGCGTTTGACGTGCCAATAACGTCCCCAAGCCCGAAAATGGCGGGGTATTTGGTGTGTTGCAGGGTGGTGGGGTCCACATCCACCCAACCGCCACCATTGGCCAGCGGGCTCTGCTTGATGAAGTCCGGCGCGCTCTGTGGTGGGGTGACATGCAGCATGTCAAACTCTTTCACCACATGCTCGGTCTGGCCTTCCGCATTGGTGAAGGCAAATGTCGCCTTGCGTTCCGGGCCGTTTACGGCAACCAGATTGTGCTTGTACTGCAGGTTGATGCCGTAATAATCAACGGCTTCCTGCAACGGCGGACGGTAATAGGCCACACCGAACAGGGCATCCCCGGCAAGGCAGAATTCCACATTGGTACGGAACAGCGTGCCGTGCTTGCGCCAGTAGTCAGATGCCAGATACGCGATTTTCTGCGGAGCGCCTGCGCATTTGATAGGCATGGGCGGCTGGGTGAACAGGGCGGTGCCGCCAGCCAGGGACTGAATGCATGTCCAGGTATATTCCACCGTTTCCTTGGAATAATTGCTGCACACGCCATTGCGGCCCAGCGTTTCCTTCAGGCCCTCAATCTTGTCCCAGTCCAGTTGCAGGCCGGGGCAGACCACCAGACGGTTGTAGGCCACGGTGCGACCATCTTCCAGTGTCACCTGATTTTCATCCGGCTGGAAAGAGGCGGCGGCAGCGCGCAGCCAGGTGCAGCCAGAGGGAATAAGGCCGCCTTCCTGGCGTAGCGTGCTTTTCAGGGTCATGGTGCCAGCGCCCACCAATGTCCAACCCGGCTGGTAAGCGTGGGTGGTGGAGGGCTCGATAATAGCGATATCAAGGCTCGGACGTTCGTGCAGAAGACGGGCCGCTACCGCGATACCGGCAGTTCCGCCCCCCACGATAACAACAGTGTAGTGAAGGTCCGGCTTGGTACCGGTTTCAGGCTGGGCCATGAGTGTCTCCCTGGACGCTGTCACATTTACACAATTACGTTAACACACATCGATAATTAGTTAAGTCCCCTAATTATCGATGTGGTATGTGCTGAGAGCAGTTCAGTCCTTGATCCAAACTTCCACCGGGCCCTGAAGTTTCATGGTCAGGGGGTTGCCGTGCCGGTCAACGGTTTTGCCCACGGCCACGCGGATCCAGCCTTCGCTGATGCAGTATTCTTCCACGTTGGTTTTTTCCACGCCCTTGAAGCGCACCCCAATGCCGCGTTCCAGAAGCTCACCATTGAAGAACGGGCTTTCCGGGTTGACGGAGAGGCGATCGGGCAGGGTATCGGCTGACATGGTTTTTCTCGTCCTTGTCTGGTTGGATGAATGGCGTGTGTCTTACCGTCTTTTGGCGGGAATGACCATGTGAGTTGCCCTCAGGAGGGATGAGAGGACGCAACATCCGCATCGGGCCGGTGCCTGCCGGTAAAGCGGTTGCGCAACGCGCTGGCCTTGCGGCGTGTCCACGCGCTGAGGCGATGCATGAACAGATACACAACCGGCGTGGAATACAGGGTGAGCAACTGGCTTGTGGCCAACCCGCCTATGACCGCAATGCCCAGCGGGCGGCGCAGTTCAGAGCCATAGCCATGCCCAAACACAAGCGGCACCGCGCCAAAGGCGGCGGCAAGGGTTGTCATCAGAATGGGGCGGAAGCGGGTGATGCACGCCTGATAGATGGCCTCCCGCGGGGGCAGGTTTTGCTCGCGCTCGACATGGAGGGCGAAATCAATCATCAGAATGGCGTTTTTCTTCACAATCCCGACCAGAAGAATAACACCGATCATGGCGATCAGGGAGAACGGTTCCTGACAGATCCAGAGTGTCAGCATCGCGCCCACGGCGGCGGATGGCAGGGTGGAGAGAATGGTCAGGGGCTGGATGTAGCTTTCATACAGAATACCCAGCGTGACATACATGGTGGCCAATGCCGCTATGAACACCAGCAGTTCATTGATCATGTTTTTCTTCATATCCCCGGCCTGACCGGAGAAATCTCCGTGCAGGGCAATGGGCGTATGAAGGCTGATCATGGCCTTCTGAATTTCAGACGTTGCATCGCCCAGGGATTTTCCGGGGGCGAGGTCAAAGGATATGGAGCCGGAGATAAACCCGTTCTCGTGACTGACCTGTAGCGGGGTGGGGGTAGTGACCAGCCGCGCCACGGTGGGGAGTGGCACCATGGTTTCAGAGGAAGAAGACACAGCCGACCCGTTGGAGGCTCCGGCACCGCCACCTGCCAGCCGGTTGGCAATGGCGTTGCGGAAGGATTGCTCGCTCAGCGTGACGGCCTGCGATGTTGAAGCATCGGTCGGTTTTTTGACGCGCACCGTGTTGGACGCAATGGCGCCAGAGGCCGTGCCGCCAGCGGTGGAGACCCAGAGCGTTTTGAGCGTGTCCGGGTTTTCACGGAAATATTTTTCAACTTCCATCACCACGTAATAGGTTGTTAGCGGTGTGGATATGGCGGAGGCTGTTCTCTGCCCGAAGGCATCATACAGCGCATTCCCGATCAACTGGGGCGTTACCATATAGCGGGCGGCGGTATCACGCTGAATGAGCACATGCATGGCGGTACCGTTGCCGGAAAGCTGGCTGTTGACCCCAACCAGAACCTTGCTTTTGCGCAGCAGTTCTGTCAGGCGCGGCACCCACGTATAGATGTCCTCATCATTATCGCTCTGGAAGATGTAGGTGTAGGTGCCCTGATGCTGGCGCTGCCCACCACCATTGATATCCCCAGCATTGGAAATACTGGCGGTAAGGCCCGGAATATCGCGCACCCGCGCCCGCACACGGGCGGCAATCTGCTCCGGTGTTGATGTGCGGCTTGCCTTGTCCGTCAACTGCGCAAAAACCTGCGCTTCATTGGCGGAATCCTCGCCAGCAAAGCCCAGAACGGCTTCAACATCATGGTCCACCATCATGGCCTGCACCACTTTGCGGGCCTTGTCTGATGTAGCGGTGAAGGAACTGGTCTGGTCTGTGCTCAGATAGCTTTCAATCAACGAGATATCTTCTGCCGGAAGAATGGTTTTGGACATCACGATCAGAATGCCGATGGTGGCAAAGAAGCTGAGCGGCAGGGAAGATAAAATGAGCCACGGATGCCGCAACGCCCAGCGGAGCGAGCGCGTGTAGCCGCGCATCAGCCATTCCAGCCCCTTATCCGTGGCGTCGGCCAGAAGGGAGGCCATGCGGACCAGAATGTTCCTGCTGACGGTATGATGGCCCCCTTCATGATGCACTTCCAGCATGTAGGCGCACATCATGGGGGTGAGCGAGATGGACAGGAAGAACGAGACCGTGACGGCTGTTGTCAGCGTCATGGCGAATTCAAAGAAGATCTTGCCCGGCACACCACCCAGCAGAAGCAGGGGCAGGAAAACCGCAATCAGGGAAATGGTGATGGAGAGAATGGTGAACGCAATCTCGCGCGAGCCCAGAAGTGTTGCCTCCATGCGGGTCATGCCCGCTTCCATGTGACGGGCAATGTTTTCCACCACCACAATGGCGTCATCCACCACAAAGCCGGTGGCGATGGTGAGCGCCATCAGCGAGAGGGTATCCAACGAGAACCCCAGCACATGCATGATGGCCAGAGAACCAGCCAGTGAGATGGGCACGGTAATGGCGGGAATAAGCGTGGAACGCCAACTGCGCAGAAACGCCAGCACCACCAGCACCACCAGCAGGACCGAGATCAGCAAGGTATATTGCGTATCAATCAGAGCGCCACGGATGGATACGGACCGGTCTGACACCAGCTTGAAAGACACATCAGGCGGCAACGCATTGCTGAGAATTTCAGCGCGCGCGCGGATGGCGTCTGTCACTTCAATCACGTTCGCGCCGGGTTGCGGGCGGATAACCGTGATAATGGCGGGCTTTTTATTATACCAGCCCGCCTTGCGCTCATCCTGCGGGCCGTCGCGCACCTTGGCCACATCGGTCAGCCGCACGGGCCGCCCGTTGCGGTAACCAATCACCAGATCCCGATACTGCTCTGCCGTGCGGGCCTGATCATTTGTTTCCAGCGTCAGGCGCTGGCCGCCGGAATCCACAAATCCCTTGGGGGTATTGGCGTTGGCAGAGGCCAGCGCCGAGCGCACATCTTCAAACCCCACGCCATATTTATAGAGCAGCAGGGGGTTCATTTCCACGCGGACCGCAGGCTTGGAGGCACCTACCAGTTCCACCCAGCCCACGCCCTTTACGCCGGAGAGCAGAGGCTTCAGCCGCGTTTCCGCCAGATCCCGCAGAGCGGAGGGGGACCGGGTATCCGATGTCATGGCCGCCAGCATGATCGGGCTGTCAGAAGGGTTGGCCTTATAATATTGCGGCGGCATCAGCAGGGTGTTGGGCATGTCCTGCCGAGCGGCCTGCAAGGCGGCTTCCACATCACGCGCGGCCCCGTTGATATCCCGGCTGTCATCAAAAAACATCAGGACAAAGGCGTCCTTGTCCGTTGAATCGGAGCGCATGCTGGTCAGGCCCGCAATCTGGCCCAGATGCCGTTCAAGCGGGGTGGTGAGGGAACTGGCCATCTGCTGTGGCGAACTGCCGGGCTGGGATGCCACAACATAGATTACGGGGACGGAAATATTGGGCAGATCAGCCACCGGCATGGCGCGGTAGGCAAACACGCCTGCCAGCACAAAGGCCAGGGCCATTAAAATGGTGCCGACAGGCCGCATGATAAAAAGTCGGCAGAGGGACAAGCGTGATCTTCCTTAGCGTACGGGGAATTTTCCCGGCGCTGCGGTGCAACGCGGGGTGAGGTGGGGCACCGTGTCTGTTCCCGGCAGCATAATGTTAAAACTGGGTAACGAAAATACGAATCTGTGGGCCGGGGGCGCTTCTGCGCAAGGCAGAGGGAAAAAAGCGCAGGCTCATGGTATTGCGGTCACACGGTCAGCATGGGTGCGGGGTGGTGGTGCGCTGGCGTCTGGAATAATTTTGCCGCTGCCATCGCGTTCCGTCGCCAGAGTGTCGCCTACCTTGTCCACAATAATGCTGCCGCTGGACATGACATGAAAAACGCCCACATCCGTAGTCCCATGCATCACGGCATCCCCCGTGCTGGCGGAGGTGATTTCAAGCGCCTGCAAATGGCCAGACTGTGCGGTGAAGGTGGCTGATCCACCCAGATAGAGCGCGAGCGCAGGGGCCGTAATGGCGCGGATGGTGACAGGTGCTGCCGTTTCAGAGCGGATGCGCGCGGAATCTGACAGGATGCGGATGGTAATGGGGCCGGTGGAGGTGGAGACCAGCCCCAGTTCGCCCGCCTTGCCCATTTCCACCGGTGCGGACCCGGCACGGATGAACACCGTGCTTTTGCGGTCATCCAGCAAAACTGCCGTGCGGTCTGCGTTGTCTATGGTCAAAGGGGTTGTGGGGCGGGTGGTAATGGTCAGGGCACTGGCCAGTGGTGTGGCGGCCGTGCAGTTGGCCTGGGTAATGTAGATTACGTTGTCCTTGCCCACAGTGGCGGTCACGCCGGAGGGGAGGACGTCTGGCAGTTGGGCCGCGCCATGAATGTCGGTTGAAGCCGCCACATGCAGGCGCGTCAGGCACGGCGTGCTGATGCTTACACCTTTACCATCCAGATCAACCGCAGCGTGCGCTGGGCGTGTGGCCAGTGCCAGAAAGGGAAGGATCAGGGCGGCGCGGGATACAATGTGAACTAGTCGGGCGGCGGAATGCATCATGGCGGTATTATGTGCCATGCCTCAGGCTGGGCCGTCCAGTTGGCGTTGCACCGTGGGCGGCCCAAGTCTTCATAAAAATACCCGGGTGGCCCGTGTTGTTACAGGGGCCGTTTTTTATGCGCAGGGTTGTCAGTCGTGGGTGCCGCTGCCTCCTGTGCCTCCCATAAGGGTGTCATGCAGGCGGTTCAGGGTTTCAGTCAGCGTATCATGGGCACGTTTGCCTTTACTGCCCACAACGGTGACGGTTGTTGTCATGCCCGCGGCAAGCTGGGTGCCGGGGGGAATGCTGTCAATGTGAACACGCACCGGAATACGCTGGGCCAACCGCACCCACGTATAAACCGGATCAACCGAGGGCAGACCCTGCGTGGCGGGTGTTGCGTTGGGGGTTGCAATACCACGGGTGATGCTCACTACATGGCCCCACATGGGGGCGCGGTACCCCATCAGATCCATGCGCACGCGGTCCCCGACATGAATGGCGCGGATCTTGGTTTCTTCAAAATAACCATCCACCCAGTAGGATGACGCATCAATCACCCGGATGTTGGGCTGCCCCGCCGTGGCAAAATCCCCCACACGCATGATCAGGTTGGTGACATAGCCTGTCACCGTGCTGCGAACATGGGTTCGGTCCAGATTGATCTTGGCCTGCGAGAGCGCGGCCAGAGCCTCCCCATACTGGGCTTTGGCAATGTCCGCCGTGGCCTGATACACCTGCTTTTCTTCCCGTGAGGCCGCAGCTTCCGTCAGTTTGTCACGCCGGGTCTGCTGGGTGTCCTTCAACACCATGTCCGCCTGCCGCTCATTCACGCGGGCAGTGGCCGTTGCAAGCGCGACCTTGAAGTCAAAAGGATCGATATCGTAAAGAACATCGCCTGCATGGACAAACTGGTTGTCCCGCACGCGGACATCAATAATCTGGCCGGAAACACGGGGGGCGATATCTGCCACCTGTACACGCACCTGGCCGTTACGGGTCCAGGGCGCGGCGGTATAATAGTCCCACAGCACAAAGGCAACAACGGCGGCAATGGCAAGGATTGTCCCGGTCGTGACAAACTGCAGGGCGCGGCGGGCGCGTTCAAACACGGTGGGAAAGTCCTTTCACAGCAGAATAGTATAAAGGCCGATCAGGCAGACAAGCAGCCCGAATTCAGCCAGTGGCAGGTTCCAGATCACGCGGCGGGCGCGCACCTTTGCCAGAATGGGGCTCAGGATCAGCAGCGTGGCAATGGCCAGCCCGGCATGCACCACAAAAGAGGACACAAGCAGTCCCCCCACATCCAGAACGGGCCTGAGGTCAAGTTCCATCAGGTGGCCTTCCAGCGTTGGTCAGGCAGCGGCAGCAGATCATACAGATGCAGGGCCGAGCGGTTATGTTCCAGCAGCCGGATGGCCCCCACCATGGCGGAGACAGCCGCCAGCGCCGTGGCCATCTGGCCATGTGGCAGGGTGATGCTGTGGTCAAGCAGCAGGCGGGCCTTGTGGCGCATGCGGTAAACGGCGGCATCAATATTGTAGATAATGGTGGAACGGTAGGCGGCCTCTGCATCCGCACGGATGGCGGGAATGGTGGCGGCACGTTGCAGGTGGCGGCGGGCACGGGCTAGTTCCACGTTCAGTTCATCCAGACTGGAAAGCCGCATGAACACGCGGGTCTTGGCCTTGTTGGAGGGCAGGTAGCTGTTCCATTCCAGAATACGGCACAGGCGATCATAATGGCGGCTGATCAGGGCGGAGCCTGCCTGTTCCCCATGTCCTTCAAACTGGAGCCGCAGATCATGCCCGATTGTCAGCGCCACGCGGAAGCGGCGGCGGTTGGCGGAGGGCGGCAGCAGCAGCACCAGTGAAATGAAGATGATGATGGCCGAAAACAGATAGAGCACATTGCGGTCAATAAAGGCCGAGGGCTCGTAATTCTGTTCGTTCGCCACGCCCAGAATGACAAAGAAGAACACGCCGGCGTTGAACCCCACGGTGGCGGTCTTGGGGTTGAGCAGCAGTAGGCAGGCCGCGAAAATAACGGGCAGAATGGCCATGGCCAGAAACGGCATGTCTGCCCCGTGTGGCAGCACGCCAAAATTGAGGACTGCCGCAACCGCAACGGCCAGAGGGGTGCCGATCAGCGCCCCCATGCCAAAGCCGCGGGCATTATAGGTGGTGGCGGCCAGCGTAAGAATAATGGCCACCTGAGACAGCGCCGTATAGGTGGCTGGAATATCGGAAATCACGCACAGCCCGGCAGCGACCGTAAAGCCGACCAGTGTGCGCAACCCGGCCAGCAGGGCGGCAATCACGTCCTGATGTTGGTCAATTTTCAGGTCGGGCGCGGTTGTGCGGGCGCGGCGGCCGTTCTCGAAGGCATCAATGCCGTCCGCGGCCCAGCGGGCATCAGAAAGGAGCGCCATGGAGCGTTCAATCAACCATGCCTCATCCAGTGTCGGCCCGCGGGAGAGTTCCTCGGCATGGGCTTCCCGCGCCAGATCTTCCAGATCATGCACGGCCTGACGGGGGGACGCGACGGGCGTGCCATCTCCAAAAGCTGTACGGATATGGTTGAGCACCGGGCCGGAAATTTCTCCGCGCCGCAGAACAGCGGCAATGGCGCGGCTACAGCTCAGCATTTCCAGCAGGGCCACCATGGCGGAGCGTGCTCCGGCCAGCCGCACATGGGCATCGGGCAGTTCCGTTTTGGCGAAGGAGGCCTGAGACGTCAGGGCGATGATCTCGCCTGCCAGCCCGGCGCAGGCTGTCTCATCAGGAATGCCGTGGCCCGCTATGGCCTCACGCGCAATGCGCTTCACCATGTCTGCTGTGCGGTGGAGGTTGGCGGCCAGTTTTTCAAAGGCGGTGGGGGAGCCAAAAAAGTCGTTTACGGCGGCAGTGGCGGCAATCCCCACGATAATGGCGGACACACGGTTAACCGTGACATCAAAGGCGGCTGCCGGATTATCAATGCAACTGATACCCACAATGGCCACGGTGTAGCCGGAGAGCATGGCGGCATAGGCACGGAAATCTTTTTCCAGCGTGCCGATAATGGTGCACAGCGTCAGCCACAGTGCCACGCCCCCCAGAAACACGCCGCGCTCCTGATTAAAGCAGGCGGTAAGGAACAGGGCCACAAACGCGCCGATCATGGTGCCAGCCAGCCGGTACACCGCTTTGGAGAGCACCTGCCCGCGCAGGGGCTGCGCCAGAATCATCACGGTTACGGCGGCGGAACCGGGGGAAGAAAGTTGCAGCCAGAAGGCCGTGCTCAATGCCAGCACGGCGGAAAGCCATGTGCGCAGGCAGAACAGGAACCAGCCCGGCGGAAACACGCCTTTGGGCAGTGGAAGGCGCACGCCTTTCCAGAAGCCGACAGTAGAGGCGGCTGGGTGTTGTATACTCATCCTTTTTCCGCCCGTGCCGCTTTACTCGAAACCATTTGCGCCAGACATGCGCGACTCAAACCAGCCTGCCCCCGACTCCTATTGGTATAAAGTCTATTAAATTAAAATATAAACTCTGGCGTGATGCCTGTAACGCTGGTCGGGGTTGCGTGGAATGCGCAAGACCCCGCGCCTCCGGCTTTCGGGGCCCGTAACCCTAGAGCCTGCCTTCTTTTATGGCACCTGAATAAGGTGTCACAAAGGCGCACCCGCCATGGTTTTCTTCTTCGGAATGTGATGTTCAAGGGAAGGAATAAGGCCGGATGGGATCATGTGATGAAATTTGTGCACACGTCTGACTGGCAGATTGGCCGGACATTCCGTTTTGCGGATGATGACACTCTGGGCGCCCTTCAGGCCGAACGGGTGGAGGTGATCAGGCGGCTGGGGCAACTGGCCCGGCAGGAAGGGGCTGCCCATGTGCTGGTGGCGGGGGATGTGTACGAGCATGAAACCCCAACCGAGAAAACCCTGCATCAGCCCATGGAGCGCATGCGCCAGTTTCCCGATGTGCAATGGCACCTTATTCCCGGCAATCATGATGCGGATACACCGGAAGGCGTCTGGGCCCGGCTGCTGCGTGAGGAAGCCGTGCCGGAAAACGTGACGGTGCATCGGCAACCCGGCCCCGTTCGGCTGGTGGGGGCTGAAGAGGCATGGTTGCTGCCTGCCGTACTGCAGCGCCGCCATGTGCTGAGTGATCTGACGGCTTATATGGATGAAGCGCCCACCCCACCGGATGCCTTGCGGATTGGCTTGGCCCATGGGTCGGTAACCGGCTTTGGTAATGGAGAGGAAGCCGACCATAATCCGGTTGCCATAGACCGAGCCAGAAAGGCGGGGCTGAGCTATCTGGCGTTGGGAGATTGGCACGGGTTCTGCCAGATTGATGCCCGCACGGCGTATTCCGGCACGCCGGAGACAGACCGTTTTGGAGCCGGTGGTGGCGGTGGCGGCGAGGCGCTGGTGGTAAACCTGCGTTGTCCACGCGCCGAACCAGAGGTTACCCGGCACAGAACCGGGCGTTATGTCTGGAAAAAGTTTGAGGATGTGACCTTAACCAACGCTGAGGATATTCACGCGCTGGAAGCCCGTGTGCGTGGTGTGGCACCGGATAATCCGGGGGCTGTTCTGGTGTGGCTGGTGGTTTCCGGTTTGCTGAATGTGGACGATATGGCGCTGTATGAAAGTACCATCATCCGCCGTTTGAGCGGGGCGGTGGCGTGTCTGCGCCTGTCTGGCGCGCCACAGCTTTCTGCCGGGCTGGATGATCTGGAACGCTTTGGCCCCGGTGGGGCCGTGCGCACGGCGGCGGAGTTGCTGCTTGAGCAGGCGCAGGGCGGAGGAGAGGAAGGCGCAGTGGCCGCCGATGCATTGCAACGGCTTTTTCTGTTCTGGAACGAAGTGGGAGGGCAGGCAGCATGATCCTGACTGATGTGCAGGTTGAAGGGTTTCGCCGTTTTGCTTCGCCCGTAAGGCTGGATGGGCTGGGGCCGGGGCTGAACGTGCTGGCTGCCCCGAATGAAGCCGGAAAATCCACATTGTTGCTGGCGCTGCGGGCTGCGTTGACCCTGCGCCATTCTTCCAAAAGCAGCGTGATCAAGGGGTTTGCACCCTATGGTGGAGGCGCGCCGCATGTGGCCCTGAGTTTTACCTGGAAGGGTATGGCCTGCACGCTGGAAAAACGGTTTCTGAACAAAACCTGCGCGCGATTGCGGCTGGGGCCGGAGCAGTTTGAAGGGGATCAGGCGGAAGAAAAGCTGCGGGATCTGCTGGGGTTGGCGGACGCAGGGAAAGGCGAGGCCGCAGGGTTATGGAATGCGTTGCTGGTGGGGCAGGGAGAAAGTTTTACCCAGCCAAACCTGAATGAGGCAGGCCATGCCAGTTTGCGGGATTGCCTTGAACAGGGCGTGGAAAAAGCCGTGGGCGGTGCCGCGGCCAGTGCCGTACTGGCTAAAGTGCGGGACCGCCTGCTTCTGTTGCAGACAGCCTCTACAGGCAAGCCGACTGGCCGCTACAAACAGGCGTTGGAGCAGGAACAGGCCGCACAGGACCGTTTGCAAACTCTTGAAGCGCGTAAAGCGGCTTTGGAAGAAGATCTGGTGGCGCTGGAACAGGCGCGCCGTATTCTGCGGGAGCAGGAAGACCCGGAGCGCAGGGCGCATGAAGAAGCCGCGCTGAAAGAATTGCGCCTTGTGCGGGACAAGGTGCTGCGGCTGGATGCCGAGGAACACGCCGCCCGTGCTGCACTGACCGCTGCCATTACGGCCTGTTCAAGCGCGCGGCAGGAACAGGAAAGGCGGCAGGAAAATAAGGTAAGGCAACTGCACCTTGAGCGCGCGTGTGCCGAGAGCCAGCAGACGCTGGATGGGCTGGCGCAAAAGGTGCGGCAGGCCCGGCGATGCCTTGATCTGTGTCGTCAGAAACGGGAACAGGCTGAACAGCAACACCAGCACCGCAGACAGCAGCGTATGGTGGCGGCCCGGCGCGCGACGTTGCAGCAGATGCAGGACACGTTGGCGCAGGAGCGGGCGCTTTTGCATCGTGCGGAAGCCGCTTTTGCGCGGCTGGAGCAGGAGCAGGCTATTCTGGCGGCTCTGCGCGTGGATGAAGCGAGCATCCAGCGTATTCGCAAGGCCGCGCGGCAGCATGAGCAGGCAGTTGCCTTGCTGGAGGCAAACGCCCCTGTTCTGAGCATGGCCCTGCTGCCCGAAGCAGTGCAGCGCGTAACGCTGAACGGCGCCCCCTGCCGTGAGGGTGAAATACGCCTGACTGCGATTACTACCGTACGGATCGAAGGTGTCGGGCAGTTTCAGATCACACCGGCCCGGCAGGAACAGGACGATGTGCAGGGTAAGGTTCAGGCCGCCCTTACCCAACTGGAAACCCTGCTGCAACAGGCTGGTTGCCAGAATGTTGCGGAGGCCGAGCACCGTTTTGAGGAGCATCGACAGGCGGAAGTTCGTCTGGTGGAAGCGCGTGCTGCTTACAGGGCGACATTGCCAGACGGCACCGATCTGGCGCGCGATAACGGCGGCCAGGCGCTTGCGGCGTTGCGCAAGACGATCATGCAAAAGGATGCTGATCTGGTGCTGGCCCGTAAGGAAAATATTGCCGAGGGAGAGGGGGCTACAGCCGACGCTGACGGCGTGCCGCCGTGTGGTGCTGATACGCTCCTGACGCCTGATCAGGCGGCTGAGGCCGAAGACCAGGCTGCGCGCGAGGCCGAGAATGCTCGTCACGCCGAACGGGATGAGCAGGCCGCCTGTGCCGTGCTTCAGGCTGAACAGGACAAAGCGGACGCCGCGTTGCGCGCATTAACGCAGGCACTGGAGCATCTTCAGCGTGAGCAGGCCGTGAGCGTGGCGCGGGAAGCAGATGAGGCTCTTGCCCAACGGGCTGAGGAGGCACAGCGCGCGCAGGCCACCGCACAGGCCCGCGTGGAACAACTGGCGCAGGCTCGGCAGGAGGAACAACCTCTTTCCGTGGTGGAAAGCGGTATCAGACGGCGCGAACAGGCTCTGGATACGGCTCGGACCGCCATCACCCGGTTGCGGGAAGATATTCGCGGGCGGGAAACCCGCGTGCGTCTGGCAGAAGGCGAAGGGGTGGATGAGCAGATAGCCGAGGCCCGCCGTGCGGTAGAGCGCCTGCGCCTTGAACGCGAGGGCTGTGAACGGGAGCGAGCCGCGCTTGTGCTGCTGCAAAACACGCTGGGGCAGGCAGAGCGAACCCAGACCGAACGTTATCTGGCCCCGTTACGGCGTACCATTCAGCCTGCTTTTTCGGCTGTTTTTCCGGGTGCCAGCGTGGCGTTTGATACAAGTTTCGGGGTGGAGGCACTTACACGCAGGCAGGCGGAGGAGTTCAACAAGCTCTCGGATGGCACGCAGGAGCAGATTTCCGTTCTGGTGCGGTTGGGCTTTGCAGAACTGCTGCATGCGCGGCAGGGCAGCAGCATTCTGGTGCTGGATGATGCACTGAGCTTTTCTGATTCCCTGCGGCTGGAGCGCGTGTTTGATGTGCTGGCTGATGCCGCCACACGCTTCCAGATTCTGGTGCTGACCTGCCGGGCGGAAACCTTTGCAACGCTGGGTGGCAGGGCGTTAACCCTGCAATCCTTGCTGGAGTTTACAGAACCACGTTGAACTGAAGCGCCATAACGGCGGCATCATGGAAGGTGGTGGTGCCGCCGGGGCGGTTGATATACTGGAAGTCTGGCTGAAGGGTCAGCCCGTTGGCCACATGGGCGTTATAGAAGAATTCGTAAATGTTTTCGTGCGACTGCACGCCCCATACCTGCCCCCACTGGTTGGACTGGAAGGGCTGGCCACCAAAAATGGAGGCTTCCTGCTGCAAGGCCACCGTGCGGCTCATGTTCAGCCACTGATACATGACGCCAATGCTGTCCAGCGGGCGGCCCCATGGCTTTCCGGTTTCCAGCATGCCGGTCCAGATATGGTGGGACATGGCGGTGGTCTTGCCGTCCGTCCACATATAGCCAGCCATGGCGATCAGGCCGTTGGTGGGGCCTTCTCCGTTGCGCACAAGCATCTGGTCTGCATGCACCCAGGCGCTGGCACGGCCCGCATGGTAACGGGCAGGCTGGCCGGTCAGCACCCACGGGTTGCCGTTCACGTCCTCATACAGATCCTTGTATTTGGAGTTATCGTAGCTGTACCCGGCCTTGTAATGGCCTACCAGCTTGTCCTTGCCGAAGGACGGCATCCAGCCGATTTCAACCGGGGTTGAAAATTTGCCCAAGCCGTCCTGTGCCCATGCCCAACCGGAAATACCACCGTTGAAGGCATGGGGAGAAACGGCAAACAAACCAGCCATAATATAAGTGTCATTTGTGGGCATGACACGAGCAACAGCACCCAGGTTGCCGGAGGGCCAATCCCGGTTGCCTTCTGTGTATTTGTTGGGGGCAGGGTTACCGCACACCGCCACGTTCATATACATACAGTAGAGGGGGGAGGCGGCAAAAAAGCTGCCAACCGGAATCCAGCCTGCACTGATGTCCAGATGATTATTCAGGAAGGAGTGCTCCCCATACAGATAGACAAGATGCGCCACCACGTTCCCACGCGCACCGTAGATCTGCTGCACACCGCCAATGGAATCTCCAATGTAATCCGTGCTCAGGTTCCGCCCGTGGCCGTTCACCACCATCATGTGGGTCCAGAACCCGTCCATCAGTTTGGTGTTGGTCAGCTTGCCCCAGTCCACATCCAGTTCCACCCCAACCTGCCCGGCGTTGGTGACACCCTGCTTGCGGCCCCCTTTGAAGTTGCCCGCCAGTTCTTCATGCACGTCAGCCAGAATATGAATGCCGTGGTCCAGCAGCCATGGCTGTGCGCCCCACCAGTCCCCAAAAAAATGGTTGTGGCCATAGGGGGCAGAAAACAGAGGGCCGGGATCTTCTACCGGGCTGGCTTCATTATTGGCTTCCAGGCTGGGCCAGAGCCCGACCGAACTGTTGCCGCCCGTAAGGATCTGGGCATGAGCCTGACCGGAATAGGCCGAAACAAGCAGACAGGTAAGGGAAAGCGCGCAAAAGGAAGAAAGGCCAGGAGAAGAGAGTGCCATGATGTGTTGATTTTTTCTCGTGGATTAAAGAAACTTCGCCGAAGTAAAGTTTTCGTTTTTGGAGAGGGCGGGGTTCGGATTAAAACATTTTTACATGGTTTGGTTCCCAATATGCGTGTTTGATGGTGATTTTCGGGCGCTGGTCTGTATTTTTTTGACGAGTGATGCGTTGCTGCATCAGAAACTAAAGGGAATAACCCCACTCTTATGAGCAAGATTGATACAACCCGCCCGTTTCTGCCGGTGCGTATTGCAGTCATGACGGTATCGGATTCACGTACATTGGAGACCGATACATCAGGCCAGGCACTGGTTTCCCGCATTGAAGGCGCGGGTCATGTGCTGGCGGACCGCACCATTGTGCGGGATGATGTGCAGCAGATTACAGAACAGCTTAGAAACTGGATAAACGATCCTCTGGTTGATGTTGTCATAACCAACGGCGGTACAGGTGTGACCGGCCGGGATGTGACGCCCGAAGCGTTTGAGGACGTCCTTGAAAAGCGCATTGAAGGCTTTGGCGAACTTTTCAGGATGCTATCCTACAGGAAAATCGGCACGTCCACAATCCAGTCACGCGCGCTGGCCGGTGTGGCGAACGGCACCTACCTGTTTGCGCTGCCCGGTTCCACGGGCGCTGTGAAGGACGGATGGGACGATATTTTGGTGTTTCAGCTTGATAGCCGGCACCGTCCCTGCAACTTTGTGGAACTGATGCCCCGCCTGCGGGAACATCTGAGCGAAGGAGACCACCATGGCTGATGATGCTGTAAAACTGCTGATGCTGGCAGGCGACTATGTTGAAGATTATGAAATCATGGTGCCGTATCAGGCGCTCCTGATGCTGGGTTACAAAGTGGATGTGATCAGCCCCGGCAAAAAGGCAGGGGACAGCGTGATAACCGCTATTCATGATTTTGAAGGCGCGCAGACCTACAGCGAAAAACGCGGCCATAATTTCACGCTCAACGCCACGTTTGAGGACGTTGATACGGATGATTATATTGGGCTGGTTGTGCCCGGTGGGCGTGCACCGGAGCATCTGCGCATGAACCCGCGCGTGATCGAGATTGTCAAAGCCTTTGCTGATCGGCCTCTGGCAGCCATCTGCCATGGCGCGCAGCTTCTGGCCGCGGCGGATATCATCAAGGGGCGCAAGGTTTCTGCCTATCCGGCGTGCCGCCCGGAAGTGGAACTGGCGGGTGCGACCTATGCCGATATTCCGGTAACGGATGCCGTGACCGATGGCGAACTGGTAACAGCGCCTGCATGGCCGGCGCACCCCGCCTGGCTGGCACAGTTCATCACGGTTTTGGGAGCATCAGTCTCTATTTAGTGCATTGGCATCTCCATCCTGTTGTGCATCATAACGGTGTATTTTCAACAGGATGGAGCCAGTTTTGATGCGTAACGCCGTACCTTGTGCCGTAATTGGGCTCTCTCTTCTGGGGGCAGCCATTCCGGCATGGGCGCAAACGCCAACTTCCATCCCGCCGTCTGATGCACCATCCCAGACGCCACAGAGCAAGGAAACGACGGCACTCCCGCCCGTCAACAAGCCTTTGGTTCTGAAACAGCTCACCATTGCCGGTAACCAGCGTATTCCCTCAAACCGTCTGATGGCGGCAGTGCCCTTTCATGTTGGAGACACCATTTCCCAATCCCGCATTACCGAGGGATTGCAGGATGTGATGAAAGTCTACCAGCAGGAAAACGTGGGCGGGAAATTCCACCAGAACCTCAAGATCAACGGCAAGGACGTGATTGTGGAGTGGACGGTTGAGGAAACGGGCGCTGCTGCTGATCCGGTCCGTCCTCTCAAGCTGGAAAGCGCGGACTTTACCGGCAACCTGCATATTTCCACTGCTAACCTGCGTAAGGCGCTTCACATTCAGCCCGGCGGCATCGTCACACCAGCAGAAGTGCTGAGTGATGAAAAATCCGTGCAGGCCATGTATGTGAAGAAGAACATCGGCGTGACGATTGTGCCGGAAGTGCGCTACCCGCATCATGATGATCGCGTGGCCATTACCTATCACGTGACCGAAAGAGCTCCCGACTGATCAGGAGCGGTAGCTGAGGCAGATATGTCTGCCCGGCCCGGTGTTCATCACGTTTGTCCAAACAGGTTATGGCAGGCGTGAGGAAGGATTTTCCTTCTGACAGGGCATCGGCGTTTCAAGAAAACGCAAACGGGTGCCAAGGCGGCGGCGTCCCTTGGAAAAGAGGAGACGGGCTACTTTGACCGTGGAACTTGTCTTGGAAAAAAGCAGGCGCGGGGCCGATGTGGCCCTTTTGGGGCTTAAAAAGCCCCTGCCTTAAGGAAGAAAAAGCCTGCCAGACAAATCAGGCAGGCCTTTCAGTCGTTTCTCAGTATTCGCAGGCGCTGGGACGATTGAGCATGGCCATCAGTTCGCGCCGCGTGTCAGAGTTGGTGCGGAACACGCCCAGCATGCTGCTGGTAACCATGGACACGCCGGGGCGATGCACGCCGCGCGTGGTCATGCATTCGTGGCTGGATTCAATGATAACCGCAACGCCATGAGGTTCCAGTACATCGTTGATGGTGTTGGCAATCTGGGCGGTCAGCCGTTCCTGAATTTGCAGGCGGCGGGCGAAGGCATCCACCACACGGGCCAGCTTGGAAATGCCCACAACGCGGCTACGCGGCAGATAGGCTACGTGAGCGCGGCCGATAATGGGGGCCAGATGATGTTCGCAGTGGCTTTCAAACCGGATGTCCCGCAGCAGGACAATCTCGTCATATCCTTCTACTTCTGAAAACGTGCGTTCCAGCAGGGAACGGGGGTCTGTTTCATACCCTTCAAAGAATTCTTCATACGCACGCACCACGCGGGACGGGGTATCATGCAGCCCTTCACGGGTGGGGTCATCCCCGGCCCAGCGCAGCAGGGTGCGAACGGCCTGTTCGGCTTCCGTGCGTGACGGACGGTTATCGTTTTCGGGCAGAGAGTCGCTGCTCATGCCAAGCTCCAGCATATGTCTTATGGAATGAAGGGGTGGGTCTAATGGATCTGCCGGATCTGAAACGGGCTATCCAGACTGAAGGCCGGAATGGCGATTTCAAACCGGCGGCCTGAATTGAGGTCCCGCATGTGGTAAGACCCACGCATGAAACCGCCAGCCGTGGTGAGGGACACACCAGAGGTATAATCAAACCCGTTCTGCGGACGGATGACGGGTTGTTCACCCACCACACCTTCTCCATGCACATATTCTGTGCGGCCGGAGGCATCCGTGATGTGCCAGGTGCGTTCTGTGAGTTGCACAGTGGCGGAGCCTGCATTTTCAATGCGAATGCGATACACCCAGCAATACATGTGCTCATCAGGTTCAGACTGGTCGGGTAGCCAGAACACTTGCACACAGACGCGCACATCCTCGGTTACGGCCTCGTAGGCCGGAACTGAAGAGAAGAGTTCGTTCAAGGCGTCTTCCGGATCATGGGACATGGGCGGTGAAGCCGACCAGTCGGACATGGGTTCTCCTGCTCCTGATGCGTGGAATGGCGTGTTTTGTGCACAAAAAAGAGGAAGGCAGTGCCAAAACAGGCAGCAACTGTGCTTTGCCCCTATCATGAACACGCGCAGCAGGGAAGCCGCCTGTGCCCTTTCTGCCACGGCGCGGCAGAAAGGGAGAGTAAGCTCGGTCTGTTTAGCTGCGGGGCAGGGCCGCTACGCCGCGGGCCAGATCCTCAATCAGGTCTGCACTGTCTTCCAGCCCAACGGAGAAGCGGATGGCGCCATCGGAAATGCCAAGCCGTGCCCGTTCTTCCGGCCCGATCTTCATGTGGGTGGTGGTGGCCGGATGCGTGACCAGAGAACGCGCATCCCCCAGATTGTTGGAAATGGCGATGAGTTGCAGCGCGTTCATGAACGCAAATGCACCTTCCTGCCCGCCAGCCACTTCAAACGCCACCAGGCTGCCGCCGCCAGACATCTGGCGCTGGGCCAGTTCATATTGCGGGTGATCCTTGCGGCCCGGATACCGCACGCTGACAATACCCGGTGCCTGCGCCAGATAATCAGCCACGGCGGCAGCGTTGCGCGTCATGGCATCCACACGCAGGGAGAGTGTTTCAAGCCCCTTGAGCATGACCCACGCATTGAAGGGAGACAGCGCGTTGCCGGTATTGCGGGTGAAGGGCTGAAGTGTTTCGGTAATCCACTCCTTGGGGCCCAGCACGGCACCGCCCAGAACGCGACCTTGCCCATCAATGTGCTTGGTACAGGAATACACAACCACATCAGCCCCCAGTTCCAGCGGCTTCTGGTAAATGGGGGAGGCAAATACGTTGTCCACCACAACCAGCGCGCCTGCCTTGTGGGCCAGATCTGCAATGGCGCGGATGTCCAGCACATCCAGCATGGGGTTGGATGGGCTTTCCAGCAGCACGGCGGCGGTGGGTTTGGAAAGGGCTTCTGCCCATGCGTTCAGGTCTGACCCATCAACAAACACGGTTTCCACGCCGTAACGGGGCAGCAGGTTGGCCACAATCCAGTGGCAGGAGCCAAACAGCGCACGCGAGGCCACAACCCGTTCACCAGCCTTGACGTGAGAGAGCAGAGCGGAGGAAACCGCGCCCATGCCGGTGGAGGTGGCCACACAGGCTTCCGCGCCTTCAAGGTCGGCCAGGCGGCGTTCCAGCGCGGTAACAGTGGGGTTGGCAAAGCGGCTGTACTGATAGTGCTCTACCTCACCCGTAAAGGTTTTGGCGGCCTGCTCGGCATTGTCATACACAAAGCCGGAGGTCAGGAATACGGCTTCACTGGTTTCACCAAATTCCGTGCGTTCCAGGCCTGCGTGCAGCAGGCGGGTTGCGGGGCGCCAGGTGGAAGGGGTCTTGTTTTCACTCATAATGAGGTATCCGGTTCTTTCCTGCTCATGATGGCCTGAAGAGAAGCACGGACAATGAGGTGTTTCCGCTTCAGTCATACTTGCTCATCTGACCGTGGAAACCATGGGACAGGACACGCCTGCCCAAAGCCTCTTTAGCGCGTCTGTTTTACCTCGCCGCAAGCCGGCCGTACAAATCACGAGGGCCCAGCGCGGGAAAATAAAAGCACCAGACAGAAATGGTTATGCGAACTGCTCTGTGTTTCGTCAAGAGTGGAATAGAGCGGCACCTGCGTTGTGCCGAGAGGGAGGCTTGATAAAAACCTTTACAAGCAGCCTCCATAAAAGAGGATGACACGAGCGTTTCAAGGAGAAAGCAGATGGATGCGCCCGCCGTATGTCAGGCTCTGGTCTCATGGGCTTTGACACAGCCCACCGTTCAGGGCGTGGCTCTTGTCGGCTCCTATGCCAGAGGCACGGCACGCGCTGAGTCTGATATGGACATCATGATTTTGACCACCGCGCCGGAAGGTTATCGTGAAAATGGCGCGTGGGTGCGGGATGTTGCATGGCCAGCAGAGATGGGCCTGCCGCAGCAGATACAGGATGAAGATCACGGTGCGGTCTGGTCCCGCAGGGTCTGGTTTGCGGCAAAAGGGGATCAAGTTGAACTGAGCTTCGGTTTGCCCTCATGGGCAGACACAACCCCACTGGATAGGGGCACCTATCGGGTTGTGTCTGACGGCTGCCGCATCCTCTATGATCCGGCAGCCTTGCTGGAAAAACTTCTCCGCGCCGTGCGGCAGAGCTGAGGAGAGAGAAATGTTCTCTCACCCACTCTGCGCCGCCTGATTGGCGGATACGGAAAAAGCTACAGCAGTTCCTGAAGGAGCGGAATAAACGGCAGATCAGCTTCGGGCATCTGATACTGACCAAGATCTTTTGGAGCAACCCACGCCAGCGCCTGTCCCTCACGCGGTGTAGGGGTGCCACTCCATCTGCGGCACAGATAAAGCGGCATCAGCAGATTAAAGGCACGGTAGCTGTGTGAGGCAAAGGTGAAGGGAGCCAGGCAGGCGCGTGAAACGTCCAGCCCCAGTTCCTCTTCCAGTTCACGGATCAGCGCGGCTTCCGGGGTTTCTCCGGCTTCCACTTTTCCACCGGGAAATTCCCACAGCCCGGCCATGCTTTTCCCTTCCGGGCGGCGGGCCAGCAGAATGCGGCCTTCCTTGTCAATCAGCGCCGCAGCGGAAACCAGAACAAGCCGCCGCACTGTGGCAGGCTCCGGGTTCGGGTGGGTGGTGTGATCCATGTCTGCGCGTGTCATTTCAAAAATCTGCACAGGGTAGTCCTTGCCCCGCGCCACAAACATCTGTTTGTCCGTGCCAATGGGCTTGAACCCGACAGTGGCAAGCACGCGGGCGGAGGCCACGTTATCTTCCGCAACAGTGGCGCGCAGGCGGGTGATATCCAGATTGGCAAAGGCCCAGCGCGCCACGCGGCCTGCGGCCTTGGAGGCAACGCCAGCCCCCCAGTAGGGGCGGCCAACCCAGTAACCCAGTACGCCAACGCGCCCCACCTGTGGCAGGGTTTCAATGCGCAGACCCACGCAGCCCAGAAAACGGTCCTGCGCGTCCAGAATGGCAAAATGGTAGCCTTCCCGTGCCCGGTGCTGGTCAAGGGTGGAGGCAATCCAGTCATCCGCCAGTTCACGCGGGTAGGGAAAGGGCAGGCGGCTGAGCATGCGCACTACCTCCCAGTCATTGACCAGGCGGTGGAGGGCAGTGGCATCATCTGGCAGAAGGGGGCGCAGCCGGTAGGGCGGCGCCTCAAGCATCAACGAGACGATATCATGCATTTTTGGCGGGTGCGGGTGGAACCCCACATTCTGCCAGCAGGCCCCGCAGGGCGTTGATGACAGGGAAGACCTCCACATTGTGGTCTCCGCCCAGTTCGCGCCATGCGTTCTGTTCCAGTTCCACAATTTCACGGTCTTCGGCAAAAATCCGTTCCGTGAAGGCGACAAGGAACGGCCATGCCAGTTCCAGAACACCCGGCATTTTGGGCCGCTTGACCGAGAGCAGACCAAATGTGCGGTTTGTCAGTTCCTCAGCATCCTGCGGGGTATAGACAATCCACAGATCCATCACCGGGTCTTCATCGCCCGTCTGGATGCGCAGGGTCTGATACGGATATTCCGTGCGGATGGTCATGACATCGCGGTGCTGGAACTTCTCGGAAGAATCCCGCCGCTCGCCAAAAATCAGCGCTTCACCCAAGGGCTGCTTGCCGCTTGTGCGGGCAAAGGAATAACGCGCTTCCACCAGACCGGCTTCGCGTTTCTGGCCCAGAAAGCGCGGGCGCATCTGGCCCATCTGCTTCATGTGCATGAACTGGTGGTTCATATCCATCAGGTTTTCATGCATGAAACTGTAGTGGCATTTCACTTCCCGCCCGAAGGAGCGGGTCTTGTAGCCAGCATCTCCCACACGGGCCAGACGCGGAGCGAGCGAAACCGTGTCTGCTTTTTCCGGATCACCGGGGAAGATGAAGATCAGGCCGTCCTGTTCCCGGCAGGGGAAGGTACGCACGCCGTTGGGCAGTTTGCCCTTGCCCAGATAAGGCACATCAATGCAGCGGCCTGAACGGCCATAGGCCCAGCCATGGTAACAGCATTGCACGGACTGTCCGTTTACTTTGCCTTTGCTGAGGGGTACCTGACGATGAGCGCAACGATCTTCAAGTGCGAAAATCGGCCCTTCATCCGGGCGGACCAGAGCAATAGGCGTGCCCGCATACCGTGTGCCGATGGTCTTGCCAGGCTTCAGTTCCTTCGACCACGCAACAGGATACCAGAAATCCGGATTGGACCGGATGCGCCGAAGGTCCGTTTTAAGGGGATCCGCGCCGTGCGTTTCGGTTTGGGCTGGGGTATCGGTCTGAACGGTGTGGTCCATCTCGCCTCAATCAAATGAATACCAGGGCTGCGTCACTCTGATGCTGCCGTATCGCGACGCATGCAACCTCATATCACACAAAGAGGCAAGGCGTGGAAGCAATAGCGCGTCGTTACGCTGTTTTTGGCGTGGGCCGGGGCAGCGGGCCTTCACGCTTCAGGCCGTGCCAGGAAATCAGGCTGTCTCCCAGAAACAGGCCCAGCGCGCCCACCGTACAGGCCAGCGCCGCGCCGAACAGGAACACCAGCCAGTTGGCCACAGAAGAGTCCCGCACGCTGCCCATGAACAGGACAAACGCCGCCCCGCAGGAGGCTGCTCCGCCAAGGCCACCGGCCAGAATGGCGGCATCCAGCATCAGGGTGCGGCGGTGCAGGCGCACCAGATGCCGCTCAAGGATCCTGTTGCGGACCATGTCATCATTATCATCCGTCAGCAGGGCGTTGGCCTGTTCTATGTGGTCTGACACGCGCGCCAGCCGCGTATTGAACAGGTTCAGCAACGTTCCGATGCCCGACAGCATGAACACAGGTGTCAGGGCAATCTGGATAATGTGGGCTACGCTATCAACAGGTTCAGCAGCAATACCTCCAAAAACGGGGAGGGCCATAAAGCAGGTTCCTTGGTACTATGGGCAGGCAGTATGAGAAGGAGCTAGCGGCCTTCCGCCAGTTGGGCGGTCAGATCCTCAATGAACTGAAACGCCACCCGGCCGGAGCGCCCACCGCGGGTAATGGCCCACGTATTGGCCTGAGCCGCAAGATCCTCATCACTGATGGGAAGGGCGCGTTCTCTCGCATAGGTGCGCACCATGTCAAGGAACACATCCTGCGGGCAAGCGTGAAAGCCGAGCCACAACCCGAACCTGTCAGAGAGAGACACCTTCTCTTCCGTGGCTTCTGAAGGGTTGATGGCAGTTGCGCGTTCATTCTCGATCATGTCACGCGGCATCAGGTGGCGGCGGTTGGAGGTAGCGTAGAACAGGACATTCTCCGGGCGGCCCGCAATGCCACCATCCAGCACGGATTTCAGGGCTTTGTAGTCACGGTCTTCCTTTTCAAAGGACAGATCATCACAGAACAGGATAAACCGGCGGGGGCTTTCACGCAGCATGGCCAGAAGCTCCGGCAGGGTGGCCAGATCTTCCCGCTGAATTTCAATCAGCGCCACGCGGCCCTTGCCGGGTTCGCACGGTTTGCCGTCCACACTGTTGACCAGTGCATGTGCGCCCTTGACCAGTGAGGATTTGCCCATCCCGCGAGCCCCCCACAGCATAGCGTTATTGGCGGGCAGACCGCGCGCAAAGTGCTCGGTATTGTCCAGCAGCGTCTGGCGTTGGGAGTCCACGCCCTGCAGCAGAGTGACGGGCACATGCGCCACATGGGCCACTGGCAGCAGCTTTCCCCCTTCCGGATGCCACACAAACGCATCGGCCTTGTCCACGCCCTCAAGGCTGGGGGGCGGGGGGGAGAGGCGTTCAAGCGCTGAGGCAATACGTTCCAGAACAGAAAGCTGGGGTGTGGTCATATCCATCAGTCTGGGGTCCTTACAGCTTACAACGGGGTCTTTGGCCGGAAACCTAAGCCAACATGAGCGTTGAAGAAAGCGCCATTCCGCACACAGACGCTTGACGCGCGAGCAGCGAAAATTATGGTCAGCCACTCTGTTGATGCAACCAGCCTTCTGGAAGGCCCGCCATAATGTCTGATTTCTTTATTTCTACAGCTTACGCGCAAACGGCCGGAGGGGGCGGCGGCATGTCCAGCATTATGTCCTTTCTGCCGTTTGTGGCGGTGTTCGCCATCATGTATTTTCTGCTGATTCGCCCGCAGCAGCAGCGGCAGAAGCAACTGCGGAATGAGCTGAAAACCCTGCGCCGTGGTGACCGTATTGTTACAGCCGGTGGCGTAGTGGGCGTTGTGCAGAAAAGCCGTGAAGACGCTGCCGAGGTGGAAGTTGAAATTGCGCCTAACGTGCGCGTCATGGTGCTGCGGGACACCATTACCACGGTCCTGACCAGCACGGCCAAGCCGGCCAATGATGCCGCGCAGCCTAAAAAATAAGCCCAAGGCCTCATAGCCTCGGTATGAAAAAAGCGGGCATGGTCCCGCTTTTTTTTGTCTGGCTTTACCCCTTTGTTCCCCTTGGGGCTGCCAGAGTGCGACACCGGCGAGCGTGCCGCCGGGGAATCAGCCGCGCGGGCGGCACTTCCTCCGCAGGGCGGCCCATCCTTTGAACAGGCTATTTCGGCCCGGCATCTCAAAAATCTCGTCCGGCCCATGTGGGTCCAGAATTTCATTGTCAGCCAGCCATTCTTCAATGCCTGACAGAGCGGGCACGCGGTAAGGGGTCAGCGTGCGGCCGGGGGAGCGCAGGTGCTCAATGGTTTCAATCAGGGAGCCTGTCTGCTCCAGCAGGTCTGCCACTTGAGCAGGGGTGACGCCCAGATGTTCGGCCAGCAGATCATTCCGCAGTGCTGCAATTTTTGGGCCAGATGATGCGTTGCCCCCTTCATCCGTGCAGAGAAGGACATCGCATTCGGTATCCAGCCGCAGGGAACGGTTGTTGAAATTTGAGGAACCAACCCGCAGGATATCGCTATCAACCACTGTTACCTTGGCATGAACGTATATGGGCGCGCCTCCCTCCGTTACCGGATGGTAGAGGCGGAAGCGGCCATGCGTGTCCAGCCGTTGCAACGCCTCAACCAGTCTGGCGCGGGCGGTATCCATGGCCACAGGCTCCAGCCAACCCTCGGCTGAAAGCGGATTGATGACGACTATTTCCGGCCCATCTTTTTCCGTCAGGCGTTTTGCAATGGCGTGCGCCACCTTTCGGGACGCAAAATACTGGCTCTCAGCATAAATGAATCGCTGCGCACGGGCGATAAGGCTCAGATAGGCCCCTTCAATTTCATGGCAAGGGGCTGTGTCTTCCATTTTGGGAATGGTGCGGGCTATGCCCAGCCGTACGGCCTCAAAGGCGGGGGTAAACCCCTCGGGCCAGCATGTGTGTCGGCTGGCGGGCAGGGGCAGACAGTCGCCTGTTACGGTCTTCCAGCGGTCACGGGCCAGATCTCCAATGGCGCGGGCTGCTTTTCCATCAAACATGCTGGTGGCGTCGTGCCAGGGTTTCAGCGCTGCGCCATCCGGGCTTTTGCGTCGGGGGTCATGGTCCCGATGTGCGCGGGTATCCCATCGCCCTACGGTCATGTCTATTCCGCCACAGAATGCAAGCTGGTCATCAATGGCGACAATTTTGTGATGCTGCGAGCCCGAGAACGGGTGTTTTCCATCCAGCCGCAAGGTAATACGGGGGTGCATGGCCCAGCGGGCAAGGGTGCGCAGTGAGCGCCAGCATAGCAGGGACTTGAGTGCCCCCGTATCCCAACGGAGCAACCGGATTTGCAGCGTGGGTGTTCTTTCTGCAAGCCAGAGAATGAACTCACCCAGCGTGGCGGGCTCTCCTTTTTCGGGCTCGCCAAATTTTATGCGCGGGTCAAAGTCCCAGCCCAGCAGCAGAATACTGTGCCGGGCCTCCAGCATGGCGCGACGGGCTGCCACAAAATAATCAGCAGCATCAATAATAACGGAAAAACGGTCGGCATCTTCAACACGCCAGCATGTTTTTCCGGGCTGCAAAAGCTGCCTGTCCATCATATGCCGGTGGTGTCCTGCCGTTAGGGGTGTGCCTGTTCAGGGCCGTGAGACGCGTGGTGGTTTATGCGGTATGGCTTGTAAGCTGTTTTCCCAGCGCTGGTCCAGCCATCGGGCTGCTGGCTTTTCAAACAGGCTCGCGGCTCTATTGAAGAGAAAATTATGTTTATAAAATGACTGATCGTGCGGCATTCAAAATAGTGGACACGTTCTTTCTTTCACAAAACAGCGTCTGACTGTTTTGGTGTGGACCCACATTTCTGACAATAAACACAGGCTGTTCAGGAAGAAAGGGAGAGCACGTGCGTATTATTGCAGTAATAGTGTAATAGGTTTCTGGTTATTTCGGCTTTCCTGGCTCATTACAGGAAGGAGACCGGGTCAATATCCACGTCCACACGCACGCCTTTGCCGGGTTTGACCATGCTCAGCCAGCGGCGGAGGATGGGCTGCACCGCAATGCTGCGGACAGTGCGCAGCAGAATACGGCGGCGGTGGCGGTTGCGTAGAACGGCAATGGGGGCAGGGGCGGGGCCAAGCACTTGTATGCCCTCTCCATACGGCGCTTTGCGGCCAAGTTCGGCGGCCGTTGCATCGGCTTCCCTGGCGTCTTCCGCGCTGATGATCAGGGCCGCCAGCCGACCATAAGGCGGCCAGAAGCCGGGGCGGCGTTGTGCGGCTTCCTGCGCCATGAAGGCATCAAAATCCCCAGACAGAAGCGCCTGCATGACCGGGTGTTCCGGCGTGTAACTTTGCAACAGCACGCGCCCCGGTGTGCTGGCGCGGCCTGCTCGGCCTGCCACCTGATGCAGAAGCTGGATGGTGCGCTCGCCAGCGCGTAAATCTCCGCCGCCAAGGCCAAGATCAGCATCTACAATGCCAACCAGAGTTAGATGTGGAAAATGCCAGCCCTTGGCGACAATCTGCGTGCCGATAACAAGATCAACCTCCCGACGAGAGATCTTGGCGACAGCTTCCGCCGTAGCGGCAGGGCCACCGAGCGTATCGCTCGCCATCACCAGAATACGGGCATCGGGAAACAGGTTTCTGGCTTCTTCCGTAATGCGTTCAATGCCGGGGCCAATGGCGGTCAGACTGTTCTCCGCCCCACAGGTGGGGCAGGTGGGGGGCATGGGCTCGGTGTGATCGCAATAATGGCAGGAGAGCAGCTTCTTGGCCCGGTGTTCCACCAGCCATGCGGTGCAATGGGGGCATTCCATACGGTGCCCGCAGGCCCGGCAGAGAGTGAGTGGCGCATACCCCCGGCGATTGAGGAACAGCATGGCCTGTTCCTGCCGCTCAAAGGTGGCGGTCATTTCTTCTGTCAGGGCGGGGGAGAGAAACAGCCCGCGTGGTGGCGGGTGGTCCCGCATGTCCAGAATCCGGGTTTCCGGCAGCGATGCTCCCCCATGGCGTGAGGGCAGAACAAGGTGGCGGTACCGGCCAGCTTCCACATTGGCCAGCGTTTCAAGGCTAGGGGTGGCAGATACCAACATGATGGGAAAACCGGAAAGCCGCGCGCGCACCACGGCCATGTCCCGCGCGTTGTAAATCACCCCTTCTTCCTGTTTGAAGAGGGATTCGTGTTCTTCATCCACAATAATCAGGCCGAGTTTTTCAAACGGCAGAAAGAGGGCGGAGCGTGCGCCCACCACCACCGTGGCGCTGCCGTCCGCTGCTGCGTGCCATGTCAGGCGCCGGGCCCGCTGGCCAATTTCAGAATGCCAGATGGCGGGCTGGGTGCCAAAACGGCGGGTAAAGCGCTGCATCCATTGGGCGGAAAGCGCAATTTCAGGCAGAAGCACCAGTGCCTGTTTGCCCTGTTCAAGGCAGGCGGCAATGGCTTCCAGATAGATTTCCGTCTTGCCTGAACCCGTTACCCCTTCCAGCAATGTGACGGAGAAGCCGCCTTCCTGCACGGTCTGGCGCAGGGCGGCGGTTGCGGTTGCCTGCTCCCCTTCCAGCACGGGTGGTTTGTGGTGCGGGTCCGGCGCCTCAAACGGGCGTTCCGGGCCAAGTTTGACGGCTTTCAGGGCTCCGGCATCGGCCAACCCCTTCACCACGCCCGGCCCCACGGCGGCGGCATTTGCAATATCCGTGGTGGTGCGGGCTGTGCCGTCCTGCAGCAGGGTCAGCACTTTTTGCCGGGCGGGGGTTATGCGCAGAGTTTCTGGCAAAGGGGAGGCGGCCAGCCAGCCAGTGCTTGGGGTGGGTACGCCCCGCATATGCAGCCGCAAGGTCATGGCCAGCACCATGCCGGGGGGGGAGAGCGTATAGGCCGCTACCCAGTCAATAAAATGCCGGAGTTCAGCAGAAAGAGGTGGCAGGTCCAGCAGTTCAGCCACCGGGCGCAGGCGGGCCGCTTCTACCGTGCGTTGTGGCGGGGGGGCAAAATCCGCAGGCAGGGCGGGGGCTGATTCCCACACCACGCCTGTCTCACGCCTGCGGCCCAGCGGCACCACCACAATGTCCCCCGGTTTCAGCGCCATCTCGGCCGGGGCGGCGTAATCAAAGGGGCCGGGAAACGGCATGGGCAGCAGAACAGACACCCTTTGCCGCTGCCGCGCCGGGGTGGTCGGGCTGTCCGGCTCAGGCAGAAGGGAGGAGAAGGAAGCTGGCACCATGTGTTCCTGTTTAAGCGGCTGTGCGGCCAAAGAACAGTGCTTGCGTGATAAGAAAAACTCTGACCAAGTAAGGCGTTGTTTCAGGTGCGGCCAGACCGTTCAGAGGTGTAGGAGGAAGCATGACTGCGGAAGAGGCCGTCCAGACTTTTCTGGCGTGGATGACCACGGAAAGGCGCGCTTCACCGCTGACTGTTGAAGCCTATCGGGCTGATCTGGCCCGTTTTCTGGGGTTCATGGCCGAACATCTGAACGGCCTGCCTGATATGGCGGGGCTGGCCAAAATAAGCCTGCGGGATATGCGGGCCTGGCTTGCGCATGAACAGGCAAAGGCCGCCAGTGCCACGGTGCGCAAGAGCACACCAGACCGCGCGGCGCGCACACGCTCGCGCCGGGTTTCGGCTGTGCGGTCTTTCTTCCGCTATCTGGCGCGGCGGCACGGGGTGGAAAACCCGGCAGTTGGTTTGCTGGCCACGCCGCGCACCAAAAAGCCGTTGCCTCGGCCCCTGAGTGTGCAGGATGCCAAAGCCGTGCCGGAAGATATTGCGGCTCTTGCTCATACGGATATGGCGCAGCAACGGGATGGGGCCCTGTTCCTGCTGTTGTATGGATGTGGGTTGCGTATTTCAGAAGCGCTGAACCTGAATGTAGGTGATCTGGGTGTTATGACATCCAGCGGCGTGTTGCGCATCAAGGGGAAGGGCAACAAGGAGCGGCTGGTGCCTGTGTTGCCGCAGGTGCAGCGGGCGCTGGAGCATTGGCTGAAACATCACCCGTCCCCTCTTGCCGGGGAGCCGCTTTTTCCCGGCGTGCGCGGGGGGCGGCTGCAACCCGGCGTGGCGCAGAAGGCCATGCGGGAATGGCGTGGGCTGGCTGGCCTGCCAGACCATGTTACGCCCCATGCGCTCCGCCATTCCTTCGCCACGCATTTGATGGAAGGCGGGGCGGATCTGCGTGTGATTCAGGAATTGCTCGGCCATGCCAGCCTTTCCACCACGCAACGCTATACATTGGCTGATGAGGCGCGATTGCTGGATGTTTGGAGCCGTGCTCACCCTCGGGCCGGTTCCGGCGTTCAGGGTGAAGCGCGCTCTGTTGCTTCTGCACCGCGCTCCGAACCAATTTTGGAAAAAGAAGGACCCCACACCTCATGACACCCGCCTACCGCGCCCCGTGGCCAGAGATTGATCCCTACAAACATGGCTATCTGGATACAGGTGAGGGCCACCAGATTTACTGGGAGGAATGTGGCAACCCGGATGGCGTTCCGGTGGTTTTCCTGCATGGGGGGCCGGGTGGCGGCTGCAATGCGGCTCAACGGCGGCTGTTTGATCCTTCCCTGTATCGCATTGTGTTGTTTGACCAGCGCGGCTGTGGGCGGTCCCGCCCGCATGCGTGTTTGGAGAACAACACCACGTGGCATCTGGTGGCGGATATTGAACGCTTGCGTGAACAGTGTGGCGTGGAAAAATGGGCTGTTTTTGGCGGCTCGTGGGGGTCCACTCTGGCGCTGGCCTACGCACAGACGCATCCCGACCGTGTTCAGGCCCTGATGTTGCGTGGCATTTTCACGCTGCGCCGGGCTGAGCTGCTCTGGTATTATCAGGAAGGTGCATCCTGGATTTTTCCAGACAAATGGGCAGACTTTCTCGCCCCAATACCGGAAGCCGAGCGCGGTGATCTGATGGCGGCTTATCGCAAACGTCTGACATCGGGCGATGTGGCGGAACAGCACAAGGCTGCCGTAGCGTGGAGCCTTTGGGAAGGCCGGACTCTCACCCTTCTTCCTGCCCCAGCGATTGAACAGCAGCACGAAGAGGCCGATTACGCTTTGGCGTTCTCGCGCATTGAAAACCATTATTTCGTGCATGGCGGTTGGCTGGAAGAAGGCCAGTTGATCCGGAATGTGGAGCGTATTCGGCATATCCCCACCGTGATTGTGCAGGGCCGGTATGATATGGCTACCCCGGTCCGCACGGCATGGGATCTGCATGAAGCATGGCCAGAAGCGGAGTTTCATCTGATTGATGCCGCAGGCCACGCCTTGTTTGAACCCGGTATCCTGACGGCGTTGTTGAATGCCACGGACCGCTTTGCGCGGGAACTGGCCTGAGCCATGACGCACGCACGCTCCTTTCCCCGCCATCTGGCTTTTGCATCTTCCATGGCGTTGATGGCTGTGGTGAGTGCTTTTGCGCCGCAGCCAGCCAGCGGGGCAGAAGGGGCGTGCAAGCATGAGCGCGTGGCGCGTCTGCCCTTGCGGAATGATGCCGGTTTTCTGAATGCGCCGGTGGAGATCAACGGCCATCCCGCAAGCATGATTGTGGATACCGGGTCTGAGGGAAGTCTGATTTCGCCTGAAGGGGCGGACCAGTTCGGTCTTTCGCTTGATCCTTCCGTGCATACGGTGGTGCGCGGTACCGGGGGGCTAGGCCGTCTGGTGCCAAACGTGATTGTGCAGAGCTTCAAAATGGGCGGTCTGGAGACGGGGCCGCTGTCCATCCCTGTTGGATATCTACCCGGAAAGCCACAGACCCAGCCCCCAATAGAAGGGTTGGTGGGGGGAGATCTGCTCTCCCGCTATGATGTGGAATTTGATGTGGCCGGTGGTTGGCTGACGTTCTGGGATACCAGCAAAACATCAGCTGTGTGTGCCGGGCCGCAGGATTGGCATGTGATCTACCGCGCCTTGCCCATGCAGTTTGATGGACGGCGCGTGACCATTCAGGTGGAACTGGATGGAAAGCCGTTGAAAGCGTTGGTGGATAGCGGCGCGCGTTCGCGCATTGTCTCAGAGGCCGTTGTGGCCCGTCTGGGGGTGACGTCCACCATGCTGGAGGCTGATCCCGGTGGAATTACCAGCGGTGTGGATGGGCACCGGCAGGTGTATCACTGGCACAAATTTCGGTCATTGAAATACGGGCTTGAAGAAGAAAAAGCCCCGGTTCTGACCGTGGCCCCCATTCAGGATTCCGTGGATATGCTGCTTGGATCAGACTGGTTTGCTGCGCACAAAGTCTGGATTTCTTACCGGACCGGCAAGCTGTACGTCATGCCGTCTCTCAAACGGTAAGGCGGAGCGTTCCGCTTTTCTCGAAGCACGGGCGAAGGGTTGTAAGAGGAAAAGGCCGGAACACCCGTGGGGATGCTCCGGCAAGGCAGCTTAGCCGCCCTTGAGACGGGTGTTGCACTGGCTGTAGTAGCCGCCACCCTTCTGAATCCACTTCAGTGAGCCGTTGCCACCGCTCGTCTTGTTAGCCTTGTACTGATCCAGGCAGGTTTTCATCCGGCCTTTGCCCGCGCTCAGACTGGCGTATTGTGACGCAATGGCGGAAGGGAAGATCACGCCGGCTGAGCTGACAGGGGTTGTGGCAGGCTTGGCAGCTTCCGTGGGGGTGGTGCCGGTGGTGGCAGCAGGAGCCGCCGGGCTGGTGGCGGGAGTCTCGGCCGTGGTTGCTGGTGCATCACACGTAGCAGCCTTGAATTCCTTGTAGCTCTTGCCATTCAGGGTACCAGCGGTCCGCGCTGCGGCAAAATTCTGGTGGCACTCTTTGGCAGTCAGAGCGTGAGCGGCAGGTGCGGAAAGCGCGGTAGCGCAGCTCAAGGCCAGTGCGGCCAGCGCAATGCGGGCAGAAGATGTCATGCGGACAAAACCTCATCCAAAGCCAGGGTTGGAAAGACACGGCCCTATGCCGTCACGCCCTGTATTGTCCGTAGCATATGACGAAGTTGTGTCTTTGGGAACGACCGTCTTGTTCTGAAAGCAAAATCCGGCCCAGACATGAAAAACCCCTCCCTGCGGCTGGCGCGGGGAGGGGTTCAGAATTGAAAAAGGGCAGGCGGAGGTTAGTTGATCCGTTCCCCATGCAAGGACATGTCCAGCCCTTCCAGTTCCTGATCCGCCGTGACACGCAGACCCATGGTCATGTCAATCAGCTTCAGCAGAATGAAAGAAATGGCGCCACACCACAGGATGGTGACAATCACGGCTTCACTCTGCACCACAAGCTGGTGGACGGAACCCACAATACCCGTGGGGTTGGTGTCTGTTGCGGAGAGCGGGCCGTAGGCGAAAACGCCCGTCAGCAATGCGCCCACAATGCCGCCTACGCCGTGCACGCCAAAGGCGTCCAGACTGTCATCATAGCCCAGCAGGTGTTTGAGGGAGGTCGCGCTCCAGAAGCAGACAACGCCGGTAATCAGGCCGATAATCAACGCGCTGCCGGGCAGCACGAAGCCCGCAGCGGGGGTAATGGCGACAAGCCCCCCCACAGCGCCGGAGATCACACCCAGCACGGTCGGTTTGCCGGTGCGCAGCCATTCGGCCAGCATCCACGCAACACCGGCTCCTGCTGCGGCAATCTGGGTGGTGGCCATGGCCATGCCTGCACGGCCATTTGCACCAACGGCAGACCCCGCATTGAACCCGAACCAGCCAACCCACAGCAGGGAGGCCCCGATAATGGCGTAGGTCAGGTTGAAGGGGGAGAGATCATCTTGCCCGTACCCTTTCCGGCGGCCCAGCACCAGCGCACACACCAGCCCGGCAATACCGGCGTTAATGTGAACCACTGTACCACCTGCAAAATCTGCTGTGCCAAGGCCTGCAAGCCAGCCCACGGGGCTCCATACCCAATGGGCGATGGGTGCATAGACAACCAGAGACCAGATGATGGAGAACACGCACATGGCGCTGAACTTCATGCGTTCCGCATACGCCCCGGAAATCAACGCCGGGGTGATGATGGCAAACGTCATCTGGAACATCATGAAGATGCTCTCGGGAATGGTCATGGTCGTGGCGTTGGGAGAATCCGCCCCTAGGGTGAAGGCGATATCCGACCCATTATGGATGTGAGCACCCAGCCCATTGAGGAACATGCGGGAGAGCCCGCCAATCCATGGCGTGCCAGTGGTGAAGGTAAGGGAATATCCGGCCACCATCCACACAATGGACATGATGCAGCACAGCGCGAAGGACTGCATGAGCGTTGCCAGCACGTTCTTCTTGCGCACCATGCCCGCATAAAACAGCGCCAGACCGGGAATGGTCATCATCAGCACCAGCGCAGTGCTGACCAGCATCCATGCCGTGTCACCCGTATCAATGGCAGGCTCGGCGTCAGCAGCATGGGCAAGCCCGGAGGGAAGAAGCAGAATACCACCCACCAAAGCGGAAATAACTGCCTGCCTGTTCAAACCGCCTGAAACAGGCGAAACCGTAAAGGACCGCGAGGCCATGGAGTCTTGTTCTCCCTGTAGTGCTTGTGCCGAATTAAAGGGCACGGACAGAACGTCGTGATATCATATTTCTTTCTTTTACCGTAGCCTGAACGAAATGATTTTCTCAGGAGCGGATTTTTCTTCCCATAAAAATCAGAAGCGGGAAGGGAGCTGAAATATTTAGAAAAATAGAATTATTTATTTTTGGCTATCATATGGAATAAATTTATAAATTCATTCCATATGAAATATTATCGTTATAGATTGATATCTATTACTGTTTTCTTTTCATGATTTCGTTTTGGGACGGAATAAAAGGTGCAAAGCCGTTAAAGGAGCACCATCTGGCGCACGGCACCATTCTCCATTCTGGGCAAATATAATTTCTGGATGTCCATCGAATCGTCCAGCATAAAGACAATCAGCTGATAGGCTGGCGGCCCCCGTAATGCGGAAGGCAAAACCGCATAAAGGACGTGCTTGCCCACGGGAGCCGCAGAAGGTTCCTGTGCTGTCCCAAGCGCTTTCGTGCTGATGGATATCAAGAGTTCTGTATTCTATGTCTGGGAGCTCTGTGCCGCCTTCGAGACTGAAACCTTCTAGACTTCGGGCAACAGGATATGAAGCATCAATAATGAGATCGCCTGATGGTATACCCTTTACGGAGGAGGTTTCACTCCTAAAGTCACCGAGCGTTGAAACGTGAGCAGTTAAAGCCAAGGGCCATTTCAGATCAGAAGAAAGAATGTCCCTTAACGGAGCCCGTCCGTACAAGGTGTCTATCGCTTGTTGAGGCACCATCATTGCCCCGTTGTCTCGTCGTTTACCTAAAAAGGGGCCGGGAAGGTTATAAATATAATGGGATGTGGGGGCTGTGAGTGTTCGGCATATTTTTTCAAAAGTCACAAAGCAGGAAAATGTTGACCGGCTATTGCCTACAAATGTGGAAAGATGAAGGGCAACTTCAAAATCGAGAATTGATGAGACCAGTTTGGATTTTAGGAGATCAGAAGGCAGAAAATCTGATTTCCAGAATAGCTCTATGCCGAAAGCATCAAGAACATGCTCACGGATAATGTCTTTACTGACAGGCAGGCATCCTTCATCACACAGCACGTAAGCCTTTTTTAGCCCCTTCCCTAAGGTCGCCACTACCTTCTGCATGATGCCTTGAAAATCGGGACAGTAATCTTCGTCTTTTTCAGAAAATGTGGGCAACACATCCGCGGAATACCCTTGCCAATCATTTTCTATACGCATTTGAATGGCGCAATCTATGTTGGCCGCTTCAACTTTGGCCAGAAGCAGTTTTGCGCAGTCAGAGAGTAAAGGGGCCGGAACAAGGTGGCGGATAATCTGGCAGGTTAGGTCAGGGAGTGCCGCCATGCCTGCTCGACCTGTTTCTCCCCATCGGTCTGCGCCTTCCCAGAAGCATTGCCAACCATCCACATTTTCTATCTCTGTCTGGGATTGTTGATTGCTGTAGGGAATACCAAAGGCATCAAAAACTTTCTCTAGTGGCGCGCGCTGGTAAATTTCATCAAAATCGCAGAATTCGTGCGCTCCACCCTGCGGGTGAAAAGAAACAATCTGAGGCAGAACTAAAGGAGTGTTATCTCTTAATGCTTTATGGATAAGGCCAATCAGGGCGATTTTCTGATTGGTCAACCCAGCCGTGATGCCAGGATAGCAGATTGCCATTTTCTTGGGTGCTCCAGAAAGTTTTCAGAGGCAGGGCAAAAACATGTCAGGGATACGGCGTAATTTGCTGTATCCACCTTCCGCCAGAAGTGAGGTTATGGGGAGACTATCAAGGGAGGCATCTTCCTGCTCGTTCACAACAGTTTGGACGAGATGGATCAGATCTTCGTCTCTGCTTCTCTGATGGTGGCCAAAAGCTGCGCCCTGCTCACTCCATTTCATTGATCGTGTGAGATTCAGGCGTGTCAGGCTGCGTTGCAGATCGCAATGTTTAAGGTGAAACAGCCAGAGATCTTCATCAAGAATTGAGGGCTGGTTGCAATTATGAAAGCCAGGGCTCCATTCCGTAGGCACTTTGGTCACCAGAGGTTTGGATTCCCAAGGTGTTATAAAGCCGTACGGGCGTTGAGGGAGTATGTTTGAAGCAAAATTGACCGGAGGCAGCAACATGGCATTGGGCATCACATCCACACCCACTGCGCGCACAACGTTCCCGTGATGCTGTTCGCGCAGATAAGTTACAAGTGAGTTGTAACGGGTTGGGCGTGGTACCAGAAACTCATCACAGTCAGTATAAAGCACGCAGTCAAAATAGGTGAGGAGGGACGCATGAAACTTATTGATGAAACCCACACGCTGTACATCATCAAAATTATCACGAGGGATTTTGATGACATTTCCAGGTATTCTCGCCGTGGAACCATCATTTGATCCATGATCAATAATGTATAAATTCTCGAACCCTAGATTTTTACCGTAATAATCTATCCATATAGGTAAGAATTTGTCTTCATTATATACCATGGTAACAGCAGCAGAACGAAAACCCATAACTCACCCTCAAATAAGCCTTAGGGGGAGAGTAGCATAGTTTTTCGGATGGCCCGAATACCTAAGAACGAGAGAGGGCCGAACTGCTAAACCAAAGCCAAAGAATGTGATGTGAGGTAAAGAGACGCGCTTGGTGGTAATGAAGCTCTATAGAGCATCATCACCCGTCTCACGGGTTCGGATGCGGATGACCCGTTCCAGTTCGCTCACAAAAATCTTGCCATCGCCAATCTTGCCGGTGTGTGCGGCATCCAGCACGGCTTCAATCACCTGATCGACCAGTGTGTCGGATACGGCAATTTCCACTTTGATCTTGGGCAGGAAGCTGATGCGGTATTCTGCGCCGCGATAAATTTCCGTCTGGCCCTTCTGGCGCCCAAAACCTTTGACTTCAGAGACAGTAAGGCCCTGAATACCAAGGGGGGCCAGAGCTTCACGAACATCATCAAGCTTGAAGGGCTTTATAATCGCGGTCACCAGCTTCATCTGGCCTGTGTTCCTTCTGGCTCCAGACATAAAGCTTCCCCTCTGGCAGGACGCTTTATGAGCGTTAAATTCGTTCCGGATGCAACATGCCAGATTTTTCCGGCGTTGACGAGCCTCCGTCTTTGGCCTTTCTGCGGGGGTAGGGTAGAAGAGAGACCTTCAGAACCCCGGGCAGGCTTTACGCGCGGGGGATGTGCATAAGGAATAAAGACCATGGTTGCCTCCACCGCATCCGCTGTTCATGACACCGCGCCCGCAGGCCAGACGCTGCCGGATGTTGATGTCTGTATTGTCGGCGCAGGGCCTGTTGGGGCAACCTTGGCGTGCCGGCTTGCAAAGGAAGGGATCAGGGTCGCCATTATTGACCGCGCCGACCTGCCGCCCATGGAGCATCCTGATTTTGATGGCCGGGCCTACGCCATTGCAGCCGGCCCCAAGAAGCTGCTGGAAGAAGCCGGTGTGTGGGAGGTTCTGCCGCTGGAGTCCTGCCCCATTGAGGATATTCTGGTAACGGATGGGCGGCCGGGCGAACCAGCGTCCTCCCTGTTTCTGGAATTCACGCGGGACGATGCCTCCCAGCCGTTTGGCTGGATGGTGGAGGCACGGGCGCTCCGTGTGGCTCTGAATGAAACCTTGCACACTCAGCCTAACCTGACGGTTCTGGCCCCGGCAGAGGCGACTGTGGAACGGCAGGCCGATGGCGCGACGGTGCGGTTGCACGATGGCCGGACTTTCCGCGCTTCTGTTGTCGTCGCGGCGGATGGCCGGAAAAGCCGCCTGCGTTCGCAAGCTGGTATTCCATTGACCAAACTGTCCTACGGGCAGACGGCCATTGTCTGCGCCATTGCGCATGAATTCCCGCATGATAACGGCGCGTTGGAACATTTTCTGCCCGCAGGCCCCTTTGCCCAACTGCCCATGACCGGAACAGAGAGCCACCCCTATCTGTCCGCTATTGTGTGGAGTGATAAGGATGGCGTAGCCGAACGGTTTGCCGCTCTGCCGGATGAGGTGTTTGCCCGCGAAATCGAACGCCGTATGGGGAATACCCGGCTGGGTAAGGTGACGCCGGTGGGGCGGCGCTGGACCTATCCGCTTTCTGCTCAATATGCGCAGCGTTACACGGATACGCGTCTGCTGCTGGTTGGGGATGCCGCCCATGGCATTCACCCTATTGCGGGGCAGGGGCTTAATCTGGGGTTTCGGGATATTATCGCCCTGAGTGACATTATGATTACTGCGCACGCAAAGGGCGAGGATCTGGGTGGCCCAGCATTGCTGGCCCGGTATCAGGCGCGCTGCCGTCCGGCCAATATGCTGATGCTTGCGGCAACCGATACACTTGATAGACTGTTCAGCAACAACAATCCCGTTATTCGTCTGGCGCGTGATCTGGGTATTGCAGGCGTCAACCGGTTTCCCAAGCTGCGCAAGGCCTTTGTGCGTCACGCCATGGGGATTTGATCGTTTCTCATTCTGGAGAGAACTCACCGATGAACAAGGTGCATTCCAATTCTGTTCTATCCAGTCATTTTGATGAGGCCAGCGTGGCGTGCGGCCCTCAACTGGAAGTCCTGTGGCAACAGATGATCGCCCAGGCCTGCGTCTGCAATGACCCTCTGGTGCGCGGCCTTCTGGCCACCGGGATACGCAGCCACTCCGATTTTGCCTCCGCACTGGCAGCCCTGTTGGGGCGCAAGCTGGGGGATCGCTCCGTTGCGGCAGATGCGCTCTCTGAACTGGTGATGGAAGGGTTTGAAGCGCAGCCCGAAATTGTCTGCGCTTCTGCCGCTGATATGGTGGCCATTCGGGAGCGCGACCCTGCCTGCCCGGATTACGTGACGCCGTTTTTGTTCTTCAAGGGCTTTCATGCCGTGCAGAGCTATCGTGTGGCGCACTGGCTCTGGCATGAAGGCAGGCGGCATCTGGCTTTGCATCTGCAAAGCCGCGCGTCCGAACTGTTTGGTGTTGATATTCACCCGGCTGCCCGTCTTGGCAGGCGCATCCTGTTTGACCACGGGACCGGTATTGTGGTGGGGGAAACCTGCATTATTGAGGATGATGTCTCCCTGTTGCAGGAAGTGACGCTCGGCGGCACCGGAAAACATAGCGGAGACCGTCACCCCAAGGTACGGCGCGGGGTGCTGATCGGGGCTGGCGCTAAAGTGCTGGGCAATATCGAAGTTGGCGAAGGCGCAAAAATAGGGGCGGGCTCCATTGTTCTGGAATCCGTACCGCCCTTCACCACAGTGGTTGGCAACCCGGCCCGCAAAGTGGGAACCCGTCATTCCGGCATGCCCGCTTTCACCATGGACCAGATGCTACCGCCGATTGATTATATTATCTGAGCGGTTTGCGACGCTAAGGCACCCCGCAATTTGCACGCCTAACGGAAAGTAGCGAGTGGAAGCAGAGTGTGTTTTTCACACGCACCCTGTTCGCCACGCCGAACACGGGCTTTCTCATCCTGATGGGACAAAGGAATGAGAGACGTTTCTCTCACCAGCGTGGGTAAACGTTCGCCCTAAAGGCTTCTTGTTTGTTGTCCCCGGTCCTTCTTTCGCCTGATCCTGATGCTCTTCAAAAACCCGTTCTAGCCCCAAAAATCCTTTGCATTGCTTGGGACTGGACCTTTTGAATAGCCTCCCAGCCTCCCAGCCTCCCAGCCTCCCAGCCTCCCAGCCTCCCAGCCTCTGGTCTGGGGAGGTGCAATCACTTTCTAAAGCTCTTTAAAAAAGCAAGTGAGAGGGGCGGTGACGGGAGGCTATGGCCTTCTTGGGACGTGAGAGGGTTCAGGAGAGCACTTCCATTCTGTTCACATCGACCATCCCGAAATCCGTGATTTTCAGGTGCGGAATAACGGGCAGCGGTAGGAAGGCCAGTTGCAGGAAGGGTTCTTCCAGCGTGCAGCCGAGGGTGCGGGCAGCGGCGCGGAGCGTGATAAGCTGGTCACGTACGGTCTCGAACGGTGCATCGCTCATCAGGCCAGCCACGGGCAGGGGCATATCCGCCAGAACCTTGCCGTGCTGCACAACAACAAAGCCTCCGCCCAGCTTTTCCAGATGGTTCACAGCCTCTGCCATGTCAGCCGGGTCCATACCCACTACGCAGATATTGTGACTGTCATGCCCCACGGAGGAGGCAATGGCCCCATTGGTCAGACCAAAGCCCTTCACAAAGCCCCGACCTATGTTGTCGTTATGGCCGTGGCGCGCCACCACACATACAGCGGCGATATCCTGCGTGACATCTGGCAGCACCACGCCCTCTGCAGTAGGCAGATCGGCCTTGAGGAAAGGTGTTATGATCTGGCCCGGTATCAGGCCAATAACGGGGCGTTCTGTCCCATCACCATGCACAAGCAAATCAACGGCAGCCACGGGGGCAGGGAGTTGCACGCTGCCAATACCTGTTGCGGGGAGGATATCCCGTGTTTCAAACAGGGCATCATTTACCAGCCGGCCCGCGCTGATCACGTCTGAAACGCGACATTCGCGTAGGTCATCCAGCAGGACAATATCCGCGCGGCGGCCGGGGGCGATCAGCCCTCTGTCCCGCAGGCCAAAAGCCTGTGCCGCGCTGAGTGTGGCACAGCGATAGGCGGCCAGAGGCTCCACGCCCAGAGAGATAGCAAGCCGGATGAGGTAATCCAGATGGCCTTCATGGGCGATTTCAAGCGGGTTACGGTCATCCGTGCAGAAAGCGAAGAACTGTGCCGTCTGTGGCGTGAGCAAAGGCACGAGGGCCCTGAGATCCTTGCAGACGGAGCCCTCGCGGATCAGCACCATCATGCCTTTGCGGATTTTCTCCAAGGCTTCTTCGGCTGTGGTGGCTTCATGATCGGTGGTGATGCCAGCCGCCAGATAGCCATTCAGCTTGCGGCCACGCATAAGGGGCGCATGTCCATCAATGTGGCAGCCTTCAAAGGCTTCCAGCTTTTCTATGCACTCCGGGTCACAGTTCAGAACCCCCGGAATGTTCATGAATTCCGCCAGGCCGATCACCTTGGGGTGTGTGCGGTAAGGGGCAAGGTCTACGGCCCGAAGGCATGCGCCGGAGGTTTCCAGCGCCGTAGAAGGCACACAACTGGAGAGATTGACCCGTAGATCCATGATGGTGCGGGTCGCGGCCTCCGTGAAGTAGTCCAGCGCTGCCTGCCCCAGAACGTTCGCCATTTCGTGCGGGTCGCAAATGGCGGTGGTTACACCATGGGGCAGAACGCAGCGGTCAAATTCAAAAGGCGTGATCAGCGAGGATTCAACATGCAGGTGCGTATCAATAAAGCCCGGCACGGCAATGCGGTTCTGGCCTTCAATAACGCGCTTACCCTCGTACGTGTCCAGCGTGCCGACAATTCTGTCCCCACACAGGGCGATATCCGTGGGAATAAGCTCTCCGGTTACCAGATCAAACAGCCGGACATTCTTGATGACCGTATCCGCTATTTCAGTTCCGCAACCTTGTGCAATGCGGTTGGAAAGTGTGCTGCCTGTCATGCCTGTTTCATTTCCCCCGTAAAGCAGGAGGCTGGCTGAGGCCTCAGTCTCCAAAAATCCTCATCAGCCCCGATCCGTTATTGTTCCTGATCCGGGAGGGGAAGGCAAATGCTGTTTCTTTAAAAGAAAAAGGCGAGGGCAACCAAAGTTGCCACTCGCCTTTCAGGCTTTCCGCCCGTTTCGGAACGCAGCCGGAGCCGCCGTCCGAAACGGTAAGGAAAAAGGACCTTAGAAGTCCATACCGCCCATGCCGCCCATGTCAGGGCCGCCAGCCGGAGCTGCTTTCTTTTCCGGACGTTCTGCCACCATAGCTTCGGTGGTGATCAGCAGACCGGCAACAGAAGCTGCATCCTGCAGAGCCGTGCGAACAACCTTGGTCGGGTCGATAATACCGGCATCAACCAGGTTCTTGTATTCGCCAGCCTGTGCATCGAACCCGAAAGCGTATTCTTTGGATTCAAGCACCTTGTTGGCGATAACCGCACCATCTTCACCAGCGTTGTGAGCGATCTGGCGCAGCGGAGCCTGCAGAGCCTTGCGGATGATGTCACCACCAACGCGCTGATCGTCATTGTGGTAGTGCAGGTGAGACAGGTTGGCAGAAGCGCGAGCCAGAGCCGTGCCACCACCAGGAACAATGCCTTCTTCCACAGCAGCGCGGGTTGCGTGCAGGGCGTCATCAACGCGGTCCTTGCGTTCCTTGACTTCTACTTCTGTGGAGCCACCAACGCGGATCACGGCAACACCGCCAGCCAGCTTGGCCAGACGTTCCTGCAGCTTTTCACGGTCGTAGTCAGAGGTGGTTTCCTCGATCTGCGCACGGATCTGCTTGCAACGGCCCTTGATGTCGTCAGACTTGCCAGCACCATCAACAATGGTGGTGTTTTCCTTGTCGATACGCACCTTTTTGGCGGTGCCCAGCATCGGCAGGGTAACAGTTTCCAGCTTGATGCCCAGATCTTCGCTGATCACCTGACCACCGGTCAGGATAGCGATATCTTCCAGCATGGCTTTACGACGGTCACCAAAGCCAGGAGCCTTGACAGCAGCAATTTTCAGGCCACCGCGCAGCTTGTTGACAACCAGGGTTGCCAGCGCTTCACCATCAACGTCTTCTGCAATGATCAGCAGCGGACGGCCAGACTGTACAACGGCTTCAAGCAGCGGCAGCATCGGCTGAAGAGAAGACAGCTTCTTTTCATGGATCAGGATGTAGGGGTTTTCCAGATCAGCCGTCATCTTCTCCGTGTTCGTCACGAAGTAGGGAGAGATGTAGCCGCGGTCGAACTGCATGCCTTCAACCACGTCCAGTTCTGTCTGGAAGTGCTTGGCTTCTTCAACCGTGATCACGCCTTCGGAGCCAACTTTCTGCATGGCTTCGGAGATCATCTGACCGATTTCAGATTCACCGTTAGCGGAGATCGTGCCAACCTGGGCTGTTTCAGCCGGGGTGGTGATCTTCTTGGTGTTCTTCTTCAGTTCTTCAACAACCGCAGCAACGGCCTTGTCGATACCGCGCTTGAGGTCCATCGGGTTCATGCCAGCGGCAACGGCCTTGTGGCCTTCACGCACAATGGCCTGAGCCAGAACGGTTGCAGTGGTCGTGCCGTCACCAGCGATATCGTTGGTTTTGGAAGCCACTTCGCGCAGCATCTGTGCGCCCATGTTTTCGAACTTGTCAGCAAGTTCGATTTCCTTGGCAACGGACACACCGTCTTTCGTGATGCGGGGAGCGCCGAAGCTCTTGTCCAGCACAACGTTACGGCCTTTGGGACCGAGCGTGACCTTAACAGCGTCTGCAAGGATGTCGACACCGCGCAGCATACGCTGGCGTGCGTCACCACCAAACTTTACGTCTTTGGCAGCCATTGAAATTCTCCTGTGAGGATCAGTTAAATATTGAAAAGCGGATCAGGGCGTCACTCAGGCGGAAATAATGCCCAGAATGTCGCTTTCTTTCATGATCAGCAGCTCTTCACCGTCGATCTTCACTTCTGTGCCGGACCATTTGCCGAACAGGATCTTGTCGCCAGCCTTGACATCAAGCGCTACGATCTGTCCCTGCTCATTGCGGGCACCCGGACCAACTGCGACCACTTTGCCTTCCATCGGCTTTTCTTTGGCCGTGTCAGGGATAATAATGCCGCCAACTGTCTTCTCTTCGCTTTCGAGACGACGGACGACTACTCGGTCGTGTAAAGGACGAAACTTCGTCATTATGGATCGCTCCACATTCATTTTTGCTGCGGTGGCGCCCTTGTCTGGAAGCGACACCACCTGCTTTTACCGCGCGTAACGAACGCCGCGTTGCGTTAGCACTCCCACCCCGGGAGTGCCAGAACAGGAGATAGGTTTGTCCTCCCCGAGAGTCAAGAAATGTGGAAAACTTTCTTCCAGTTTTAACACTTCACGCAAAAGGAGTCGCCGCCATGGGGCATGCAATCACACTACAGGCTGAGGACGGACATAGCTTTTCAGCCTATGAGGCAGGCGGAGCGGATCTGCCCTATGCGCTTGTTGTGGTGCAGGAAATTTTCGGCGTGAACGATCATATCCGCCATGTGTGTGATGATTTTGCGGCTCGCGGTTTTCATGTGATTTCGCCCGCTCTGTTTGACCGCGCCCAGCCGGGGACGGAACTGGGGTATGACAAGGCAGGAATTGATCAGGGCCTGGCTCTTCGTGCCCAGATCCCCCCGGAAAAAACCTTGTTGGATCTGCGGGCAAGTGCGGCGGCACTGGCGCATAAACGTGGCAGCGGGCGCAGCAAACCGGGCATTATTGGCTATTGTTGGGGCGGCACGCTGGCATGGCAGGCCGCAACCCATACGCATGATTTTGCAGCCGCTGTCTGTTGGTATGGTGGTGGTATTGCCGCCAGCCGCAACGAGACTCCGCATTGCCCGGTGGAAATGCATTTTGGCGGGCAGGATAGCAGTATTCCTCACATGGATGTGACCGCCATCAGGGAGGCGCAGCCGGGAATTGAAATTTTCGTGTATGACGAGGCAGGGCATGGCTTTGGCTGCGCGGAACGCTCGTCTTTCAACGCGGAGGCCTACCTTCTGGCGCAGCAGCGCAGTGTGGCGTTTCTGGAAGCGCATCTGAAGGGCTGAAACTGCCGGAATCGCGCACAGGCGGGGTATTTTGATTGACATTCCCGCCGCTTCATGAGCGGATAGAGGGGTCCTGTAGCCGGCATATGGTTGCCCGGCAGGAGACTATCAGGGAAAGTTACCCGCCTATGCCGACCGGTACAGTAAAATGGTTCAATGCCACCAAAGGCTTTGGCTTCATCGCTCCTGATGATGGAGGCAAAGACGTTTTTGTTCACATCACCGCTGTTCAGGCTGCTGGCCTGCGTGGTCTGAATGAGAATGAGAAGATTTCTTATGAACTCGTGACAGAGCGCGGCAAAGTGGCTGCTACAGAGCTCAAGCCTCTCTAAGGCTGCCTGCGGGGCGAGGGCGTTTACGCAACCTGCTCCGCACTCTCTGCAGAGACTGTCTGTTGGTTTCGCTAAAGCCGTGCCAACTGACACCTGTGGCACGATCTGGCAAGAAAACGCTACGCCGTTATTCTTGGTGGTTCCTGTTTGTCTCTGCGACAAATTTTGATTATTCCAAAAAGTATTTGAAAAGCCTGTCAGCTTTGCGTGGCAGTTTTTCTGCGTTGGATGACGTTGGTGTTTTTAAGCCAATATCCTTGCGCTGAGCTTTTCTATTCTGCTTTCAGCACAGGTGGAAACGCATGCTGTTTCCGATTACTGAGGGTTTAGACGCAGCCTTTTGACTTCAGCATGCAAAGCCGCCTCGTAAGGCATGTTGTCACGCCCCGAGCGCGATGAGCCATCGCCGTTCAGTTTTGAGGCGTGCGTGGCAGAAAGCTTTCAATTTCCCGTGCTGTGTCCGCCAGCCCCATCCGTCGTACTTCGGCCCCCGGTGGGAAGGCTGAGAGCAGGCGCGAAGGCGTTCTGCGATCCAAAAGCACAAAAACACCCCGATCTGACTGGCTGCGGATGAGTCGCCCAAACGCCTGACGCAGCCTGAGCCGGGCAATCCGGTCATCGTATCCGGTTGTATCGCCGCCAGAGAGATGAATGCGCCGTTCACGGTGCAGAATATCAGGCCGGGGCCACGGAACGCGCTCAAAAACCACCAGTCGCAGGGCATTTCCCGGCACATCCACACCATCACGCATGGCATCCGTACCTAGCAGGCAGGCATGTTCTTCCGTGCGGAAAATATCCACCAGCGTTGCGTTATCCATTGCATCGACATGCTGCGCATAAAGAGGCAGGCCGCTTTCCTCCAGCGCAGGCGCAATGCGGGAGTGAACGCCTCGCAGGCGTGATATGGCGGTAAACAGCCCGAGCCCTCCGCCGCCAGAGGCTTGAAACAGGGTGCGATAGGCGGCTGCCAGATCGGCAATACTTCCATGGTCTATGTCATTGACAATAAACGTGCGCGTCTGCCGGGCGTAATCGAAAGGACTACTCAGGCTGGCCCGAATGGCGGGGGCCGGAAAGTGGTTTGCTCCGGTTCGGGCTTCAGCCGCTTCCCACGCACGTTCCGATTCTTCCGAGTAAAGGTCTTCCGTCTGTCCCTCTTCTGTCGGGGGTTTGCGCGGGGTGTCTGACTGATCGCGCAGGGTCGCGGACGTAATCAGCATGCCCTGTGCAGGCATGGCCATAACCGCAGCAAAAGGCACGGTGGGGTCCAGCCAGTGGCGGTGCAGGCCTACATCCTGCTCGCCCATGCGTTGTTTTTCCCGACGATCCAGCCGGATGAAATGAATGTGGGTCGGGGTGGCATCTGCTGGCGGTGGGTGATCCAGCGCGTCCAGCATGGCGATCCAGGCGTCCAGCCGGGTAATGGCCCGGCGGCGCAAGGCGCGCACCATAGCCTCAATTCGCCCTCGGGTGACGCTGTCCAGACTTTCTGCTTCATCTTGCAAACGGGCGTGCAGGCGTTCCGCCAGTGTGCGGAGCGGTTCCGCCAGCCGCCCCAATGCCCGCGCCAGCGCCTGCCCGGCCTGTGCAAGGTCGGGCAATAAAGGGTGCAGGTCACATTCCAGCGCGCCGTAGGCATGGTCTGCACGGCCGCGTTCCTGACTGCGCGCCAGAACCTGTTGGCGCAGCAGTTTGAGAAACATCTCGGTCGGGTTCTCAAGCACGGGCTCAACGGCATTATGCACCATGGGGAAAAGACCATCTTCTCCCTGTGCAGGCACGTCTTCGGCGGGATGAGGCGGTGGTTCGTTCTCACCGTCTGTTCCGGCCAGCCGCGTGGACCAGCCGGGGGCGGGCAAGGCGTGGGCCGCCATCAGGGCAGCGTCCAGCGGTGTTTCCAACTTGGGCAGGCCGACGACCAGATCATCCAGCCGCCGCTTGAGGCCGCGCGCGCGGGAACGGCGGCCTTCCGCGCCCAACAGCCAGCGCCGCAGTTCCGCAGCTTCCAGCCCCGAGAGTTCGGCGGAAAAGGCACCGTCTGCCGCATCCGCCAGATGATGGCCTTCATCAAAAACATAGCGGGAAGGCGTGCTGTCTTCTTCACCTTCTTCCGAATCATCCGCCATGGCGTTTTCAGAATAGGCCGCCTGCGCCATTACCAGCGCATGATTGGCAATGACCAGATCTGCCTCCCGCGCCCGGCGGATGGTATGTTCAACAAAGCAGCGCTGATAATGTGGGCAGGCACCGTGAATACATTCACCGCGCCTGTCCGCAACGCCGGTAATGTTGCCGTGGCCAAACAGATCTCCAAACCAGCCGGGCAGGTCTCCGCCTGTCAGATCACCATCAGCGGTGGCGCGGGCCCAGCGGGCGAGCATCGCCAGCGCAATGGTCACGCCTGCGGGGCGGGAGGCCGCACTGTTGACGGCTTCTTCCATGTTTAGCAGGCAGAGGTAATTCTCGCGCCCTTTGCGCAGCACCACATGCCGGCGGCGTGTGGCGTCATCCGGAAACAGGCGGTGTGTTTCCTGCTCAATCTGGCGTTGCAGGTGGCGCGTGTAGGTGCTGATCCACACGCTGCCGCCATTGCGTTCTGCCCACACGCTGGCGGGTGCGATATACCCCAGCGTCTTGCCCGTTCCCGTTCCGGCTTCCGCTAGCACCACGGCGGGATTGCCGCGCATGGTGCGAGGTTCGAACGCAGCGGTGGAGACACTGGCAAAATCTGCCTGTCCTGCGCGGCTTTCAGCCCCTTCGCCCAGCAGCATGGTCAGGCGGGCGCGGGCTTCGGCAGACGTGATGGGATGAGACGCTGGAGGCGGGCGCGGGGCAACATCCTCCCATTTGGGCAGCACGCGCCACACGCGCAGGGCATCCCCCGGCTGCATGGCGGCTTCTGGCAACTGTCCGCGCGGTCCCAGTTTTTCGTGCAGGCCGAGGGTTTCCGCGACAGTTCCCGCCCAGGGCCAGCCCGCTTGCCCCAGCCGGACGGTCAGCGCGGCCAGAAACTCTGCTTCGGGGCCACTTTTGAGGCGCGCGAGTTCCGCCAGCATCAGGGAGGTCAGAAGAGGGAGTAGATCTGCTTCCGCCTGCCCAATTCGTTCCTCTTCTACCCCAAGGGCGAGAGCCAACCCACGCGGTGTTGGGGCGACGGAACGGGCCGGATAGACAAAGGCGAACAGTTCCAGCAGGTCCAGCCACGGGCAGGGTTGGCCCGGTGCATGCAGGCCCAGTTTGCGGGCAAAGGCAGGCGCATGCACCACCAGCGGGCAGGGCATGGTTTGCAGCCGCTCGCGTATTTCCGTGATGGAAAGGGTGAGAAATTCCCCGTCCTCCGTCAGCACGGAAATGCCGCGATGATGCGCTGTGAGCGCGGGCGCATCATGCGCAGAGGGAAAGGATGACTGCATGGAAGCCTTACTCTACGCAAGTTGGGGCGTACGAACCAGAGGCTATTCCATATGGTGAAAGCCTGATGCCCACAGTGCGCTGTTTCTGAAGCGGGCCTGATACCGTATGATCATCCCAGTATTTTGTGCGGGAAGGGATGGATATCGCCTGCCTGCTTTTGCTCTCAGTGGAAAAGGACAGACACGTGTTTTCCTGTGTTGGTTATGCTGCTTCCAGTGCCACGGCTCCCTTGGAAGCCATTACGTTCGAACGGCGGGACTGCGGCCCGCGTGATGTGCAGATAGATATTGCCTATTGTGGTGTCTGCCACTCCGATATCCATACGGTGCGCAGTGAATGGGGGCCGAGCTTTTACCCCTGCGTGCCCGGCCATGAAATTATTGGGCGTGTGGTCCAGACGGGCGGAGATGTCACCCGCTTTAAAAAAGGTGATCTGGTGGGTGTGGGCTGCATGGTCAATTCCTGCCGCCATTGCCATTCCTGTGAAGCCGGGTTGGAACAATATTGTGATGCCCTGCCGACCTGGACATACAACAGCCCGGACCCGGCTTTCCCGAAAGAAGGGGCTCATACCTATGGGGGTTATTCCCGCACCATTGTGGTGGATGATCATTTTGTGCTGCGCGTGCCTGAAAATCTTGATCCTGCCGCCGCTGCGCCGCTTCTGTGTGCGGGGATTACCACGTGGTCTCCGCTGGCGCACTGGAAGGTGGGCAAAGGGCACCGTGTTGGTGTTGTCGGGCTGGGCGGCCTAGGTCATATGGCAGTCAAGTTTGCTGTGGCGCTTGGGGCGGAAGTCACGTTGTTCACGACATCCCCCAACAAGGTGGAAGACGGCAAGCGGCTGGGCGCGCATCGCGTGGTGATTTCTCGAGATGCCGAGGCCATGCAAGCGGAAGCTAACCGCTTTGACTTCATTCTGGATGCAGTTTCTGCCGAGCACGACGTGAATGAATATCTGGGCCTGTTGCGGCAGGATGGGCACATGGTGCTGGTGGGGCTGCCGGAAAAACCCATGTCTGTGGGGGCGTTCACACTGGTGGGCAAGCGCCGCAGCCTGGCCGGGTCAGCCATTGGTGGTATTCAGGAAACGCAGGAAATGCTTGATTTCTGCGGCAAGCACAACATCACGGCCGATATTGAAATGATCAAAATGGATCAGATCAATGAGGCTTATGAACGCGTCCTGCGCTCTGATGTAAAATACCGGTTTGTGATTGACATGGCGTCCCTGCCAGAAACGGCGTGAGAGAAAGCCTCAGAAGTTTTGGCGCAGTCTCATGGAGAGCAAAGTAACGGGAGGCGGGAAAGGGCGGTGTTGAGTGGCACGCGGGGAAGGCGGGCGCAAACACGGCCTTCAGCCACACATCGTCCTCTAGGCGCTTTACCCGAAGAGGCCGAATAAGCTGGTTAGGCTGATCTGTTAAACCGTAATGCGTTTCCTGATGGGCTGTTTGAAAAGTCCATCGGGGCAGTCTGGCGTGTTTTTTTAACGCGAGGTGGAAGCACCTAAAAAAGAAGGCCGCCCACAGTAAATGTGAAGGCGACCTTCTTTAAAACCGAAAGTGGGAAAAGTGGCTCAGGCGTCCTGAAGGCTTTCCGCAACCACTTCAAGCAGCTTGCCGTGCATGTTGGCGTTGCCAGCCACAATCATCACATCGTCCGGCATATCATCCAGATCCTGCCCAGCGGGGTCAGTTACCTGACCGCCAGCTTCACGCACGATCAGGATGCCTGCTGCGCAATCCCACGGTTTGATGCCAAATTCCCAGTAACCTTCGTACCGGCCAGCGGCAACCCATGTGAGGTCCAGAGCCGCGGCACCAAAGCGGCGGACACCAGCCACACGCGGCATCAGGTGGCCCATCACGCGGGCGAAGGGCAGGCGCTGCCGTGCAGGCACCTTGGCGAAGGGGATGCCTGTTGCAAACACGGATTCATGCATGTCCCGGCGTGCGGAAACACGAATGCGCCGTTCGTTCAGGTAAGCCCCGCTGCCTTTTTCCGCCCAGAACATTTCACCCGCGGCCGGGTTGTATACCAGCCCGGCTGCAAGTTCGATCTTTCCATCGGGCAGGCGGCGTTGCAGACCAATGGAAATGGCCCAGTGCGGAATGCCGTGCAGGAAGTTTGTGGTGCCGTCCAGCGGGTCCACAATCCAGCGCCACGTCCAGTTATCACCGCCTGAAGCGCCGGATTCTTCCATCAGGAAGGCGTAGCCCGGGCGGGCCCGTTCCAGTTCTTCGCGTATGGTCTGCTCTGCCCGAAGATCTGCCTGAGAGACAAAGTCACCGGGGCCTTTGATGCTTACCTGAAGCTGCTCGACTTCATTGAAATCGCGCAGGAGACGCTTGGCTGCCTTTTGGGCAGCTGTCTGCATCACCATCATGACGGGGGAAAGACGCATGGCCACTGTGTTTTGTCCTGCTCTGGAGTGGTGCTGAAAGATCAGTCTTTGGCGCGTTCTACGTAAGAGCCGTCTTCTGTTCTGACGACAACCCGTTCGCCCGCTTCAATGAAGGGGGGCACCATGGTTTTAACACCATTGGAAAGTTTGGCCGGTTTGTAGGAGGAGCTTGCCGTCTGCCCTTTGACAACGGGGTCCGCTTCCACAATTTCCAGCGTTACCTGCGGGGGCAGATCCACGCCAACCGGGTCACCTTCAACAAGGTGGAGGTTGATGGTCATGTTGTCCTGAAGGAACGGTGCCTGGTCACCCAGCAGATCAACCGGGATCATGTACTGTTCGAACGTTTCCGGGTCCATCAGCACAAGCGTTTCACCATCGGTGTAGGAATACAGATATTCCTTGTCCTCGGTCATCAGCCGTTCAACGCTGTCAGCGGTACGCCAGCGTTCGTTGGTTTTGTTGCCGGTTTTAAGGTCACGCATTTCCACCTGGATGAATGCGCCGCCTTTGCCGGGGGTGATGATCTGCTGTTTCAGCACCGTCCAGCGACGGCCATCATGCTCGATAACCTGTCCGGCCCGGATCAGGTTCGCCTGCTGTTTCATAACTCGTCCCTGAATGGATTGGGTATTAAAGAACGGCGTTCTACAACTCCAACCCCGTAAGAGCAAGCGTGAGGGCAGTGAAACCCTACAAACAGTTTCTGCCCACACCCCCGCTAGACAGAAAAAGAAGGCGTGTTTATAAGACGTTCGACCTGATGCAGGAAGGGTGGCCGAGTGGTTGAAGGCTCCAGTCTTGAAAACTGGCGTGCGGGTAACCGTACCGTGGGTTCGAATCCCACCCCTTCCGCCATCAGGTGATAAATTTTCCAATAAAAACAAATAGTTATGGACCATCTTCTTATTGGTCCCATCATGCATCCCATCTTATGGTTTGCGGTTTCCTGCGGCGTCGGGCGGCGTAAGAACCGCTCCTGATAATTTATGTTGGTAATAAGAGCTGGGTTCTGATAGAACAAAACGAGATTTTGCTGAGGAGCTTTATCTTTAACTACCCTTCCACGTCATCCTCATACCTTCCCAACGAAGATAACTTTGTCATAGTACGACATCTCCCCAAGACAGCTCCGATCACCTGATGCTCCTCAGCATGGTGGTTTCGACAAGACGGCTGGCCGTCAGCCGTCAGGCTTGGGAGTGCGTATCATGCACGGTACAGACATATCGGTCCCAAAAGGGGCGTTTGTTACCCGGAAGGAGGCGGCGGCAATTCACCTCCATTGCCACGTGAAAACAATTGATCGTTATGTCGCCGCGGGGGCGCTCACCAAATACAAATTCGGGCGCAAAACACTGTTTTTACTGGCGGATGTTTTGGCGCTTATAAAGCCTGTGGGTGTTTTGCCGTCCACCTCCGGCCGTGGGCGGGCGTGTGCTCCTTTTCTGTCTTGGGGTATGGTGACCTTCATAGTCTCGAGCGTTGCCATTCTGTGGGCAACGTTCTTTCTCATTCATTAGCGAGATAGCTTTGTAGCGAAATGGGGACGCTTCTTTATGTATGTCCCCATGGTTGCGTGTGAGGCGAGAACTATTCTGTTAAATGCATCACGCGAGGAAATCTTGGACACTACATGAGAAAGTAATGGCAGTTAACATAATTAGGATTTTTTGCATTGAAACAATAATAAAATCTCATAAAATTCTGTTTGAATTATCTATACTTTAAAGATGGTCCAAAAATTAACAGGCGTGGGGAGTGACGCGTTTGTATCTCCCGCGCGGCAAGTTCTTATCAAGCTTAGACTATTAAAAACGCTGCGGTCAGTTCCCTGCAATCGCGTTGACAGCATCTTGCGATTCGAGAGTTATTTCAATTGAACAGGAACGCCTATAGGGCGGCTGTTGGCTCATGCGGATCGTCTCACGGCATTGATCGCGCATGGTGGCAGTGAATGGGCTGCTTTTTATCACGGCAGCCCATGAAATAATGGAGGGCGGTGCCTGCGTCATGGCACTCTGGAACTCCGCGACTGCAGCATCATGCTCATGGGCAGCGATGACGACTTCGGTTGCATGCTTCTCAGCCTGTGCGACCTTGTTTTGGGCTTCTTCCCTCTCCTGATCAATCTGGACGCTTGCTGCGCTTACGGTCTGGGCCATCTGGCGACTCATGGCGTCCTGTTCCATTATAACGCCCAACAAAAACGAAGAGAAAATCAGTCCACCAGAAAGCAGCAGCCGATATCCTGGTCGTCTGAGGAATGGAAGTATATCGGCAGCCAGTGCGAAGAAGGCCGCGAGCATTCCATGCGGGGCTCCCACGACGTGACCTTCGAGGGTCTTTGGCGGAGGAGGGGGCGTGGAAGAATGTTTCGTAAGAAGAACAGAGATCTGAGTGATTCGGTAGACGGCTTCCTGCAGCCTCTGTAGCGTCTCCTCTTGCCGACTTTCGTTCTCTTCAAAACGGGCCGCCAGCGCCTCGAATAGACGATCGGTGGCTTCTACCCAGGCATGAAGTGGATCTCCAGGTCTGATACCGGCCTGTTCCGCCTTGCGGCGATACTCCTCCAGCGCGGCGGAGAGTTCGGAAAGAGGGAGTTGAGTGTTGCGTGGGGTGATGGGCGATGTCATGTGAACTGGCCTTCCGCTGGTATCCAGGGTAGATCGACGTTCGCTTCCCAGAAGCGTTCGGCAACGGTGCGAAGCCACTGAACCAGCATCTGACGTTTGATGGGGCCCAGAGGTGGTATATCGACAGATTGCCGGTTCTGAACCGCCTCATAAAATCTGAGACGTTTTCGGTCGATATCCGGTGCCGGTAATAGGTCTGGGAGCGAGATCATACGTGCTCCACGCTTTAGAACGTCGCCCAACTGTCTGCTGCGCATGATCGTTTCAAAGGCGACTTCAACAGACTGGGAAGAGGGTTTTATGAATTCGTTTAAAACTACAATCGTTTTTTCTGGGCGGAAAAGACCATCTTCCTCAAGGCTCGCCAGATAAGCAAGATAATCCAGATCGGCTCCTAAATGATGAAAAAGGACAGGCTGGATAGCGTAATCACGAAAAAAACCGACAAGATCAAGACGGAGAGCGAGATTTTTTAAAACAAGATCACCACCTCCAAAATCCAGAATCAGATTATATTTTTCTTCAATTTGACGTTCTAGAATATCCTCCAGGAATGTCATGACATCCCTGTCATCTGCGGTTCGAGGTGCTTCAACCAGATTAGGATAGAATGCTGTCAGTGTGGCATTTGTTCTGTCTAGATCAGCTATTTTTAGAGATAATCCAGATCTTTCGATCCACTCTGCATGCAGTCGTGCATGTGTGCTTTTGCCGGTTCCTCCCCGCCCCGCAAAGATCAGGCAGCAGGGGGTGATGGCACTCTTCTGGGCAAGACTGGTTTTTAGTGTGACAGGCTCTTCATGGTCTGGAACTGGTTTAATCGTTTTCATGGCTTCCCTCCGATTTCGTAGAGGGTGCATTATTTATGCCGCGAGTCCATCTTCTTATTTCGCATTGTCTTAGATGATAAATGAGTTTTTTATCAGATTAAAACAAATGATATATGATCCATTGGTGAAAAGCATAGACGCCTGAGGACGCAGGACGACGCAGAAAGACGCAAGATTTTTGGAAAGAAGATTCAGAAAAATACAGAACCTGACAGAATGATCATGGAATCACATTTAAGTGATGCTGTCCTCGGTGAGGGGCCGGGGGCGTTGGACTGTCGTCCGGGAGAGATTCTTCCGAATGCGCTGCAGGTCGGGGTGAAGATCAGCAGGCGAAGACAGATCTTTTTCTACAGGGCGGGGTGGTGTTGCCTGAACGGTGCGACGGTCGAGTTGTGGGCGGTAATGCTGGACCGGACGCAGCGCTACCTGAGCGACCTTTTTCTGGGCGCGGACCCGCTGCCATGCTTTCCGGGCGGTCTCAAGCGTCGGATGATTTCCGTTGGCATCACGCAAGTCGAGTTGCCGAAAAAGCGCAAGCCATATCGGCCACCGAACACGCTTCGAGCCGAGTTCGACCAGCAACTCGTCATGACGGTACTCCATCCATGCCATTAATGAGCCTTGCCCGCTCTCTTTCGCCGCTTCTGAAAGCATGGCCGCCAGCGGGCCATGTTGGTCGTATTTCATGTTCTTCCCTTCTTCTGTAGGGTTCCGGCCGGTTTCAGTCTGACATCAGGCTTCTGAAAAAGCCAGACGGTTTCGGTCTCAAAGCGGGACAAGAACAGGACGTCATTGTTGAGAGGCTTTTTTAGGCAGGGCGTAATTCCGACTTTCTGCCCCCTGAGATGCGGTTATTTTCGCTCTCCAGAGGCACCTTTTCGTCCCAAATGAAGGCACGCTACCGCAATTTCATATGCACCCTACGGGATGCATATGAAATTGCTGGGTTTTTTCTTCTTTTCTCTCGTTCTATCGCATTTAAAAATGCTCTCTCTCAACTCATTGTTTTGAAATGAATTTTCTAGAAAAGGGATTTTCTGACCGGGGTGGGATGGAGACGCTTTTCCAGTGTGTTCTGGTGACTGTGCATATCCGTCAATGCCCCAGAGGAAGAGGGACGGGATGTGTGTGGTCTTTTTCTCCCTTTTTTTGGACGACAAGGACAAAAATCATGTCTCATTACCCACTGTCTGATCTGTTTCCTGTTACCGATGACGTTGTGCATTCAACGACGGAGCTCAAAGCTCTTCATGTGCTCGAGGGCGTTCTGCTGCTCGAGATCCTTGGAGGCAGCGAAGCCGCTTTTGAGGCTCTTGAGGGCCTGGTCATATTGCATCGCGACATGGAACGTCGTTATGGCCGCCTGGAACAGCTTCTGGCGGCGCCAGTGACGATGAAGCAGGCAGACTGACCACTTCAATCACACCCTATCCTCACCAAAAAAATCTTTTGCTGGCTCCGCTTCACGCAGTGTGATCGGAGCCATTTTTTAGGATATTTCCCTATGACGGCTGATTATCGTTTCGACCCACTTCAGTTTCCGATGCCTGTTAGGACCGGTCTTTTTCCACGCCGGGATATTGACCTCTACGCCGAGCTTTCAGCCCGCGTTGGCGTCTGTGTCCATGGCTTTATGTTGGCGGACCTTGGGCGAAAGGCCTGGGATCTGCGCAAGAAATACTGGCAGCCAGGGGAGGGGGCATGGGTGGCCTTTCGTGAGGCTGTGCATCAGTGCCATCCGCACCTACCTGTCGAGGAAAAGCTCGCACAGGACGGTCATCAGTTTGACTCGCTTTACGAATTGGCTGTGTATCGGAGCATCAAACCGATCCTGCCATCGTCAGTAAAGCTGGACGTTCATCCTGTTGTGAAAGGATGCATTTTTGAGGAAGAAGCTTTTGCTGATTTCAAGGTGAGTTCGGCCTGTACCGGCAAAAGCTGCTTTATCGAAGTGGTCGGTCTGTTTGACCGGACATTTACAGCTTATTCGCCAACACAAAAGGCGCGAAAGGACGAGACCTTAAGGCGACTGCATCGCTATCCATCCAGTCAGCGCCCGATCCTTATTTTTAAGGATATGGTCTGTGATCCTGAACAGGTCACTGCAGCCATCAGGCAGGCAATTGTGGCAGTCGCGGAGGACGGGCTGCGAACCGCTGCCTGATGGGGGGCTTGCAAATGACGCCATGATGACATCTGATTTTGAGCGTCACTGTTTAATCTGTTAAGCATCCGAGATGATAGCGACTGCTGCCTGTCTGCTCCTGTATCATTGAGCAGACAGGCCGATCAGGGGGGGGTAAGCGGATGGTCCGCTTACGGCAGGAGGAATTGCAGAAACTGACCTTTTTTGACATTCCTATTGAGCGCGGCTGACACTTGTTTATTTCTTTGTTTTGCTGACACTCCATCGTTTTCTAGCTAGCCATTTTGTAGACAAGAGATATCCGTCCCCAAATGATACGAAAGTCCCAATTTCTTAACAGGTTTTTTCCTCGCTCGCTCAGGTTTGCTAATTCTGTTGGCGGTCAAGTTGACGTGGCCAAGTTTCTCGCACTTGACGGCAACAAGGTAATTCTCGGCAAGCCGGGCATGGGTAAGAGTGAGCTAATGCGCGAGCTCGGTCGACACCTCGGGGTTGAGCCGGTCACAGTGATCCGTTTTATCAACTCCAAGAATCCAGCCAAGCTGATTGCTCAGAATAAGCCGATTCTAATCGATGGCCTTGATGAGGCGATGGTGCAACGTGAAAGTGACGCCGTCGACGTCCTGTTGGCAAAGCTTGACGAGGCTGATTCTCCACCTTTCATTCTCTCATGCCGCTCACGCGAGTGGCAAACACGCAACGTGAGAACGCTGAATCAGCTCTACTCAGCCGATCTGCAAATTGTGACGCTTGAGCCGTTCAACAGAACCGAAGCGCGCACGTTTCTTCTTGCACAATACCCAAACGTCGATGCGGACCGCGTCCTGACTCATCTCACAAACCATAGCTTGGAAGAGCTTTACGGTAATCCGTTGATGCTGACTTTGGTCGGGCAGGTCGCCGAGACTGACACGCTATTGCCTCTGACACAGGCGGGCTTGTTAGAGCGCGTCTGCACATTGATATGGCCTGAGCATGATTCCGATCGGCCTTATAAAGGTCTAGCAGAACTCACGAAGGAAGACGCATTTAACGCTACTGGCGCAATCGCCGCGGCGCTATTGTTCGCGGGGTCTGAAGCCGCAAGCGCAGCGGGGGCAGCGCAGGTTCAGCAAGGCGACATTCAACTTGCTGAATTGGCGAAGCTACCCGAGGCGAAAGCCGCGCAGATAATTTTTTCTTCCAAGTTGTTCCACAGCGTAGGCGTATCACGGGCGAAGCTTGTCCACCGGGTCATCGCTGAATTTCTTGGAGCGCGCTGGCTCGCGCAACAAGCTAAAACACCCCGTTTGCAACGACGTTTATTAGCCCAACTGCACGGGCGCAGCGGCGTGCCTGCAAGCCTAAGAGGCCTGCACGCATGGCTCGCATATCATAATGACGAGATGGCTTCTAGTATTATTGACGCAGATCCTTATGGATTATTGCGTTATGGTGAAATTTCTGCTTTGAAGCCGTCTCTCGCAGAAGAATTGTTTCAAGCACTTTGTAATCTAGCTGGAAATGATCCTTATTTTCGTGCCGCTGATTGGGACAGAAAAACCGCAGCAGGACTGATGATTCCGAAACTAGCCCCAAAGATTAAAGAAATTATTGAAACTACAACAAGCAACTCACATCTGCGTTCACTATTTCTCGAAGGGTTAATTGAGACGCAACTTGCAAAGACGCTTTCTGGCACCCTAGAAGCTATTGTTTTTTCATCAGAATATTCCTTTAGCGACCGTTATGCTGCGGCTATCGCACTGCTCCCACACCGAGATCACGCCTGGCAGCAGAGGATGATTGCAATGTTAATGAACGAGGGCGGCAACGCACCTCTGATCGCGCTCGAACTATTGTTAAAAATCGACAAAGGCACGTCTGATGCCCAACTGGTAGATTATCTATTCGTTGCGACGGAAATGAGTTTGTGCCCGCTTTTGCCCGCTGAAACACAACGCGTTCATATACGAAAATACTATAATGTTCTATTTGACGCGATATCGTCTCCAAGATTGATTGATATACTTAATATTATGACGGACTATACAGAGATTGCATTCGAAAGTGACCATAAAAATGCAGATCAAATCCGCTATATCGTGAGTGATCTTATTGTCCGTGGAATTGATACAGGTGTAATCGGTTCCAATATGGCATCGTCGCTCTGGCGGTGGCTTGGGCCGATTGAGCACAGGGCAGACGATCGATCACATAGACTTAGCGGTACGGAAGAGGCTTATAAGCTTGCCGCGGCTCTGTTAACAAAAGGTGCGTTACGGCGAGCCCTCGAAAAACATGGCCTGGATTGTCACAGGAATGAAAAGAACTCGCAGGAAAAATGGCGATATCTGCAACGCAGACTTGTCGGACTCTGGTCGCAATTTGATGACATCCTGTCAGCACTCGATCGTCTCGCTCTCGGCGATAACAAGGACCCTGATTTGCGTCGGGATTGGAAATATTTATTGTACATTGGGAGACAGCCTTCCGAATATTCTTCCGAATTACGAGTTTCACCGAGATTGCGATCTGCAGCAAAAAAATTCAGCCGCGGTGATATGCTGCTGGAAGATTTCATGCAACAACTCGACAACCCCGAGAAATCGGCTCAGACTATCCGACAGGAAAGCGGACGGGCTTGGCTAAACCAGAAATTTAAGGCGGCAGTTCAAAAACTGAGTGCAGACAAGGAAGGATTGCGAAAAGGCGAGCTGCCAACCATCTATTTTGCGGCTCAGATATATTTCGATTGTTTCCTTAATCTGCCACGCACTATGCCAATAGATCAAGGTTTGGCTGAATTAGTTGGAACCGATCTGCGGGACGACGTTCTTGCTGGCTTCGAGGCAGTCTTACATCGAGATGATCTGCCGTCTCCTGCAGAGATTGCCAGTTCTTTCGTTTGCGGAAAACATCATATTTATCGACGACAAATAATTCCAGGACTTTACGAACGCTTACGCAATAACAGAGATATAGAAGCCCTGTCTACCTCATTGAAAAAATCAGCATTATTACTTATTTATAGCGAATCGTACGAAATATATCATGATAAATTAATTAATGACCTACGTACAATGCTGGAGGGAGCAATCTTCCTCACTTATGAAGACCGAGAGGATTTTGCACGTTTATGGTTTGAACCATCAATAACATCAACACATGCACGGTCTTTACCTTTGACACTCGATCGCGATTGGTATTGGCAGCAGGTATGCGTCCCACTTTGCGCTGAATGGCTAACCAATTTTTCGGAGATTTCTATTGCTGTTGAGGAAGGATTAATTGATATTCTCGCCCGTCATGGGGCGTTCGACAAATTAAGGACGATCGGTGAGGTGCGCGCTACTTCGACGTGTCATAATTCCGCTTCCAGATTATTATGGCGGTCGGTGGACATAATGGTTCGGTTCGAAGCGGTTCAAGAGGAACTCAAAGGTATCGGAGTCCAGTGTCCAGATTTTATCTACCTGCTTGATCGTCGTTTTCTCAGCGATCAACTACGAATGCTTCACTATATGACAATCAAGCAGGCTGAATGGATTATTAGGGAGTTTCGTAGTGAATGGGATTTAACGGGAGATTACTGGAGTATTGCCAATGACGGCAAACCCAGTAGCTTTTTGAGTGAACTAGGGCTAATCGACATTCAAGCGCTCCAGATCATGACTG
>NZ_LHZU01000082.1 GCF_001580995.1 Acetobacter senegalensis
CACGAGGCACGAGGCACGAGGCACGAGGCACGAGGCACGAGATTGGACGGTAAACGGTGCCATGCAAGCTGAATGTCGCGCATAACGCGTTTCCATGACTGACGTCCCCGCATGGCTGCCTTATGGCCTGCGGGGCAACTGCCTCCTGCTTTTTCCGTTACAAAAGACAAACACGCCACACAGAACGGGAACAACAGAGATGGCCTTCCGCCTTGAACAGACTCTTGCCCTCGCCTTTCTGTCTGGCGTCCTGTTATGGGGCAACTCTCCTGCCACACGAGCAGCAGAACCCGCTGCGGCCACGTCCTACAGCCGAAACACGCCGGAGGCATCCTACTGGCATAATTGGACGGATGCGCGTGGTGTCAGCCACATGACAAAATGCACCTTCCACACCTATGCACTCAAATCCATGTCTCCTCCGGCCGGGCCGCAATGGCAGGATCTGCTTTCCACCGGCAAGGCCAAAGTGATCTCCACCATTCAGCCACCCCACTGGAATGGCGTGTGGCATCCGGACCCAAAGGTGCAATGGATCATCCCGCTAAAAGGCACATGGTTTGTGGAAGCCATGGACGGCACACGTGTAGAAATGGGGCCGGGAGACATTTCTCTGGGCGAAGACCAACTCTCCCGCCCGGATGGTGCAGGCCATAAAGGGCATCTGGCCGGAAATGTAGGAGATGGCCCTGTGACATTGCTGGTCGTGCAGCTTGAAAATGAAGCCCCCACCGCGGGCCAACCTTGCCGCTTTCAGTAAACACCCGATCCAGACAGTATTTTTCACATACCGAGAGTGGGAGAAAGAGGGAGTATCCTGTGCAGTCTCCCTCTAGACGTTGAGGAGTGCCGCCTGTTTCTCGCAAACTGGCCGACAGAAACAGGATGCGTGATGATCATTGATCAATCCTGTCGCCTGCGCCCACGCATGCACAATAACCGGCCCCGCAAAACGAAAGCCTCTTTCTTTCAAGGCGGTGGAAAGCGTGTCCCCCAATGTGGACCGTGTGGACGTGCCACTGCCATCCCCCACTATGCTCCGCCCTCCCACCAGACCCCAGACAAAATCTGAAAACTCTTCCCCTTTATCCTGCATGGCCAGATAGGCGCGGGCATTCCCTATCACGGCTTCAATCTTGGCGCGGGAGCGGATAATCCGCGCATCTGTCACCAGCCGTTCCACATCCTGCTGCGTATAGGCAGCCACACGTTCCGGCACAAAGCCGGAAAAAGCGGCCCGAAATGCATCCCGCCGGGCAAGAATAAGCCGCCATGACAGACCAGCCTGAAACCCGTCCAGCATCAGTTTTTCCCACAAGGCGCGGCTATTGCGTTCGGGCACGCCCCATTCCGTATCATGATACTGTTGCAATAGCGGATCTGAACACGCCCACAGGCACCGGCTATAGCCGTCATCACATCTCATTTTGTCCGCCATCAGATCAGACATTACGCCCCCGCCAAACCATTCTGCCTGCCCCACCATAATCAGCGGCAGGAGCCGCTTCCAGCACGCCTGACATCTGCCCCCAAGCTGGAGGCTGCGGAAAAGGCATACAAGTCCCGCCTCCCCCTTGCACCCGGATTACGGAAAAGGCACTCATAATCCCCTGCCACACCCTGATTCTGGCATGACGGGGTGGCAGAAAAGAGAAAAGACAGGAGAGATTGTGGAAGAAACACCGGGCACGCCCAAGGCTCTGCTGGCTGCAGTTATCGGCATGGGTATTCTGATTATTGCTGGTACCATTACCCTTGTATGGGTCATTCTCCACCGTATGAATGCCGGCCCCACGCATCCTTCCCTGCCTGCCAGCGTTCCCTTGCAGGAGGACGCACAAGGGCCAGTCACGCTGCCGCCCGGCACACGGCTGTTGAGCATGGCCCGTGTGCAGGATGATCTTCTGGCCCTGCATGTGTCGGAAAACGGACAGGATAAGGTGTTGCTGTGGCAGGTAAGCACGCACCGCCTGCGGTCCGGCCTGATCCTCCCCACTCCCTCCACCCCATGACAGACGCCAGCGCTCCGGCCAACCCCACCACGCCAGACGCGTCAGCTCCCCGGCTGATAACTGTGGGGCTGATGAGCGGAACATCCCTGGATGGTGTGGATGCCGCCATACTGACCACAGACGGCACGCAGATTTTCAGCCACGGTCCAGCCCTCACTCTCCCTTATTCGCCCGCCCTCCGCACCCGGTTGCGGTCCCTGCTGGATGAGGCGACGCACTGCAACGCACAGGATACGCAGGTGCTGGCTGCCGAACAGGCTTTGACAGACGTGCATGTTCAGGCTGTTCTTACCCTGTGTGACAAGGCTGACGGCATAACGCCTGACCTGATCGGCTTCCACGGACAGACCATTCTGCATGAGCCGGGCCGCACATGGCAGATTGGAGATGCCGCCCAGCTTTCAGCTGCCACAAACACGCCTGTCATTCATGATTTCCGCAGCGCGGACGTGCAGGCGGGTGGAGAAGGCGCACCTCTCGCCCCCCTCTATCACGCCGCCCTGCTACACGGGCAGCCCGCGCCCGTAGCTGTGCTGAATATTGGCGGCGTCGCCAACATGACACTCCTGACCCAAAGCGGAGACGTGCTGGCCTGTGATACAGGCCCCGGCAACGCCCTGCTGGATGACTGGACCTTCCAGCACACGGGCCAGCGATACGATCAAGACGGCGCTCTCTCGCTGCGTGGCACGGTCAATCCCGCTGTACTGGAACGGTTACTGGACCATCCATTTTTCAGCCGTCCTGCGCCCAAATCTCTGGACAGACTCTCCTTCCATAAAGGGCTGGACTATCTGGCGGGCCTTAGCCCTGAGGATGGTGCCGCAACATTGGTGGCATTTACCGCCGAGACTGTGGCCCGCACGCCGTTACCCGCAGCCCCCCAAGCGTGGTTTGTCTGTGGCGGAGGGCGGCACAACCCGGCACTGATGGCCGCCTTGCGCCAAAGGCTGGCGGGCACCGTACAGCCGGTTGAAGCGTTGGGGTGGGATGGAGATGCGCTGGAAGCCGAATGTTTTGGCTTTCTGGCCGCGCGTAGCCTGCTGGGGCTTCCCCTCTCTCTACCCACCACCACGGGCGTGCCGCGCCCCCTGACGGGCGGACGGCTCACCTGTGGCGGCCTTGCCCCGTCCCGTTTTGAAGCCTGTGCCAGACTGATGGCACACAGAACCTGAGGGGTGGGTGGTTGATCTCTACCGCCCCAGACCCCACCATACCCCTTACAAGTGAGAAGGACCCCACCATGAAGCACGCTTTACTGCTCTGCCTCAGCCTGCTGGCGCCTGCCGTCCCGGCCTATGCACAAACGGTCATTGACGGCAGTGACAAAGCGGCAAGCCCGTTTGTCAAAAACACGCTCAAAAGCGTTGCCACCCAGTTTCCGGATGCCCACCCACACTTTCGCAACCTGGCAACCCACAAAACGGGCGAAAAGCAGATTGTTTGCGGGGAAGTCAGTCTTCAGGACACCAAAACCCCTGCTGCAGAGTCCTTCATGCCGTTTGGCGCAACAGAGGGAGAAGACCGCGCAGTTGTTTTTGAACCCCACGCCATTCCCGCCGCGCTGGATTTCAGAGAGGTCAATAGCTGGATCAACCATGGGGCGGATCTGGAAGATCTGGAAGAAATGGGGTGCGTGCCCGAAGGCAGTTACCGCAAATACAGCGATCGCCTGAACGCCGTGCTGCAAAACCGCAAGACCTCTTCCTGAGGCTGCACAGGCAGGAAAAGCCCCCTTATCCTGCCAATCGTGTTGTAACGGCTGCGTTCAAAACAACACAACCGGGTCATGCACGGAGCGGTTGGACAAATGGTGATTGACACCATCACACCCGCTCTGCATGACTAAAGTGGTCCAACAAAAAACAATAACATCTGGCCGCCGCTTATCATGAAAAAACTGAATCTGCTGCTCCTACTGCCCTTTCTGGGGCTGCTGTGGACACCGCTCTATGACCGGTATGATCCGGTTCTGCTCGGGTTTCCGTTCTTCTACTGGTACCAGTTCGCCTGGGTGCCGGTAACGTCCGTTATCATCTGGATTGTCTGGAAAAAGGGGCATGACGCATGAACGGCGTGAACCCATGGGCGCTGGGCGTCTTTGTTTTCTTTTTTGCCGCCACCATTGTGATCGGCAGCTCCATCCAGTGGATCCGCAAAACGCTCAGCCGCGGCAAAAGCGCGCATTCCAGTGAAGACTGGTCCCTCGGTGGGCGGCAGTTCGGGCCATGGGTTACATGGTTTCTGGTAGGGGGCGATTTCTATACGGCCTATACCGTCATTGCCGTGCCGGCCCTTGTTTACGCGGCCGGGGGCTATGGGTTCTTCGCCCTGCCCTACACCATTATTGTGTATCCGTTCATTTTTCTGGTGATGCCACGGTTGTGGAAGATCGCGCAGGAAGGGGGCTATGCCACGGCAGCCGATATTGTGCGCGCCCGCTTCAACAGCCGTGCCCTTGAAATTGTGGTCGCACTCACCGGGCTGGTGGCGGTTATGCCCTACATTGCCCTGCAGTTGATCGGCATCCGCACGGTTGTGCAGGCGCTGGGTCTGCCGGGTGATATTCCCTTGGTGATCGCCTTTCTCTCGCTGGCCGCATATACGTGGCTTGGCGGCCTGCATGCACCTGCGCTGACGGCCTTCATCAAAGACATCATGATCTATATTGCGGTGCTGGTGGCGGTTACGGTCATCCCGCTGCATATGGGTGGCTATGCCGCGCTGTTCACGGCAGCAGATCACAGCCAGCCGATCCTCAAAGCTGGCATGGGCATGCCCTATGCCACGCTGGCGCTTTCCTCCGCCTTGGCCGCGTTCCTGTATCCGCATACGCTCACCGGCATTCTGGCCGCACGGTCTGCTGACACCATCCGGCAGAATGCTGTGTTCCTGCCCATCTACACCATTGTGCTGGGGCTTATCGCCATGCTGGGGCTGATGGCGCATGTGGCGGGCGTGACCACCAACAACAACTCGCTGGTGGTGCCACTGCTGTTCCAGACCATCTTTCCCGCATGGTTCAGTGGTTTCTGTTTTGCCGCCATTGCCGTGGGTGCCCTTGTGCCAGCCGCCGTCATGGCCATTGGGGCCGCCAATCTGGTCACGCACAACCTGCTGCCAGCCCGGCATAAAAGTGTGCGCAACAGTCGGCTGACCGCCTTTGCCGTCAAGGTTGGAGCGCTGCTGTGCGTCATGTTCCTGAACGCTCAGTTCGCCATTGATTTCCAGCTTCTGGGCGGGGTGATCATTCTACAGACCTTCCCGGCCCTTATTCTGGGGTTGATGCGCATCCGCTTCTCTGCCGCCGCCATGCTGGCGGGCTGGGTTGTGGGCACGGTATTCGGGGTGGGCCTGTGCTTGATGGACAGCCTGAAACCCATCCACTTCCTGTATATGGGCCCGTTCTCCGGCAATGTTTCGACCGGCCTGATGTCTCTGGTGGTCAATATTGTGGTGGTCGGGCTGATCACGTTGGTCAAACCGGCGGCGTCTGCTGATTACGCCAAGCCGGAAGGCCGACCCTACGCACCAAGCAACCCGCCCACCTTGCACTGACCGATCCAGACAAGGCGGAAAAGTTGATAAAGGCGGCGCAAGCCGCCTTTATTCGTTCCGGTAAACAGGCAGGAACCTACACCGCCCCCTCCGGCAATTCAGCGCAATGCCGAGACCGAGCGCTCCAAGAAGAGTTTCAGGTTTCGTCCCACACTTCAGACACTGTTTGATAACATCAACCGCCCACTCCAACCGCTTTTTCTATGCTGGAGCTCGGCGGCGCATTCTTCCCGCACGCGGCTACCTTGCCTCGTCAGGCCTACGCTACAGCAGGTCCGCTTCCGGCTAGAGCATTCTGTGAACAGGCTTTCGGCATGAAGACTGGCCTCCTTGCCAGTCCTCATCTTGAATCACATCAGACGCCCTTTCGGAAACCCACGATTCAAGCTCTTCGCAGCGCGCTCTATAGGCGGCAGGTGCGGTTTTCAGCAGAAATACCGGCGATCCATTTCTTCCTGACGCGCCATCAGTTTTTCAAAGTCGGAAGGTTCCCGTTTGGGCACAAACGGCTGGCGCTGCTCCTGCACAAAGCTTTCCAGAGACTGCCCCCGCTGCGTTGCTACGGCTTCAAACTCGGCATAAATATCTTCCAGCACATAGCCGGGGGGCACCCCCTTACGGCGTTGCAACGGATGCCTGTTGTGAGCCTGACAGGCGGCAAGAAAGACCTTAAGAGCCTCTGCCCCTTTCCGTGGCAGTTCCGATGCACGGGTGGCGTAAAAATCCACTTCTCCATCCAGCCCCACAAACACACCCCGGAAGACAAATGTTGCAGGATCAAGGGTCACAACAGCGGGTAAACCGCCCACGATCAGAATGTCACGCATGGTTTTCCACCCCAATCACATAAGGAAACACGCAGGGATTCTCCCTCTGCCAAAGTCACAATTTCTCTGCCAGACACGCAGGAAGACGTAAATATTTTTCACAGGACCGTTGTGCCTCCTGTTTCATAGGTACACCTCTTAACAGAACGATGTGTCAGGAAGGTGCCCATGCCCCATTCACCGTTGCCTCTTGCACAAATGGATCTTGCGCTGGCGGACACACGGCCCAAGCGGGTCACTCTCAGTCTGGGCGCGATGCTCTTGCGCGGCTATGCCCTGCCTGAGGCTTCAGAACTGATCAGCGCACTTCACGACATCGCCAAAAACGCGCCTTTCCGCACCATGATGACGCCGGGCGGCGGCAAAATGTCTGTTGGCATGACCAATTGCGGCGCACTGGGATGGGTCACAGACCGTAGCGGTTATCGTTACACCCCCACGGACCCTCTGAACAATCAGGCCTGGCCCCCGCTCCCTCCGGCATGGCAGAAACTGGCGACCCGCAGTGCAGAGGCGGCAGGCTTTAAGGGCTTTCACCCCAATGCCTGCCTGATCAACCGTTATGAACCCGGCACCCGCATGGCGCTGCATCAGGACAAGGATGAAGGAGATTTCAGTCAGCCTATTGTCTCTGTCTCGCTTGGTCTGCCCATTTCCTTTCTATGGGGCGGCCTGAAACGGTCCACATCGCCTCATGCCATCCTGCTTGAACATGGTGATGTTCTGGTATGGGGCGGTAAGGCGCGCCTGCATTATCATGGCGTGAAACCACTGGCCGATGGTCTCCACCCCGTAACAGGACGGGTGCGGTTCAACCTGACCTTCCGGTTTGTTGCACCAACGGACTGATACCCTCTCCACGCACGGATAAAAACCGCTTACAGTCCTTTCTTTCGTGCCGCTTGGGCACGCCTGTAGCCGGATATGCGTGTGCCATGCCTTTCTCCTCCGCCTGTTCCCGCCGCAAGGCCCTGAAAACCGCTGCTCTTGCCACGGGCGGCATGATGTTGCGGCATCTTCCCTCCGCACGGGCAGAGACAACGCCCTCACGCTTCCTACCGGTGGAAGATCTGTTCCGCGCCGCCATTGCCAAAGGCCAGACACCCGGCGCAGTAGCGGCCGTGGGCACCGAAGGGCAAACCGTATGGAAAGGCGTGTTTGGCAACCGGGCCTTGGTCCCCCACCCTGAGCCCATGACATGGCAAACCCTGTTTGACATGGCGTCCCTGACTAAAGTGCTGATTACCGCCCCTGCCATTATGCAGCTTTATGAACAGGGGCAGCTGAAACTGGATGACCCCGTCTGCCGCTATCTGCCCGCGTTTGCCGCCAACGGAAAACAGGCTGTTACCATCCGCCAGTTACTGACCCATTATTCCGGCCTGCCGCCAGACGTGGATCTTTCCACCCCCTGGAGCGGAAAAGAAACCGCGGTGTCTCTGGCGCTGAACGCACCCTTGCAGCATCCCCCCGGCGAGCAGTTTGTTTATAGCGATATCAATTTCATCACACTGGGGCTGATTGTGGAAAAGCTCTCCGGCCTGCCACTGGATGAATATGCCACGCGCGCCATCCTCTCTCCTCTGGGGCTAAAACGGACTTTCTTTCGGCCTGATCCCGTTCTGGGCAGCGCCATTGCCCCCACCCAGTTTGATGACACACACACCATGTTACGCGGCGTAGTACATGATCCTACCACCCGGCGCATGGGGGGCGTGGCGGGGCATGCCGGGCTGTTCTCCTGTGCGGATGACATGATAACCTACACGCAGGCACTGCTGGCCAAACGGGCAGGAAAGCCCTCTGCCTTTCCGTTGCGGACAGAAACACTGGTTCTGATGTCCACCCCGCAGCAACCCAAGGGCAAGCAGGATCTGCGCGGGCTTGGGTGGGATATCGCCACCCACTATTCCACGCCGCGCGGCACGGTTTTTCCACCAACGTCCTTTGGTCACACCGGCTTTACCGGTACATCCCTGTGGCTGGTTCCTGAAACGGAAAGCTTTGTCCTGATCCTGACCAATCGTGTTCACCCGGACGGCAAAGGCAATATCATCGCACTCAGGCGGGACGTGGCGACGGCAGCGGCGCTGGCACTGCAACGCACCTGATACAGGCATAAGCTGACAGGGTGGCCACGCCAACGCCCCCTTCAGCGTTCCTTTTCAAACACGCCGCTGACAGTCAGAATAACGTCATCACCCACGGCAGGCAGAGCACTCGTCATGCCAAAAGCGCTCCGTTGTATGGTGCCCTGCGCCTCAAACCCAACATCATACGAATGATCAATCGGGTTTTCTCCGGCCCCCACAAAATGCGCATGCAAGGTAACCGGATGCGTCACGCCATGCATGGTCAGATTGCCGGAAATGGTCGCCAGTGATGGCCCGCTTGATGAAACCTGCGTAGAGACAAATTCGGCTACAGGATAAGTCTCGGCCGCAAACCAGCTTTTCTCCATCAACATGCTGGAGACCTCGCTTGTGGTCGTCTTGATGGAGGAAACCGGTGCCTTCAGGCTGACGTGAGATTTTTCAGGGTGCGCAGGATCAAGCCACAACTCGCCAGAAACCCCGGACAAAAAACCTCGATACCAGCTCATGCCAAGGCAGGACACGGAAAAGACAATCTGGGTCCGCTCTCCATCAACATGGTAAGGCCCTTCCTCCACCTGCTGGGCCCGCGCCACAACCGGCAGAAGGCTCGCCGCCTGGATCGGCCGCTCACCCACAGACACACCCATCATAACCAATAACGCGTAGTGGCCCTTCCACATCGTGACCCCTGCTTGCTCCCAATATGTGCCATCCGTGGAGATATGACAGTTCAGCGATCAGGTGGTTCCATGCACTCGCTTTTTTGAAGACCAAATCGGTCCTGTATTAGCGGGTGCCTGCTGGCTGCCTCTCAGAAGGCAGTCAGCACGATGATACCGCTCCTTATGCGTGAAGGACCCAGCCAGCAGCCTTTGATCTACTCCGCACCACCGCCGCTTTTCTGCAGCATCCTCACCTGTCTCTCGATCCACTTCTGGGCAGAGACCTTACGCGAAGGATCAAGCATGCGGTATAATTTAATGATATCATGCTCATCAGGCGAGACTGTAAGGGCAATATCGGCCTGAACATAACCGGTCAGAAAAATCTCGGGGTCCACCCCAAACAGACGCGCAAGATTGGGAATATGCTTGCGCGCACTTCCTTCCCGTCCGGTTTCCCAGAACGCAATGGCAGGACGGGACACACCAAGCGCATCTGCAACCTGTTGCTGGGTCATGCCTGACGCCTTGCGCAGAATTTTCATTCTTTGCCCAAGGTCTGAACCGGGAGAGATCATTTCCTCTTTTTCCGCCTCAACCTCATGCCCTTCTTTTCCGGAAGGAGACGTCACATGGTGAGCGGGCCCCCGCTCATTAATAGTCCGTCTAGATTGCACCATTCCGCTTCTCCAAAAGAAAACATCGGACACAGACCGCACGTCTCAAACCGCGGCTTTTACCGCCATGCGTCCGCTTTCCACAAGAAAGAACAGAACAGAAAACGCAAACACACACCCCATCATACGGTTTTGGAGCGTGAAATCTGCTTCGCAAGGCGTATGTTCCCTTGCCGTTGCACCAAATGCAAACGGCTCCACACATATGATATGTGCGGAGCCAAATGAAAAGAGGTTCGCAACAAATAAAAGCGACCTCGTTCATGCAAAAATCCGTGTAGGCGTATTTCCTATTTGTAAGGTTTTATTTTACATTTTTCTTCAGAAACTCTGTGAGATACCCGTAAGAATTGTTCTGCGTAGCCCATATTGCGGTGCGCCCACACCAATCCCGCTGCCGTCACGCAGCATATAGGTGCGATCAAACAGGTTCATCACGTCCAACCGGATCTGTGTGTTGCCCAGAAAGGAATGGCCAAACAGGTTTTTGAAGCTCTGAACAGCCGAGAAGTTGAAGGTTGCGTATTGCGGCAAGGAGACCCCATTCGGCACCTCTCCATCCGCCCGCAGACCGCTGCCGTAAACCATGGTGGCGGACACACGCAACGGATGCCATCCTCTGTGAAAGAAGGTGTAAGCTGCACCCGCAGAGGCCGTCCAACGCTGGTCATGATCCAGATGAACCCAGCGATGCTTGATATAAGCCAGATCATCATCATCAAAATTGAACTGGGCGCTGGTAATATCCTTGCCGATGGCACGGGACCACGAAAAATTCCCATAAAGAGAAAGAGGTCCCTTGTCGTACGAGGTGTTGACCTCGTACCCGTTCACCTGCCCCCGGCGGTAGTTGAAGCCACTCAGAATAATCGGGGCGCCAAACTGACCTTCATCAATCAGGTTATGGGCCAGCTTGTAATAGGCATCAAAGGAGACACGCCATCCCGGCAGAATCTGCTGCTGGAACCCTGCGTCAAAATAATGATCCCGCTCCGCACGCACAGCACTGTTCTGATAATTCGCCGCAGCTGCGCTGGTGTTGGCAAATTTATACAGGGATGAACTGCTGACCACCTCAAACGGCGGCGGCGTAAAGTAACGTGAATATCCGGCGTGGAGCGTGCCTCCGTGCCACGGCGTCCACACAATATTCAAACGGGGGCTGACCTGCTTTTCGCTGGTATATTCACTCACGCCGTCAAACCGCAGCCCGTAATTGATTGTCAGGTTCTTCAGCGGCTTCCATTCATCCTGCGCGTATAGCCCATAAACCGTTCCTGTTTTTCCGCTGCCGTCATACACGGCAATCGGGGTATCACTGAAAACGGCGTCTCCCGCTTCATCCTCACCCGTCTGGGCAAACACGCGGGAATCTGTTTTTGACACAGTGCGTTCAACAAAAACCTGAAAACCAAAGCGCACGGTATGGTCACGCGCTGCGCGCCATGTCACGTCATGCTGTGTTCCCATTGAGAACACCGAACGCGCCGCCCGCTGCGAAATCCCATTATACACCAGATCACCCAACGGATCAGGCGAATAACGCAGGCTGCTGTAACGTGAAAAAACCGAACTTTGCAGGCTGAATTTACCAATTTCTTTCTGCAACGCCAGAATGGCAAAATCTGTAATCTGCTTCTGGTGTTCATCAAGGCTGCTGCTGTCAACGCTCCCGTTCAGATGCTGCGCCAATTCACTGCCAGCATAGGATGGCTCTGAAAACTGTGTTTGCTGACCAGGATTGTTAGGCAACTGATATTCCGCGTTGGAAACCCCGGCAATAAAGCTGATACGCGTATTTTCATCAGCCGTATAACGCAGATGCCCAAGAAAATGGTACTGATTGGTCAGATCATGAAGAGCGTTGAACGATCCAGTGGTGTTTTCAATCCCCACACGATCATGCACGAAATCCGCCGTCGCAAAATAGTCCCATTTCCCATGGTGGCCGCCATATTGCAGAGACGGGAAAAAATAATCCCGCGCACCACCGTAAATGGATGCATTTCCGCCTGCATTGGTCGTGCCATTCTTGGTGGTAATATCAACAACAGCGGCCTGAAGGAAACCAAACTCGCTAGGCAGCGCGCCTGTTGTCAAAGACATGCTATCGGCAAAGCGTGTCATGAGCGCCTGACCGAACACACTTAAGCCTTCAGGCAACTGCACACCATCCAGCCGAAACTGCACCTCGTTATGATCACCACGAACGTGAATCTGCCCGTAGCTATCCTGCGCAACACCCGGTGCCTGCAACAGCACCTGGTTCAGCGGCGCATTATCCCCACCTGGAATTGTTTCCAGAGTTTTGCGACTGAACTTGTAAACTGTTGCGCCAGTATCAGGCTGCAGATTGGAACGTGCCTGATCCAGATGCGCCGTTACCGTCACCTTTTCCGGATGATTGGCCAGCCCCGGTTCTATCGTCACTGTTTCACGCCCGGCAGGTGAAGCCGTTTTCGATCCGGCTGAAGAAACCTGCGCACCACCCTTGACCAACGCCTTGCCAGAAGACGCGGTTACCGAAGATTCTGGCCGCTGCTGCGCCTCCGCCTGATCCGTTTTGACCGTCTGAGCGCGAGCGTGTTCAACGGAAGCCAGAAACCCGGTTGTTGCACATAAGGCCGAACTCGCCAGTACAAAAGAAAAACGAGACACCCGCATTCAAGAACACCTTTACCATCAGAATCGAAACTGTTCCCCGCTTCATATTTGTTATGATATAACGTTTCAACATTATTCCGGAAAGCGATGCGACTTACACGATAAGTGTTTCTTTTCTGCCGCACTTTACCGGTTTTGGCCCTTTCTGCTCCTGCCTGAAGACATTCCGTTCAAAACGATTCAAATTCTCTCTTGTGCAAAATCTGAAATTCCCGTAGATCGACCCCACGCCTCCAGTCCCGTTCGTCTAGAGGCCTAGGACACCGCCCTTTCACGGCGGCAACACGGGTTCGAATCCCGTACGGGACGCCAAGTTTTTCAAGGGCTTGCAGCAGGTTAATCTGAAAATCGTTGATTTTTGAGCCAATCCCGAGCCAAACTGGGAGAGGATCGAATAACGATGACCAAATCACCAAAAGAGACCCTCAAAGACCCTGTAACAGGGAAACCGTTGCCCAAGGGCGTCTGGTATCGTGGCCCCGGCCAGTATCAGGCCCGCAGGATGGTGAACGGCAAACGTCACCGCGAAACCTTCGCGTCAGCCAGTCTTGCCCGCCGCTGGCTCCAGGACGTAAGCGCCAAGGCGCATGTGGGCCAGCTTGAGCCACCCGCACGCAAGAGAAACCAGATCACTTTTGGCGAACTCTTTGAGCGCTTCGGCCGGGAGCGCATGACAGAACGCGATGCTGATCGTATGGGCCATCTTCCGGCCCTTCTTGGGTCCAACATTGCCTCATTGAAAATCGACAAATGGACCAATGGGGATGTCCGGGACTTTCGTGACGCCATGCTGGCAGCGGGACTGGCCAAGGGGACCGTCGTCAAACGGCTGAACATGATTGCGGCCATCGTCGAATACGCCAACTCGGAGTGGGACACGACCATCCTCAATCATGCGTCCGCCAAACGGACCAAACGACCCGAAGGAGCAGATCGCAAGAGAAACCGGAGATTAAAGGATGGCGAAGAAGACGAACTTCTGCGGGCCGCCTCTCAGCCCGATGGAGTTTTCAAGCATTACCCTGATGTGGTGTGGCTCATCAGGTGGTCAATCGAGCAAGGCTGCCGGCTGGGGGAATCCCTCAGTCTGCGCTGGCAGGACATCGACTTCCGCAGACAGACCATTTCCCTCGCCCGCGTGAAGAGCGACCGGCACAGGGAAGAGCTCGGTCCCGAGATCCGCCCCATGACCAAGGGCGCACAACGCGTCCTCATGGAAAAGCGGGCCACCATGGAAAAGATGCCTGACCGAAAAGACATTGTCTTTTCGGTCGGAGAGAGAAAAATCTTTTCTGTCCTGTTCGGTCGCATGACCCGGCAGGCCGGAATTCAGGACCTGACCTTTCATGACTTGCGTCATGAGGCGACATCGCGGTTGGCGCGCTATCTGAATCCGATTGAACTGACCCGGGTCACGGGTCATCGCGACTTAAAATCATTAAATCGCTACTACCAGCCCGTGCCCGGAGATATTGCAGACAAGACACGGTAGCTGCCAGTCAGGATGACCAGAAACAGCCAGACCGCGTTTTTACTGAAAGCTTACGACGCTGGTGAAGAGGAAGACTGCCAACGCCAGAGCCATCACGGAGAAGAGAAACAGATCAGGATACGGGCAGGTCAACACCAGTGCACCCCGTCCGCGCTGACGGCGACGACGTTTTTCAAAGCGTTCGGTTTCAAAAAGCTTTTCTTCAATAAAGCGATCAAGATCTTCCTGGCGAAACAGCCGCATGCTGCCGATCTTGATGGACCGTGGGCCAACCCGCAGCGAGACCCAGTTGGCCAGCGTTCCTTTAGCGATCCCAAGGTAATCCGCTGCCTCCTGATAGCGCATCAATCCCCGCCTTAAGTAGGCGGAGATACGTTGTGAGCCTGATGTCTGTTCCAGACGATCCGGTTGAGGCAAGCGTTGTGCATTTCGTGACATGATGACCCTCTGACATGGCCAGATCCGTGACACCCACGAATCACTTTCTCCTTTAATGATAACCCACAAATTTGAAACCACCAGCGATGGATGGAAACTGGCAGAGAATGATACCCCAATTTTCTGAGCCAAAAATGCTTACATCAAGCGCTGCGTCTCCTTCTGAAATAATCGCTCAGGAAAGGCCGTAATGGGGGGAAGAACGAACCCGCTACGCGGGATTGGTGCGG
>NZ_LHZU01000031.1 GCF_001580995.1 Acetobacter senegalensis
AGGGCACGCTACCTCAATTTCATACGCATGCTCCGCAAGCATATGAAATCGCTACGTTTTTTTCTTTTCTATCGCGGCATTTTTGCGACGCAAAAATCAAAGCCGCTCTTTTTCTCCGCTTCCACTGCTCTTGCACCTGCGGTGCGCCCTGATGACGGGTGTGAAGGTGTCATTTTTCGGGGTGGGCGTTGTGAGGCGCATGACCCCAAATTCCCCAGAGGATTTTGTTCCCTGTATCTTTGGGAGTGAGGATTAGGGTGGGGCGTCTCGTTCCTTCATGCTTTGAACGAGAGAAAACAATGTCTGATCGTACTACGATTTCGTCCACCACCGAGGTGGACCTCATGCAAATTGTCGCCCTGCACCGGCTGCTTGATTTTGCTGTCAGTGAGGCTCTTGCTGGTAACGTGGATGACAGTGTCCTGGAAGGGACGGTCATTCTGACGCGTATGGTTGGCCAGAAGGTCAGGCTGGTTGCCAACAGGGTGCTGGGGAGTGATGCCTCTTTCCGCGATGACTGAAGCCAATGCTGCGAATGAGCAGTAAGCCGCTACAGCTTAACTTTCCCTTTTCATAATACACGTATGTTCTCAGAATGCTCGCTGAGCAATGGGGAACGTGCGTCCACCTTACGGACACTTCAAATGACACTCGCTTTACCGAATAATGATCGTTTTAATAATGCTCTTCCAGGCTGGATGTTCGGGGGGTTTTTCCGTCCGAACGACATTGAGCGGTACGCACAGCTTTCTCACGATCTGCTGGTGACGCCGACGCCGCAGATGCTGGAATTCTGTGATGGAGGTCGCGAACTGGTCGACCGATATAACCGCGACAAGGCCTTATGGCGCGCCTTTCGCCAGCGTGTGGCAGTGTATCACCGGGACCTCCCCGCCTGGCAGGAGCAGGTGCGCGTCAATAACTACCGGATCGGCTCGATTGTGGAACTGGCTGTTTATCGGCGTTTGCTGCAAGAAAAGGAGAGTGGCCTCACTATTATGGTTCAGCCACCCATTCGAGAACTGGGAAACAGAGGATTTGCGGATTTCGGTCTGTATTTCAAAGGACATCCCACAGTGTACATTGAGGTCGCCGGAACAGTTACGAGTGCCGGGCAGTCGGTCTCAAAAAATGCTGAAAAATTCCGGGTGGGCATTGAGGAGCGTCTGATGCGCTACATGGGGGTCGCACCTGTAGAGGTGATCCATATTGATGAAGTCTGCGATGTGTCCCTCCAAACAGAGCGGGTTCGTCAGGCTATAGAACGTGCTAAGAATGCATAACTCGTTTTTATTTAAGAATGAATTACCGACAGAAAAAAAGAGGCATTAGCGGATAGCGTTTATCCGGTAACACGGGCCAGCCTATGATGGCCGGTCCGTCTCTGCGGAGGTTCGGAGTGTGCCCTAAATTTCAATTCTTCGAAGGGCTGTTTCACAGCATCTCGTGATCGCGAAAAAACGCGCAATATGCTGAAAATAAATGCAAAAAATATCAAGAATTTTTGATCACTTTTTCGTGGCGTATGAAATTGAGGTAGCGTGCCCTTTTGAGGCTGCCAC
>NZ_LHZU01000092.1 GCF_001580995.1 Acetobacter senegalensis
CGTACGCCTCGCGGCGCCCGAAACCCTTCAGGAAAGCGGAATGTCCGCAATGGAATTGAACGAGGTGAACAGCGGACATAATGGCAGCCCTAGAGGAAAGACCAACCCCTTCCCTGGTCGTATGTCATCACTTTTCCAGCGGATGTCATCGGAAAATGCGATGTGAATACTGCTGCGGTGTGTTCGGCAGCATAATTCAAAGCCCATTTTCGCGATATGATGGCTATCTGAGGATCTGCATCAAAAACGGCACTCCACTCCGGAATACATACCTGAATGGGGTGATGCATGACATCACCCGTGAAGAGCGCACGCTCCATACCTGATTTCAGCACGAGAGACGCGTGATGGGGCGTATGCCCAGGTGTGGGGTGAAAGGAGATTCCTTCAAGAACTTCGGATCCGTCTACGTCAATCTGATCCGCAAGATCCGCCGAGATAATCGGATCAACGCTATCAATGCGTGTCATGAAACTGGTTTTATTGCGGACGCTATCATGAGCCGGATTACTGAAAAAATCATATTCGGCTCTAGAAAAGACATATCGGGCATTCGGGAAGGTCGGAACCCAGATGCCATTTTGCAGGCGTGTGTTCCACCCCACGTGATCAACATGCAGATGGGTGAGAAGAACAAAATCGATATCTTCTGGTCGGACGCCAGCGCGCATCAGATTTTCAAGCCACACGGTCTGCAAGTGATCGAAAAACAGAGCAGCAGGTCGAGCCTTGCTATTCCCGGCCCCCGTATCCACAAGAATGTTCCGACCGCGATCCTTGATGAGCCAGCTATGAACGCTCAAAAGGACTTTCGTTTCTGAAGCATCCAGCGTTTCAGACAGATCAGGATAAGCCTGAAGTGCCGTTGCATCATCCCAGTCAGGAAGCAAGAGTTCTGGAGTGAGTGCTGCTAGCGTCAGATCCTGTATTTTTAGTATGCGGGCATCCCCTACAGTATACCACTGAAGATCGTTCATAATCCCAAGGCCCTCTTTTCGTTTTTATTTCTCAAAAGACACAGCGCTGTTGTCATGAAGGGAAAAGAGACTTCAATTCTTGCGGGAGTTTGCCAGTTGCATGGTTTGACAGGCACCCGAATAGCGGGTCCCATTCTTCAATGCGCAGATCACAAATCAAACCTTCTGATGCAAAGGGATCACCGGCAATCATCGCGTCAATCTCCTGCCGATTGGCACCTTTCATAATCAGAAAGCCGGAGCGCAGTGGGGTGCCTTTCAACGGACCGGAGGCCAGCAGTCTGCCTTCCTGAATAAGGCGCCTGAGATACAATACGTGTACTGCGACATGCTGTCCCCATCCCTCGCCGTCAGGGTGGTCCATGCGCACAAGATAAACAGGCATTTCGAAAGACTCCATCAGAACTGGACTTGCCAATCGCTCGAAGCCTTCAGCATATTCCTCTTTTTCGCTGGATAAATTGTCGATACAAGACATCAGTCACAACTGAGGATGGTGAATGCTTGACCGGTTAACCAGCATGAAGATTTTTATCAAGGTTGTGGAATTGGGATCTTTTGCTGCGGCCTCCCAGCATCTGACTTTGTCGCCGCAGATGGTGGCCAAGCATATAGAGGCTCTGGAGCATCACCTTGGTGCTCGCCTGTTGCATCGAACGACACGTCGGCAAAGTCTGACTGAAACAGGACGGCTCTATTGCGAGCAATGTCGGCTTGTTCTGCAGGCTGCTGAACGAGCTGACAGTCTGGCAGCCAATACGCTTGGCACACCCCGCGGTACATTATCTGTCAGTGTACCCGTCACTTTCGGGCGAACAGTATTGCTGCCATTTGTTCACAATTTTCAGAAAAGATATCCAGAAATTCAAGTCCATTTGTCACTGACAGACCAACTGATTCACCCCACAATGGACGGTCATGAGGCTGTGATCCGAATTGGTGAACTTGAGACGGACCTTACAGTGGTCAGTCGCCCTTTGACGGCCTATCGTCGGGTCATCTGTGCAGCTCAAACCTATCTGGAAAAACACGGTTTTCCAGAGCAGCCCGAAGATCTGATGCGCCACGAGTGTCTCGTGTATGAAAATTCCGGCGGCCCTGTAACGACCTGGCACTTTTCTCAAGGCAGCGTTACGCGGCCAGTCACCGTTTCCGGGAGGATAATCAGTAATGATTCAAGTGTTCTGCATTCTGCAGCACTTGCTGGCGATGGTATTCTGGTGGGATATAAGCAGGCCCTGCTTCCTGATATTAAAAATAAACGGCTTGTCCGGCTTATGCCCAGGTGGACAGTTCCGGACAGGCCCATGCACCTGCTCTATAACGCAGGTCCAGTTATGACACCAAAGCTGCGGGTCTTTGTGACCGAGCTTCAAGAGGCTTTCCAGCCTTAAGCCTCTTTTCGACGGTAGGGTGCCTGACTCCTAAGCTCAGCTGGCGATCAGTTTCTGTTCACCATCCCTGTTCAGTCGGAAGAACAAAAAGTTCTGCAACATCCATACGTGCAGGTGATTTCAGAGCAAAAAGAATACTGTCTGCTATGTCCTCGCCTTCGAGAAAGGTCATGGACGCTGCAAGATCATCCATCTGTTTGCGGTAATCAGCATCTGTAATGTGGTCGTAAAGCTCCGATTTTACGGCTCCCGGCTGAATGCAGGTAACGCGGATATTATGCTTTGGTCCGATCTCCATTCTGAGGCCGTCTGAAAACGCTGTTACCGCAGCCTTGGTGGCGCAGTAAACGGCGAGACCCGTAAAGACTTTCCGGCCTGCAATCGAGGACATGTTGAAAATATGGCCCGAATGCTGTGCGATCATCTGCGGAAGAACGGCTGCCGTTGCATTAAGAACACCGGATATATTGACGTCCACCATCTGCTGCCATTCGTCCACTTTCAGGCTGTCAACGCTGGATAGGGGCATCAGGCCTGCATTGTTGACCAGAACATCAATCCTTCCAAATTGGGCGATCAAGCTCTTTGCCGCTTCTTGACACGAGACAAGATCAGTAACGTCCGTCACCAGAGGAATGGCTCGACCGCCAGCCTTGGTAATTTCACTAACAAGCGTCTCCAGGCGATCATGACGACGTGCCGCCAGGCCGACTGTCATTCCTTCTGCTGCAAGTTTGCGCGCTGTTGCCGCACCAATGCCACTGGATGCTCCGGTCACCAGAGCAATTCTTCCTGCAATATTCATAATCTTCTCCACACGACGAGCCTTCAATCGGCCTTAATTGTCGAAGGAGGTGTAAATTATGCCAGAAGATATCTCGCTTGGCTTCTTGCTGAAACTATTGCGATTTTGCGCTATAGATAGTCGCGCATGGAAATGAGAGAGTGTAGCAGATGGTTTTGTCCCGCCTTCCTTCTCGGCGTGCTGCCAGTTTGACACTGGAGCAACTTCTCCCCGGGAAGAAAGTCGCGCAAAGTAAAGGGGATGTCTGGAAGGATGTTGACGTCCAGATATTCACTCGCCCGGTACAAAAAGACGAAATTCTTGTACCTGCCGTCGCAGAACCCCTGCTTGTTTGGATTATCCGCGGAGAAGCAAATGTCGAAGAGCGTGAACTGACAGGGACTTGGCAGCAGAGCAAGGCAAGAGCAGGAACATTTTACCTCACGCAGACGGACACACCCTATCTGATGCGTTGGCAGGGCAAGGAAGACACTTGTTTTGAGGTGTTGCATCTCTATCTTGGACTTGAGCTTGTCTATCGAGCTGCCATGTCATTAAATCTGAATTCATCCCGTATTCGAATGTGGGATGTTTCGGGCGGGGAAGATGCTTTCATATCAGGAATTTTGAGTGGTCTGATAGCTGAAATGCAATCTTCCGTTATTGCAAATCCCTTATTTGTAAATGGCCTTCTGGAAAGTCTGACAGTTCATCTTTTAAGACAGTATGCTGATACCAAGGCTAAGATAAAGCTACGATCCACTCTCTTGCCCACATGGAAACTGCGTAAAGTTCTTGATCATATGGAAGCACATCTGGCTGAACCATTTGATTTGGATTGTCTCGCTGCTTTGTGTGGCATGAGCCGTTTTCACTTCAGTCGCTTATTCCGCACAACCACGGGACAAACCCCCTCTGGTTGGTTCATGCAGCGCCGCGTCCAGAAAGCATCAGAAATGCTTCGTAAGACCAATCTTTCCATTATCGAGATTGCCTTGAGGATCGGATACGACAGTCCAAGTCACTTTGCTCAGGTCTTCCGCAGAGTGACAGGTGTCAGTCCTCGTAATTATAGAAAACTGTAATCACTCTATGAATAAGGTTTCAGAAAACACCTTGGTAAAAAAGTTCACCTAAATACAGTCCCATTCCAAAGACAGCATGAGCGCTTATGCTGAGAAATAGTCCTTTTCCAGGATTGGGAGCCCTAAGCCCGAAAAAACCGCCGCCCAGAGCAGGTTTCATAAACAGAAAAGGCGCTAAAAGGGTAACAAGTCCGAAGAGCAAACCATTTAACAATGTGGGGACTGTCTTTGCTATGACCGCCACAAAACTGAGGTACAGTGCGGCATAAACAGCACCAATCAGGTAATGAAATACCCAACCGACAGGTGCCTCTCCTTTCAGGGAGGGTCTTTTTCCAATCATTGGGTCATAGATCCTGCCGTCACGCCACCCTATGACCCAGCGGCCGGTGACAGGCCAGTTGGCTGCAGGAATTCCAGTCAATGGTTTCTGGGCCTGTTGCCAGATATCGGATGCAGCAGTCGCCACGACGCCGACTGTCAGAATTTCGAGCAAATTCATACAGCATGTCCTCGAAGTAAGAGTGTTCGCACACACTTTCATGTCACTTTTCGAGTTTCATGATATACTGACGAAATCGCACTCTAGCAACACATGAAGTTACATGAGACAAGATAACAGATTATCCTGTGCGCTCCACGTACTCCTGCACATGGCAGAAGCAGGTGGCCCCATGACGTCAGAAGCCCTGGCTCGCGCCCTTAACACCAACCCCGTGGTTGTGCGACGTCTTATGGGCGGTCTGCGTGAGCATGGATATGTACACTCCGAAAAAGGACATGGCGGCGGGTGGACGCTTTCATGCCAGTTGGATCAGGTAACGCTGCGAGATATTTACGAGGCTCTTGATGCCCCAAGATTATTCGCCATAGGGAACCGGAGTGTGGAGACTGAGTGCCTTGTTGAGGAAGCCGTTAACCACGCCATGAGTGGCGTCCTGGCCGATGTTAAGGCCCAACTTCTCGCGCGTTTTGGCCAGATTACACTTGCAGCACTTCATGCTGACTTCCATCAGAGGCTAGCAGAACGGCATGCTCCGGCCACGCTCTGCAAGTAAACCAAGGGGCGAATGGCTAGGATTGATGCAGAGCTTGTGTCTCCCGGAATTCAGATGTCGCAAACAGTGAGTGGTTTAAGCTACATGACGTTGCTGGCGTTTTAGCCAGGTCATGACGTCGGTTACTTCAATGCCCTGTAAAGCGTTGAAAGTCTGTTTCTTGTCCCATGCCACGCCAGTATCGCGTGCGAACGCAAGACGATATTTCCGTATTCCGTCATCAGGGTGTGCGGCGATTTCTGCGCGTAGCCTATCCATATCCCACAGTTCCCGAATGACAGGGCGGCCGAGATAGTGCTCCATCTTTTCGGCGAGTTGAGCGTAGGAAAACGTATCCCCGGCAACGTAAACCACCTCGTTCTGGATCGGCGGTTTATGGGCGAGGATACTCGCTGTGAGTCGCCCTATATCTTCGGAAGTGGTCACCGTCAGACGGTTATCCCAACTGCCGAGTGCGCGAACCTTGGCACCCTGAAGGTCCACCAAACCGAAAGCTGGTTCAAACAGAAAGCTGGTGAAGATTCCTGTCGAAACAATTATCCATCGGGTCGCAGATTGATTGCGCAGCATGTCCCTTACGTCTGATTGCTCATCAAATACTGGCTGCCCGCTGCCACGTCCAACAACATCGTAATCGACACCGAACTGCCACGGCACATAACGGTCCACCCCAGCCTTCAGGACAGCACTGGTAATTTTACGTTGTGTTCCGGGACCACCAACAAACCCGGTACAACATATAATTGTATTGAACTTGGCGAAGAGGGCGGAGAGGTCCTCTACCGTTTCCGTCGAAAGATCAGCATAAACGATCTGCAGGCCTTTTTGCTTTAATTGTCGCGCAATATCCGTTCTGGTGCTTGCGCTTGATGGTCTGAGAAGAACGCTGATTGACCGAGTGCATTCCGCGTTCTGTTCAAGCAGGCCGGTGATGACAGCAAGCCCAAGCTCTCCGGCGCCGATGACAAGGGTTTCAGCGACAGGGGTCTTCATCTCTGGCATCAGGAATTCCTTATAATTATGAAGTTAAAATAAGACATGATGTAGCAATGAGAAGAAGGTACACGAGTGATACCGTTCGATAATCTGGACTTCGATGCCGTGATGGCTCAGTCGCAGGCAGCCTGTGCTGCTCTCAGTGACAACGATGGCGGGTTGAAGCGAGAAGTGCTTGCGCATGCCGGCAACAGATGGTCACTCGGTATTGTCCATATTCTTGGTGTTGCTGGTACTCTGCGGCACGCAGAGCTGGCGCGGCGGCTTGAGGGAGTTACCCAGCGTATGTTGACGCGTTCTCTTCGTCAGTTAGAACGCGACGGTCTTATTATTCGCCATGATTACGGTGAGGTCCCGCCACGGGTGGATTATACTCTCACTCCGTTGGGAAAGGGGCTGCTCGTAGGAATGATGCCTCTTTGGCGGTGGATTATTGACAACGCTGCGGCATTCAGAACGGCACGCGATCGGTTCGACAGTGAGAGGAATAGCACTTTCGTTGAGCCTCGTGACGGTCTGAATTAGCAACAGTGTTTAGGCGGCGGAGCTAATGCGCCATGGCACTCCGCTTTTGAGGATAGCGTTGGTGATTGTGACGAGAGGCCGCTCAAACACAGTTGCTAGCCGCCCCGGACGCCATCGCCCTGGAAAGCCATCTGGTCGAGTGCCCTGGCAACGCCGACATCCAGTTGGACCTGACCTCTTGCTGAACTACGCCTCCAACGTGGTCATGTACCCGCAATTCCAAGCCTACTTGCACCGGTGGCGCGGACCTCCGTCGAATGGCGCAGCAAAGCACCCAGCAAGTGCGGTGCTACGACTGCCCCAGTCCTCCGGCGATACTCGCCAGAATTTCGGCCAGGGAACACGGCGTGCCTCCGGTCAAACGCACGATGTCACCGCTGACGATGTCGTAGGCGCCACGCGCCTGCCGCGCCTTCATCGATACCACGGCATCGGCAACCACGTCAGGCAGACCCGTTTTGAGCAACCCGGCTCGCAACACCTCGGCGGGCATAACGTTCAAGGCAAAGGGCCGCTGGATCTGCTGTGCGACCAGTCTGCAGACCGCTTCACCACGCAGGGCTTCAGAGCCTGTCAGCTGATATATGGCGCCCTCGTGGCCCTCGCTGGTCAATGCGGCGGCGGCAGCTTTGGCCACGTCGCCGCGCGAAACGAAACTGACGCGGCTGTCCTCAAGCATCGCAAGCCCGCCTGCCGTCAAAGACATCCGCACCTCTTCGACCAGCGTCTCGGAAAAATAGCTCATACGCAGTATCGTCCATGCGGGGATCGCGCTCTTGATCAACGCCTGCTCACTGTGCCAATACGCCGCCCCAACGGCGGACTCCCCCTCACGCTGCGTCCCGGTTGCCGACAACAGGAAGACGTGACCGACCTCGGCCTGTGCAGCGGCATCCACGGCCGCCAACATCTGGCGCGAACGAATCCCCGGCCGCAGATCAGCCCCCGGAATCAACAACAGGCGATCTAGGCCCTGATAGGCCGCCACCAATGTCTCGGATTGGTCGTAGTCGCCTAAGCGACCTGCGTAGGTTCGATCGGTCTTGGGGGTGCGCGAAATCGCCACCAAGTTTTCGGCCGCAACCGTTTCTGCCAACGCCTGAACAACTGCGCTACCGAGCTGGCCGCTGGCACCGCTCACACCTATTTTCATCATCAGATTCCATGGTTATTTATGGTTCTTTAGGATAAATTTGTTCCTATAAGCTAACAAGTACGCATGAATTCATGCGTCAAGAACACCCAGGTTCCTGTCGCCCCAAGGAGTAGCAATGGAAAATGTAGAAGCTGAATGTCGCGGCCTGGCAGAGGTGATTGCACGCATTGGCGACAAGTGGACGGTCATGGTCTGTGGCCATCTCTCAGAAGGCACCCATCGTTTCAATGCGTTGAAGCACCGCATCCCCGGCATCTCGCACCGGATGCTGACCATCACTCTGCGCGGGCTCGAACGCGATGGACTGGTGGCTCGCAAAGCCTATGCTACCGTCCCGCCGAAGGTTGAGTACTGTCTGACCCCATTGGGGCAAAGCCTGACAGGACCTCTGGCAGCCCTGGCAAGTTGGGCACGCGAGAACCGTCCCGCCCTTGAACAGGCCCGCGCCGCATTTGATCGTCGTGCCGCGCAGGACTGAACTGGCGTTGAGGTGTGATGAAGCGCGCCGTCAATCAGCGGCGCATGCGGGGCATCATTCCATCAAGTTGAACCACTTAACCATGCGCTCGCTCAGGTGTTTGTCCAGAGATGTAGGTTCATTTTGCTACAGTATAATTACCAATATGCGCAGCATCGTGAGGCACATGAGCGGAAATTACTGGCAGACGGGAACAACGGTGACGGCATACGCGAGTATGTCGGACTTGCCACGCGCACATGTCCGGTTTTGGAAATCTTTATCGCGCCTTGTATGTCGAGGATGAGGGCGTAAGCCGTAGGTCGGCTTATCGCCGAGCAAGCGTCCAAATAGCTCAATCCAGATGACCACAGAATTTCCATCTACACGCAACCATCGTCAAGGCAGCCTCCAACCATCATAAACAGCCCCACCCCCGCCATCTGTTGTCACTGAACTGAGACAATAGCCGTTCTGTACACGCCATCCACTCCCTGCACATTTAAGTATCTTGGCAAGGTCACCCGATTTGTAGAGCTTGTAGATCGGATCGATCAATCCGTGTTCATAGAGTTGTCGGGCTGTCTTCCCAGCCTCACCCGTCGCCCAAGACGTCATCGCCAGAGCATTCATGTCACGGGCATCCGCCATTCCTTTTTCGTAGCCGGTTTTCTGCCCAGCGTTAGACCCCGCGCTATACCCTGCTTTCTGTCCGTCCGCAGTTCCTTTGTTGTATCCTGCATTATAACCAGCGTCATAATGGGCGTCATGAAACTGTGTTCTTCCGGCCCACAAGACTGTAACCAGACCTATACAAACAAGTGCAAACACCGTAATTGAAATTGCACTCCACATCTGCATCTTTCGCTGCAGGATTGTAGACGCAACGACCTGCCCCGCCGCAGTGACAGCGGAATTCAAATCTGATTTTATCTTTGCCTCATATCTCTGCATTGCCTGACGTGAATTCTGATTGAACTCATCAGAGATGACTTCAATGGCCTGCGGAATATCCTGCAATGCTTTCGTATAATACTGAAAGGGTATCAGGATCAGCCACAATGCATCGTTATCCCGGATATCCATTGCAGCCTTGATCCGGTAATGCTCCTGGATCTCGGCGTCCGTGGGATTTCGTCCATAAAATCCCTGAAAAACGGTCTCGAATTTTGTCATTCGATAACCTCCTCAAACATCTTTTTGATTTCTGCCCGCCATCTCAAAAGTTCAATCCGATTACCAATCGGGAGATCTTCCGCCGCCTTCTCAATCGTCATCCGCTTGATGTACAAATCGTCCGCAACCCGATCCGCGAGCTCCGGAAAAATAAGTGACTTTCCACCAAGTTGTTCAATATATTTCTTGGTTTGCGAGTTATTGTATGTTTCAAATTTTTCTTTGTTACCAAAATAAGAGTTCATAAGAACGTTTGTTTTAGATTCGGGAATTTGTTCTAAAAAATTTCTTAACAATTCTACGCAGTCACGCTGCCGATTGATGACCCAGAACGTGAACAGCTTGCGTTTCAGCAATGGTAAGGCCTGTTGAAGTCGATCCCCATAAGTCTGTACTGCATGATCATTCCGGGCCGCCGAATTAATGACAACGACATGGTTTTTATGACGGTCGCATTGAGTGATGAGATCCATCCAGCCATCAACGTGATCAAGATTTAAAGCGACTGCAGTTGTCACGCCACCATAACATTTCAAGACATCAGGATTTGAATTATCTGTCTCAACAAGTAAGACATTTTTACCCTCATTTATCAGGAAATCGATGAGACTCATGCTCACCATTGATTTTCCGACACCCCCTTTTCCACCGCCAACCAGATAAATATTCTCCATGCGATTCATCCTTTTCACAACGTATCGCGGTCTGGCGCGATCAGAAATTCAGCCTGATTTTTATCTGCCTTCGCTGTCTGCTTTTTTGTCTGTTTTTTTATTGGGTTTTTTACCGTCACTTTGGTGACTTTTTTATTTTCAGTCGTAGAATTTTTAATCTTCTTCGTATTATTTTTTGGTTCTTTTCCACCATCAGGATTTTGACCTTTTAGATATGTCTTCAACGTCGAAACCGTGATTTCAAAATCATTCTCTCGGAGGAAGTCAGTAATCTGTTCGAACCCATATCCTCGTTTTCTCAATGTAGCGATATCGTTGGCCAGAACGGCAATACTTTCTTTATTGCTGAGCTGAATCTCATCTGCTTTCAATTCCGGAAGTTCGGATATTTTCTTTCTTATAGAGTCTATTTTTGATCGCATGTGATATGTGCGCATTGTCGTCCCCGCTTCAAATCAGTCAACTGATTCGCTGTTGTGATTTCATTATACATTATCTTGATTATTTTTTACGGCGCAAAAAATTGCAATTTTTGACATGCCGCAAATTTCTCTCGGTTGTGGTAAACTATCACTGATTCGATTTACAGGATGGGGTTTGTCACACACATGCGCCGCATGGTGTAACAAACCACGCCAGACCGTTCGGCGCTCCGCGTCTCACAGGCTGGCTCCTTCCTGCTTCTTTTTCTTTTCTTCTTCCAAAAGAAGGAGTCCACATGATGCCTTTTGAAGTCAGAGGTCGTTTCCCATTGGATGCAATCGTCAATGTAAGACTGACGACGGATGAAAAAGACAGACTGAAAGAGGATGCCACCCTGGCTGGAGTGAGTGTCTCAGAACTGGTCCGACGGCGTTATTTTGGTCGTCCGATCGTTGCCCACACTGATATCGCCATGATCCGGGAGTTGCGCCGTCTGGGCGGACTTCTCAAACATCTCTACCTATCAAGCAACGGTGACCATGCGCAGGAAACACTAGCCACCCTGCACGCCCTGAAAGCGGCAATTGAGGCGATCAGTAATGATCATCAAGAAGATTAAAAATCCAAAGAAATCGACGTCAAAATCTGAGCGAATATGGCGGTTGATTCTCTACGTCACAAGTCCGGAAAAAACCGACACGTCTGAAAAATGTATCTATTTCGGAGCGCGGGGTTTTCTGACGGATTTTCTTAAGAGTCAGATCGCGGAGATGATCGCACTTGCAACTGAAGCCGCGCGGTCTGCTGACACCGTGAACCACTACGTGCTGAGCTGGAAACGCGGCGAAAGTCCGACGACAGAACAGGTGGATGACGCCGTCACACTGCTACAAAGAGAGATGGGACTGGAACAGCATCAGATTGTCTACGGACTGCACGCAGACACCGACAATCGTCATCTGCATGTTGTGGTCAATCGTGTAGATCCAGAGACACTCCGATGCACCGAAATCAATCGAGGATTTGACATTGAAGCTGGTCACAGGGCCATCGCTTTGATCGAGCACGGTCAGGGATGGTCACGCGAGGGAAATGGTCTTTATCAGGTCGACCGGGATGGAAAACTGGTTCGCTGCAATCGCCCCGGAGATAAGACAACTCCAGTCAAAACCGATAGCAAAAAAGCGGAGCGCAGAACCGGTAAAAGGTCTGCACGGGATGTCGCCATTGAAGAGGCGGTTCCTGTCATTAAAGCAGCAACATGCTGGGCTGACGTTCATGAGAGTCTGGCACGGAAAGGCATGAGCTACCGCCGACATGGCAATGGCGCTGTCATCATGGTTGGAGATTCAGCAGTCAAAGCCAGTCAGGCTGATCGGCAGATCAGCTTTATCCAGATGCAACGCAGGTTGGGACCGTACGAAGAGCCTGATGAGGCTGCGGAAATACCCGCTGACGGCACTCTTACCATTCCTCTCCTGGTAAGACCGAATGATGTCGATTTGAGCGACTACCACCTGGAGCGCAAAGACTACGAAGCGGCGAGAACAAAAGCATTATCAGACGTTGCCCGTCAGCATGCAGACCAGAGGACCAGCCTGAAGGAAATGCAGCGCCGGGAACGCGAGACCGTTCTGAAGGGTAGATGGCGGCGACGTGGCGTGGCGCTCAACGCCCTACGGCATGCGCTGGCTGACGAACATAGGACAGCCCTTCGCCTTCTCCATGAACAGCAGAAGCAAGAACGCCTTGCCAATCGAAAGCGATTGCCTCCCTTCCCCACGGTAGAGGAGTGGTTGAAGGCGAACAGGGATCCGTTTCTGGCGGCGCTGTGGACACACCCAGAGCACTTCATGCGTCTCGAGGGACATGGGACACGTTCCGATAGCGAGAGGCGAGTTTACAGCATCCCGGGCTTCAGGTCTGTCGTGCGGGGAGCCTATGTCCATTATTGCAGACTTACCGATCCAGAACATATTGCCTTTTCCGATCGTGGCGATCGGATCGATGTCTGCGACACCACAGATCGGGAAATCATCCTGGCATCCTTGCAACTGGCAGCCAGCAGATGGGATCAAGTCAAAATTACCGGGACCGACGATTTCAAAGCGCGCGTTGTGGACCTTGCCGTTGAGTACGGCTTTCTGTTGAAGAACGAGGATCTTCGCCAGACCGTCGAAAAAAGACGTAAGGAAGTTGAGGAACTCAAAATCGCAGAGCAGAAGCAAAAAGAAGAAAAAACAAGACAGACTTCCCTTGCGAAACGCTCACTCTCCCATAAACCTTCAGAGGGGTTCGAGCGCTGAGCAGAAATACTGTGTCCAGTCATGTCATCCTGGTTGACCATCCCTACCCAATAACTGACGGAGATTCACAGACCTCCATCCCGCCATTATCTCTCGACCAGATGGCCGGTTTCCTGCAAACTAGAGTATCTGATTATCTGAGAAACAAGGCTTTCTTTCATGCCACGCGGTCGCCCTCGCAAGAACCCTGATGCTGCCCCTGCTCCCAAGAAAACCACCAAGGCGAGTAAGGCCAAGACAGCGAGCGCGACACTGGGCTTTGAGCAGCAGATGTTTCTGGCGGCTGACAAGCTGCGCAAGAACCTTGAACCCTCAGATTACAAGCATGTGGCCCTTGGCCTGATCTTCCTGCGCTACATCTCCACAGCCTTTGAAGCCCGCCATGCTGAACTGATGCTGGACGACCCGGCAGCGGCGGAAGACCCGGACGAATATCTGGCTGAAAACATCTTCTGGGTGCCCGAGACTGCCCGCTGGTCTCACCTGAGAGACAACGCCCGTTCCTCCGGCATTGGCAAACTCATTGATGACGCCATGCTGGCCATTGAAAAAGCCAACCCGGAACAGCTCAAGGGCGTTCTTCCCAAGGATTACGGACGGCCTGCCCTTGATAGCGTGATGTTGGGGGAGTTGATCGACCTAATCTCCGACATCGGCATGGGCGATACGGATGATAAGGCACGGGACGTGCTGGGCCGGGTCTATGAATACTTCCTTGGCGGATTTGCCGGAGCCGAGGGCAAACGTGGGGGCGAGTTCTACACACCATCCAGCGTGGTACGCACGCTTGTCTCCATGCTCGAACCCTATAAGGGCCGGGTGTATGACCCGTGCTGTGGCTCTGGTGGTATGTTCGTGCAGTCTGAACGCTTTGTGGAAACCCATGGCGGCAAGCTGGGTGACATTGCCATTTATGGGCAGGAGAGCAACCACACCACATGGCGTCTGGCCCGCATGAACCTTGCGGTGCGGGGTATTGGCGCGGATATTCGCTGGAACAATGAAGGCAGCTTTCTGCGGGATGAACTGAAAGACCTGCGCTTTGACTACATTCTGGCCAACCCGCCCTTTAATGTGTCGGACTGGTGGAATGCGTCTTTGGAGGAAGACCCGCGCTGGCAGTATGGCAAGCCACCTGCGGGCAATGCCAACTATGCGTGGCTCCAGCATATCCTGTGGCATCTGGCCCCCGATGGCACCGCTGGCGTGGTGCTGGCCAATGGCTCCATGTCCTCCAACCAGAACAGCGAAGGTGAAATTCGCCGCCGGATGGTGGAAGCCGATGTGGTGGATTGCATGGTGGCCCTGCCCGGTCAGCTCTTTTATTCCACCCAGATTCCAGCCTGCCTGTGGTTCCTCACCCGCACCAAAAAGCAAAAAGGCTGGCGAGACCGGCGCGGGGAAATCCTGTTTATTGACGCCCGCAAGTTGGGCAAGCTTATTGACCGCACCCGTCGGGAACTGACGGACGAGGACGTGGCCCGCATTGCTGACACCTACCACGCATGGCGTGGAGAAAAGGACGCGGGCACCTATACCTATGAGGATAGTCCGGGCTTCTGCAAATCCGCGACACTGGACGAGGTGGAACAGCACGGCTTTGTGCTGACACCGGGCCGCTACGTGGGAGCAGAGGAAGCCGAAGAAGACAGCGTGCCATTTACCGAACGCTTTGCTGCTCTTGAGAAAACTCTGAAAGAACAGTTTGCGCAGGGTGAAGAACTGAACACAAAAATTACCGCCTCCCTGAAGCTGATCGTGCAGAAGGAAAGCGCGTGATGCTGTATCTCACCCCACTGGAACGCGCTCTCGACCGACTGAAGGAAGGCTGGACACGCCACCTTGCCCAGCCCGACGACGAGCAGTTGCGGGACGGCCTGATCCAGCGTTTCGAGTTTACCTATGAACTCAGCCACAAAACCCTGAAACGCTTTCTGGAAGCCAATTCAGCCTCTCCCGAGGAATATGACCGCATGGGCTTTCCGGATATGATCCGCTCCGCCAACGAAGCCGGACTACTCAAAAGTGCATGGCCCCAGTGGAGCGTGTTCCGTAAAATGCGCAACCTGACCAGCCATACTTACAACGAGGCCACTGCTAAACAGGTTGTAGCCACCATTCCAGACTTTATCGCAGAAGCCGAATTTCTGCTGGCCACGCTGAAAGAGCGCACAGCGTGACAGGACAGATCGACATAACGCCCGAAGAACGGGCCATTGTAATGCGGATACTCAACGAGATTGTGCCCGACCGTGAAGTGAGGGCTTTTGGCTCGCGTGTCACAGGCAAGGCGAAACCTTTTTCTGATCTTGATCTGGCGATTATGGGTGATGAGCCTTTGTCTTTAGAAACACGAGCATGGCTGGAAGAAGCTTTCTCTGAGTCAGAACTGCCGTGGAAAGTTGATGTGTTGGATTGGGCAGTGACAGATAACCATTTTAAAGAAATCATTTGTGAAAAATCAGGAATGATCAATGTCTGAAATTTTTCTCACGACAGTGATTGATTTGGTAAATGCAAACATTATAGCGCCACCTATGGATGGGAACCATGGTGAAGCACACCCTAAATCTGAGGATTATGTTTCGGATGGAATCCCGTTTATAATGGCCTCGGATTTGGTATCAGGACATGTGGATTTTCAAAAATGTAAGTTTATTCAAAAAAATCTAGCCGATACTTTACGCAAGGGTTTTGCTTATCCAGACGATGTATTGTTGTCACATAAAGCCAGTATTGGTAGAACAGCCATTATACAGAAAAATCCTTACCCTTATGTTATGTTAACACCACAGGTTACATTTTATCGCGTTATAGACAAAACAAAATTACTCCCCCATTTTTTAAGATATTATTTTGAAACTAAAGATTTCCAAGATGTTTTCTCAGCATGGGCGGGAGGTGGCTCAACCAGATCGTATTTGGGCATTACAGCTCAGTTGAAGCTTCCCATATTTATCCCTCCGTTACATACACAAACAGCTATCTCTTCTATCCTCGGCTCTCTTGACGACAAGATAGACCTCAACCGCCGGACGAACGAAACGCTGGAAGCCATGGCGCGGGCGTTGTTTCGGGACTGGTTTGTCGATTTTGGCCCGACACGGGCAAAAATGGCCGGAGAAACCCCTTACCTCGCACCAGAACTGTGGAAACTCTTTCCCGATAGGCTGGATGATAAGGGAAAGCCCGAGGGATGGGAAACATCAGCATTTAACCAATGCGTAACCATTCTTACAGGGGGAACCCCCAAAACTTCTGTTCCATCATATTGGAATGGAAATATACCTTGGTTTTCGGTAGTCGATGCACCTACGGAGAGCGATGTTTATGTTCTGGATACAGCAAAAAAAATTACACAAGACGGACTGAATAATAGGGGATTTATATATCTGTATGACCCAAATCGAGAATAAATTCATAATACATTGATTTATAAAATTTTATTTTCCACGGATGAAAAGTTGATAATTGCTAGGCCATGGCAATTATCGCTTAGTGCGCGCGGTCAGAATGCAGTCTTCAACGATTTAGCAGGGATGGAGCTTATAACCTGTATCAAGTGTCTTTCGACCCAAATGGGACTTTTACTTTAGATACTCCTTCGCCCAAAGCAGTGCATTAAGCGCGCCTATCTTTGCTTCAGAAACGGAAGAATACAGTTTCCGCCCCGATTTTGTGATTCCTGATGCGCGGTTTTTTATATTTACGCTCCACTTATCTTGTCGAGCGTAAATTACCAGATTGAAACCTTCTACGTTAAGGTAAGGGTTTCCCATTCGAGACACTCTCCATGTGCGGTTTGCCCATGATGTTCGACGTTTGGCTGCTTTTTTCAGACGCTGCTCACGCTCTCTTGGTCTTTTATAATCTTCTTCCATGTGCTCGGCACAGACGCATCCGACCTGAAGCTGATCTACATAATCAGGATGTTCCATGATATGAACATATCGGATTTCTATGCTTTCACACATTTGGCAAAGCTGTTGTGGTTCTTCGAGATCATCGACTCCAACGCATGACCAGCCTTTCTTGGGAACGCCTGCTTGCGACCACTTTCCGCGTTGAGTATGGCTGTTTGTATGCATTGCCCTACCTATCGCTAATCCATTTTCACAAGTGAGGCTGTCTTGGGATCATAGATGTAGTCAGTGATCGAACCATCTTTGATCCGTTCCACGACCTCATCAACAATGAACACCGGCACAAGAAACCACTCGCGCGGAACGATCGGGTTGCCGAAGCGATCCATGATCGTGACATCCAGACGAGCCGGTCCAAATACGCGATGGATCAGCTTTTCCAGTCTGGTACGATTGATGTTGAACAGCTTGTATGTGGCGACGATTTCAACGTCAGCCATAAGAAATGTCGGGTCCAGTTTCGCATTTGCCACACGTTTGGCGACATCGCCGCCGGTTACGCCGATCTTGTGCAGAAGATCACGTTTGGATGCTATCACCGGATCATCGGATTTGCTGCGAAGGACATAGATCGTGCCGCTGGCATGATCTCCGTCTTCGTTCTCAGCCGCAAAGAGAGGTCCGGCTTTAGGTTCCGACACTGCACGGCTTATCTCGTCTTTATAAAGGGCACGCTGCATGGAGCGAAGCAGAAGACTGCTCTCAGTGCCATTGGAATAGATGACACGAAGGCGGGCATCGTTTTGACCGTTTGGAGCTTTGATCGGGCTCCCGACTTTGGCAACGTAGGCAATCTGGCCGCCGACGATGAAAAACTGCCCGGCTTTGATGTCAGTTTTCAGGAACCCGGCATCCTTGCGGATCGGTTGAGTGATCCGCACCCCACTATCGAGGTCACTCTGCACGGCATCGAATATGGGCTTGAAACGCTCGAAATCCTTGCATTGTTCGCGATTGGCGATTTCCTCAGCCGCACGTTTCTCTGCCGTCGTGCGAACATACCGGAGCTTGGTGATGTCCACTGTTTCCTTGCTGTCGGTTAGCTCTGCCAGCAGTTCATCGTCGTCTATATCTGACTGATCCGCGATGTGACTGCCAGCGTCTTCAAGCAGGCCCTGATCGTCGAGAGGCGCAAGAAGTTCCCGACACTCCTCAAGACCGCGTAATCGATCAAGACGAACGGCATATAGGCGTTCGAAGATGTCACGATCTTCTCCGTGTTGCGGAGCATGACCGTTCTGCTCGACAAAACGCTGAATTTCTTCAAACCCGGCAATGATCCGCTCTTCACGCGGTGAACGGCCATTCTTTTTCTCCGGCTTGGCGAAGTCATCAAGTTCAGAGCGGAGTTCGTCAAGATCCATGTCACTCATAACGGCCCTCATCTTTGAAGCGGACAAAAGCTGCTGCGCCTTCGGCCATTCGCTGTTCCCATGGATCTGTGGAGGTGATCGATGGAAGCCTGTTGCGCTCTTTCTTGAATCTGAAAGCCCGCAGGGCCAGTTCTTTTGCTTCTTCCGGCGTAAGCGTGGTGCGTTTTGCCGCGATGACAGCAGCGACCTGTTTCAGGCTTTCTTCCGTCATCGCGCTTGCAAGAATCGCATAGGCCTCGCCAAACGGATTGATGCGGTCGATCAGATCAATATCGAGTTCACGCACACTGAGCGCAAACTGGCGAACTCCGTTGATCAGGGCATTATTCCGGGTTTGCCTGTCTTCCGGGCCGCCCTCGGCCCCATTTCCGGAAGTCCCAGTTTCTTCCTGATTGACGCCTTCAAGGGCGTATTGCTTGCCCTGCTGTGTGAAGTTCAGCGCAGCGATCGCATGCTGACGGACGGCTTCCTGATCTTCCGCATCAAGGTTAGGATATTTCTCCTTGATGATTTTACCAAGACGGACCTGAGTAATCTCCTCCGGGATCAGTTCCTCATTGAACAGCCCCTGCTCAATGGTCGGCTTGTCCTGAACGAATGTAGCAGTGATCTCATTGAGATCTTCGCGGCAAATACGGATTGCTTCCTCGCTCTTCGGCGTGGTTAGTCCCTTGACCTCGATATGATAGACGCCCTGCTCCTCGCTGAAACCGACATTGGTTTTTTCGGGATCATATCCTTCGGGACCGTAATCGAAGCCAGGCTCCTCGTTGTTCTGCGGTGTCTTTAGTCGGAACTCGAATCTCGGCGTCAGTACCTGCTCCATCAGCAGGCTCGCAGCGATGGCCTTCAGCGTGTCGTTGACCGCCTCGTTGACGGCTTCACTGGTCGCATCGGGCTCGGCTATGAGATTGGAGAAGCGCGCGCGGGTCTTGCCTGGAGCATCACGAGTTGCACGCCCAATGATCTGCACGACCTCAGTGAGGCTAGCCCGATAGCCCACTGTGAGGGCGTGTTCGCACCAGATCCAGTCAAAGCCTTCTTTCGCCATGCCGAGGGCAATGATGATATCGACGTAATCACGATTATGCTTCTGGGTCGGGTCCCGCAGTGCGGCCGAAACCCGATCCCGGTCACTGTTGTCATCGACGAGATCAGCAATCCGCAGAACCCGCCCTTCCGGTGTTTTAACAAGATGAAAGCCGGTTTTTTCATCACGGCCCTGCCATTCGCCCAGGGCTTCGATGATGTGCTCGACTTCCTTGACCTTCTGCTTCGTGCTTTCGCGCGAGTTCACACTCGGAATGTGAATGATTGTCTTCTGGGCCGGATCAAGAACCTTCAGAATATCGTCGGCGTAGGAATTTGCGTAGAAGAAGTATCCGATATCCAGTTGTTTCAGATATTTGTAACCGTTTAGCTGCTCGTAATAGGTATAGGTAACACGCTCGAATTTGCGTTCGTCTTCGTCAGACAGAACTGCCGCCGCATCTCCACGGAAATAGGAGCCGGTCATGGCGACGATATGGGCGCTTCCATGTTCAATGATTTGTGCAAGCTGCTGTCCGAGTTTGTTGTTCGGGTTTGCCGAAACATGATGGAATTCGTCTATGGCGACCAGCCGCTGGTC
>NZ_LHZU01000050.1 GCF_001580995.1 Acetobacter senegalensis
CGGTGAAGCGCTTTCTAAGCTAACACCAACACACCGTCAACAGACAAATGACACCTTGTGACAGATTTCTTACATCACCCTTGCAAGATTTCTGTTTTTTGGCTGTTTTCCGCCATTTTTCATCAAAGAAAAAATGAAGGGCCAAGTTGCCAAGCCACGACTCTGACTGGTGCCTGTGTAAGAAAGGATGCCTGAATGGCTCATGCAAAAGGAACTGGTCTTTTTTCACGAAGCCGTGAGATTTGACCCAGCACGCCCTGTCTTGAACGAGAAACGGCCACTCAGAGAACTGAGTGGCCGTTTCATGAGCACTGAATACGCTTATGCGTGCTGGGGCACTTTACCCGATTCAGGATAGGTTATTTCCCATCCCCCACCCAGAGCATTGTAGAGCCGCACCAGATTGTTGGAGATGAGCGATGCGCTGTCCGCCAGCTGGGTCTGGGAGGCAAGCACCCTGCGTTCAGCATCCAGAACCTGAAGGAAGCTGGTCAACCCATGCCGATACTGATCCTGCGCCAGATGAAGAGAGCGTTCATCAGCCGCAACCTGTGTTTTGAGCGACTGGTTACGCTTTTGCTCAGCTTCATACGCTGTGAGGGCGTTATCAACCTCACTCCATGCCTTCAGCACTGTCTTGCGGTATCTGAGCGCTGCTGTCTTCTGGGAAGCCTTCTTCATGTTGAGTTGCCCCGTCAGACGCCCTCCCTGGAAAATTGGGAGACTGATGGACGGGCCGACGTTCCATGTTCTGGCGCTCCAGAACCCAAGGTCTCGGAACGAGAAGGACTGGAAGCCGAATCCGGCATCAATAGTGACCTTGGGGTAGAAGTCCGCTTCCGCCTGCCCCACTTCGGCTGTGGCGGCATGCAGTTCGGCTTCCGCCTGCCGGATATCCGGACGACGATGCGCCAATTCTGACGGCAGCCCTACAGGCACTTCTGCCGGAACAGGAGGAATAGCGGGTGTCTGTTCCAGTTCCGCATTCAATGCTCCTGGTGGGGCACCCATCAGCAGGTTGATGGCATTGATCTGCTGGGCAATCCGCTGCTCAAATTGGGGAATACGGGCATTGGTGTCTTCCACCTGCGCGCGGGCGCTATCCACATCCAGTTCACTGACGAGGCCGCTTTTATAGCGCGCCCCGCTAAGAGAGAGCATCTGACTGGCTGCATCTCTATTGGCCTTGGTGATACGCAACTGCTCCTGCAAGCCACGCAACGCCATATAGTCCTGTGCCAGTTCCGCCTGACGAGCGATGAGAATACCGCGCCGTTCTTCCATAGTCGCTGTCAGATACGCTTTTGCGGCTTCATACTGTCGGCGCACCCGCCCCCAGAGATCCACTTCCCAACTGGCCTGCAATCCGTCCTGCCACTGGTTCAGAAGAGGAATGGAGATGTCAGAAGACTGGGAGGATAGAAGAGCTCCCGCACCTTCCGGCGCATTCTGGCCGATTCGTTCTACAATACGTTGCAACTGTTTGCTGCTGTACTGAGCCCGCTTGTAGGACCCCGTTGCCGCCAGATCAGGCAGGCGCTCGGCCCCTGCAATCAGCAACTGGCCACGACTAACGGCCAGTTGTTCTGTTGCCTGCTGCACATCAAGGTTCTGCGCCGCCAGACGTTTTTCAAGAGATGTCAGTTCCGGATCATGGAAGGCAGACCACCATTCCGGATCAGGAGCCTGATTGCTTGGCACACTAAGATTACGGGACGCCCCTTCCAGTTTGGCATGCTGCCATTGTTCAGGCGTCCATGCAGCGGGCTTTTTGAAGTCCGGGCCAACCATGCACCCACCCAGCAGAAATGCCAGAACCATGGTGCTTGCGCCCCGCGCATACCGTTTAGCCACCCGTCTGCTCCCAATGTAAAGTCTGTCTATACCTAGAACCAATCTTGCGCTGACCGATCGGTTCGGTCAGCATGCTAACCTATCGTTTTTCAATGTTGCGTCAATCGTCATACTTGGGAATAACCATCTACCATGTCTGTTTCACTCCCCCCTTCCGCCATGCCGCCCAGCCAGTGCTCGGGGGAGTCTGAGGCCAAACGCCAGCAAATTCTGGATGGCGCGTTGGTCATTTTTGCCGCCCATGGATTTGAGGGGGCAAGTATGTCTGCCATTGCCCGCGAATCTGGCGTGTCAAAAGGCACTCTTTACAATTATTTTACCAACAAGGCGGATCTGTTCGCTGCATTTGTTGAGCATAATTGCCGCGAGAAGTTACCGCTGGCACTGGCTCCTATTCAGCTTAATGAACCCGTGAAGGAAACCCTGACCGCGGTTGCGCGCGCCATGGTGCATCTGATTACCCTGCCAGAGAGCATCATGCTCTATCGGATCATCGTCTCCGAAGCGCCACATTTCCCGCACCTTGCCACCAGCTTCTGGCAACACGGCCCCAAAATTGCGATCGAAACCCTGGCAGGTTGGATTCAGCAGCAGGTTGAAAACGGCACGCTGGCGGTGGAGGACCCCACCTTTGCCGCTGAGCAGTTTTTCACGCTATGCCAGACACGCCTTGCGCACCGAAAACGCTTCAACATGCCATTTGAAAATGAGCCGGCGGACAAGGAAAAAGTAATCCATGCCGCTGTCCATATGTTTCTGGCGACATACGGCACCAATAAGTCCCACTGACTACTGCGCACTGAGGGCGTCAGACAGAGGATATAAAAAAACCTGCATGGTCAGTTTCAACCATGCAGGTTTTTTTAACGTCTTTCGCCTTTAAGCGAAAAACTTACTTCAGTTCTTCTGTAAGCTGAGGAACGATCTCGAAGAGATCTCC
>NZ_LHZU01000081.1 GCF_001580995.1 Acetobacter senegalensis
CTATTATAGCTGGGGGTGGGGTTATCCCGGTTGGGGCTGGGGTGCTGGTCCCTATGGCGGCTGGGGCTGGGGTTGGGGCGCTCCGTTTGTCTTCGGCTCAGCGCTCGGGCTGGCGGTAGGAAGCGCTGTTGCGTCCTCTTATGATGGGTATGAGAGCCAGAATATTTACGCGCCTCAAAGCTATTATTACGGAGGAGCGTCTTCTCAGCCTGTGGGAGACCCGGCGTATTCTTCCTATCAGCAGCCAGCTTATTCCGGCGCTGTGCCGCAAAATGTCTCACAGCCGTCTGATGTTGTGCGTTGTAGTGCAGGGCGTTTCTTTAATACCTACACGGAAAGCTGCGATAAACGCTGATTCTGTCGTTTATTTTCTGATACCAGAACCACAAGACCGTTACGGAAGGAGAAAAGGGGCAGCCCTTTTCTCCTTTCTGCATTTATGGCCAGTAAAAAACTGCGCTAGGGTAAATGTTTGATAGGGAAGCAGAGTGTCAAAAGGGGATAAGCGTGGTGGCATTTAAGTATTTACGTGATTATCTGGCGTCGTGCAGTGTTCTGGTTGGGTATCGGGCTTTAACTCTTTCAGGTGGTCTTCTTGCTGCCACCGTGACTGGCGTTGCTGCAAATGCGGCAGAACCAGATGCACAAGAGATTTTTGCGCCGCTGGCTTATCCGCAACCCGTGAACGTCTATCATTCCGGCAGCGGCGCACCCGGCCCGCAAGCGTGGAAAAATCATGCTGATTACGACATCCATGTCCAGATTGATCCGGCCACGCATGTGCTATCTGGCACTGAGACACTGACCTACACCAATAACAGCCCGGACGCTCTTTCTTCCCTTTGGGTGCAGCTTGACCAGAATCTGTATGCTCTTGGTTCTCGCGCTTCCTTTGCAACGCCCCGGTGGCTGCGTCACCACACAGATGGCGTGGTGATAGATGGGGTTGCCATACAGGATAATGGGCAAGATACGCCTGTTTCGCCGATAGTGTCTGACACCCGTATGCAAGTGCCTCTGACGCGCGATCTTTCTGCAAACGGTGGCAAACTCACCCTGAAAATTTCCTGGCATTACCAGATTCCAGCTGAATGGGGTGGCCGCACTGCGTTCAGTCAGGATCGGGACGGGGAGGTTTATGAAATTGCCCAGTTCTATCCCCGTATGGCTGTTTATGACGATGTAAGAGGGTGGGATACAGCCCCGTATCTGGGGCAGGAATTCTATCTGGATTACGGCACCATCGATTATAGCGTTACTGTGCCTAAAGGGTTTCTGGTGGTGGGGAGCGGTGCTCTTACAAACCCGGATGATGTTCTGACCGCACAGGAACGGAGCCGTCTGGCCGACGCCGCCAAAAGTGAAACACGCGTGTTGATCCGCACGGAAGCAGATGTCAAAGCGCTGGTTGATCAGGTGCAGCAAGGCACACAGACATGGCGTTTCCACATGTCCAATACGCGTGATGTGGCGTTTGTGGCGTCCGCTGCGTTGCTGTGGGATGCCGCAAAACTTGATCTGCCTCCACTGGAAGGCTCGGATGCCAAAAATCCACTTCCGCGTCTGGCTATGTCGGTTTACCCGGCTGAAGCAGCGGGGGAGAAAAAATGGGATCGCTCCACAGAATACGTCAAACATGCGATCGAGTATTTTTCAGGCAAATGGTACCCCTATCCATGGCCCAATGCAGTGAATGTTGGCGGGCATGGCGCCGCCATGGAATATCCCGGCATTGTTTTTGATGGGAAAGAGGATGCGGGATCTCAACTGTTCTGGGTGACTACTCATGAACTGGGGCATGGGTGGTTTCCCATGATTGTGGGCTCCAATGAACGCCGCCATGCTTTTATGGATGAAGGGTTCAATACGTTTATTGATATGTATGCTTCAGAGCATTTTAATCATGGTGAGTTTGCACCCAAGCGTGATGTAGAATTTGCGCCCCAGACCGGCCAACCAGCGGACGATATTGTTCCTGTTCTGAAAGATGCCTCTGCACCCGCATTGATGACGGCTGCGGACCTTATACCCGAAAAATACCGCCATCCGGTGACATACTTTAAAGGCGCTTATGGTCTGCAACTGTTGAGAGAACAGATACTGGGCCCAGAGCGTTTTGACCGCGCTTTCAGACGCTACATTGCGTTGTGGGCGTTTGGGCATCCTACGCCATCAGATTTTTTCAGGGTGATGGACAGTGAAGGGGGAGAAGATCTCTCATGGTTCTGGCGGGGCTGGTATTTCAAGAACTGGGGGCCTGATTACGCTCTACGGTCCGTTTCTTACGTTAACGGCAATCCCTCTCAAGGCGCGCTTGTGCATGTCAAAAACAAGGGGTGGCTACCCCTGCCGGTGACAATGGCGATTACGTGGATAGACGGAAGCTCAGCCCGTGTGTTGATTCCAACTGAAACGTGGTACCAGAAGAACGACGTCACGCTTCAGATTCCGGGGAAACAGGCTATCCAGTCAGTAGTGTTGGACCCTGATCACAAAATTCCTGATCTCAACCGGACAGATAATGCGTTTGTGGTGAAGACGGATATTGCGCACAAAGATGCTGCTTCAGCAGCAGCCATGAGCGTGACATCACCTGATCAGCAGCACTAACGGCTAACGCTGCTCAGTTTTTTCGGTAAAAAGAAGGCCGTAGCGCGCCAAAGAAGGGGTGCTACGGCCTTTTACATAAAACAGTCCTTATGCTGTTAAACGGGCTTCTTCCAGGTTCAGAAGCCACTGTTTATCATCAATGCCGCCATCCCCGGAATATCCACCCAGTCCACGCTGAGCCACCACGCGATGGCATGGGATCAGGATCGGGATAGGATTGCGGCCTACAGCCTGCCCAACAGAACGCGGACTGCCGCCAACCTGTTGGGCCAACGCCTGATAGGTGGTGACACTGCCGACCGGGATAGCGCACAAAGCTGCCCATATTTTTTTCTGGTAAGGCGTGCCAAACGGTTCAAGCGGGAAGGGAAAAGCTCCCGATGCTTTGGGGTCATCAAACCATTTGTCCAGCCAGTCTCTGGCTTCACAGAGCAAAGGCGTTTCTGTCTGGTCCCGCCCCCATCCCCAATCCAGAGAAATGATTTTTCCCTCTTCCTCGGTGAGAGTGAGCGGACCAAGTGGTGAGTGGAGGGAAAGCTGCGGCATAAATCGACCCTTCGGGCGTTATGGTTTCAGAATAGAATAAGGGCATTATACAAGCAGATTGAAGACGGGGCTTAAAAAAGATACCGACCTTCAGCAGAGAGGAATTTTTACGGGCATCCATTTTAAAATGGCTCTCCCTCTCCATGAGTCCATTTTTGTCTGTGCTTAGCCGGGGGTGGTTTTAAGTTTGCCTCCTCTTTCGGTTTTCGTGGCTGAAATACCCAAAGGACGGTTTTTGCTTTTCTTCAAACTGAGTTGAGTTGCTTTCAGTATCAGACAAACTCGGTGGGCCTTTATCCTGATATTCCTGTCTGAAAGTTTGCATGCTGCAATTTTTAGCCGCAGAAATGGCTATCTCTTCACTGGCGGACGCTTTTTCTCTTTCAAAAAGGAAAGCCTCAAAACGTCAGGCCAAAACAAAATGAAGAGCCCGTGAACCTCGACTAGAGACTGTTGGCGAACCCCAGCAATGGAGAAGCACAAGAGGCTTGGATGCATCGAAGGGCAGATTTGAGCCCGCGAGATAGCGCCATGGCAGGACACCCAGCCACATTTTAAGTCAGCATTAAAAAAGCAGAAAGAGAGAATAGGCAGAGCATTTTTGAGCTAGAAAAGGGGTTGCTGCTTTGATGGGCGGCATCGGGGTGAAAGGACAACGCATATTCACGCTAGATGAGTGTCTGCCTAGCGTAGGGACTTTTGAAGTAAGCCTTAACTCAAAAAGTAGCCAAATTGATCTGCCTGATTTTTCAATCAAAATTTGGGAAGGCTTTCATCTTACGCTGTAGATATGAGCTTCAATTCTGTGTCGCTTATTTTTTATCCTGATTGTTTTTTCGCTTTGCTGCCTTCTTCGAAAACAGTTTCCTAGCTCTCTCCATCCAAGCAGGAAGAAGGGAGCAGGCCGCAAGGTTTTAATTTTGGCTACGCGTGGGCGGGAATCTGTTTTAGAAAGCCTCTGCCAATCAGAGGGAGAGGTGGGTATTTCTCGCTCCTCCTTTCCTTAGCAGGATAAGAAAGACCTGTTTTGGTTGTCGGCTCGGATCCATACTGAGATGCGGGCTGAAAAAGAGAGACTTCAGAGATTACGGAATGACAGAAGGAGCAGGCCTCCGTGGGCTATCAGAGTGAAGAGACCATTTTTGCGCTCTCAACTGGTCTGGGACGAGCGGCCATTGCAGTCATGCGTGTCAGCGGTCCCCAGAGCGCAAGCCTGTTGACCCGCTTATGTGGGAAGGTTCCGCCTCCCCGGAAAGCCGTTTTGCGGCGTGTATGGCAGGATGCCAGCGTAAAAGACAATCTTCTGGATGAAGCGCTGGTGCTCTGGTTTCCTGGCCCGAATAGCTACACGGGGGAAGATGGTTTTGAACTGCATCTGCATGCAGGACCGGCGGTTATTAAAGCTGTTGCAGAGGCATTGGTCGCAGGCGGTGCTCGTCCTGCAGAACCGGGTGAGTTCACCCGTAGGGCGTTCACTAATGGCCGCATGGATCTGGTGGAAGCTGAAGGCATTGCTGATCTGGTGGATGCCGAGACGGAAAGCCAGAGGAAGCTGGCGCTGGCGCAAACTGATGGAGCGCTCAGCCGCTTGTATGAAAACTGGGCAGAGCGGCTGAAGCGGATTCTGGCGCATCAGGAAGCACTGATTGATTTCCCGGATGAAGATCTGCCGGAAGAGGTGGAACAAGGCCTGTTGAACGAGATTCACGCGCTTATTGGTGCCATGCAGGAGCATCTTCAGGACGGAAAACGAGGCGAGCGGATTCGGCTGGGTGTTGTGTTTGCCATTGCGGGCCCTCCTAACGCGGGCAAATCCAGCCTGCTGAACTGGCTTGCAGACCGTGATGCCGCCATTGTGTCCCCCGTGGCGGGGACGACGCGGGACGCCATAGAAGTGAACGGTAGTTTGGCTGGTGTGCGGGTGACATTTGTTGATACCGCCGGAATGCGGGAAACTCAGGACGAAATTGAAGCTGAAGGCGTCAAACGGGCACTGTTTCACGTGAAACAGGCGGACTGTGTACTGCAAATGTTCACGGGGGATATGCTTCCGGAGAATGTCTTTCCCGGCGCTTTGCTGATAGGCAATAAAACAGACCTTGGGCCTGTGCCTGCAAAAGTGTTAGGGGTGTCTGTACTTCCTGTCAGTCTGCAGACGGGCGAGGGGTTGAACGCACTCCGAACGATTCTTGAGCAGAAGGTGGAAGCCTTAACGGCACAGTCGGCTTCTGGTGCGCCTCTTTTAACCCGCGCACGGCATGAGGCTGGCGTGAAGGAAGCCTGCCTTTGTCTGCAGCAGGCATTGGAGCAGGAATGGCCGGAAATGCGGGGAGAGGAATTGCGTCTGGCAATGCGGGCGCTGGGGCGGCTTACAGGCCATGTGGGCGTGGAAGATCTGCTGGATGCAGTGTTCGGGCAGTTCTGTATTGGGAAATAGGTTTGCAAAAGGCGGCGGAATAATGGACCGTTTTTACGATGTGATTGTTGTTGGAGGAGGGCATGCGGGCTGTGAAGCTGCCGCTGCTGCGGCGCGTTGTGGTGCCCGCACACTTCTGTTGACGCATCACAAAAGCACGGTGGGAGCCATGTCCTGCAATCCTGCTATTGGCGGGATTGGAAAAGGGCATCTGGTGCGCGAGATAGACGCGCTGGATGGCATTATGGGCCGCGCTGCTGATCGTGCAGGTATCCATTTCAAGCTTCTTAATCGGTCTAAAGGCCCAGCCGTGCAGGGACCACGTGCTCAGGCTGATCGGATGCTTTACAAACAGGCTGTGCAGGACCTGCTGGCTGAAACCCCTCTTCTGGACTGTGCCGAAGGCGCGGCAGGTGATCTTCTGTGTGAGGAAGATGGAAGCGTGCAGGGAGTGGTGTGTGAGGACGGGACGACCTATCGGGCTGGCGCTGTTGTTCTGACGACAGGGACCTTCCTGAATGGAATTATTCATATTGGGCATAAATCCAAACCGGCGGGCCGAGTGGGGGAACAACCTGCGGTTGCGTTAGCCAAGAGGCTGAGAAATCTTGGTTTGATAATGGGCCGGTTGAAAACGGGAACGCCTGCACGTCTGGTTAAGGACAGTATTGATTGGGCCTCTTTGGCTGAAGATAAAGGGGATGATCATCCTGAACCGTTCAGCCGGTTGACGCAGGCCATTACAAACCCGCAAATGGTATGCGGCATAACGGCGACAAACCAGAAAACACACGATATTATCAATAAATATCTGCATCTTTCAGCAGTATATGGAGGGGCTATTTCAGGCCGCGGACCACGTTATTGTCCGTCTATTGAAGATAAAGTGGTGCGGTTTGCAGAAAAAACCAGCCATCAGATCTTTCTTGAGCCGGAAGCTCTCCCTGAGCATGAAGGTGGTCATCTGATTTACCCGAATGGCATTTCAACCAGCCTTCCCGCAGATGTGCAGGAAGAGATGATTCACACTATCCCGGGGCTGGAGCACGCCATCATTGCTCAGCCGGGTTATGCTGTTGAATATGATTATGTTGACCCCCGAGAACTGACGGCATCTCTCGAACTTAAGAAATGTCCCAACCTGTTTCTGGCCGGTCAGATCAACGGCACGACAGGCTATGAGGAAGCCGGGGCTCAAGGGCTGCTGGCAGGCGTGAATGCTGCACGGCGGGCAGGGGGGCAGGAAGCGGTCAGCCTTGATAGAGGCAAAGCGTATATTGGCGTCATGGTGGATGATCTGACCACGCAGGGAGTGAGTGAGCCGTATCGCATGTTCACCTCACGCGCGGAATATCGTCTGACGTTGCGTGCGGATAATGCGGATATGCGTCTGACCCAGCTTGGTATCGACTGGGGTTGCGTGGGGAAAGAGAGGAAGTCCGTTTTTGAAAAAGATTGCTGTGAAATAAAGCAGGTTTCAGAAAAAGCCGATCAGGAGAGCTGGGCCCCAAATGTGCTTGTTCAGTCAGGAGTAAAAGTGGCACTTGATGGCCGCCGTAGAACACTTCTGGAAATTCTGGGCTATGGCATAACGGATGATGTTATTGCCAGATTGGCCCCATGGTATCTGTCTGCCTCAGAAAGAGCGCGTCATTACGTGACAACCGAGGCGCGGTATAAAGGCTATCTCGTCCGGCAGAGGCGGGAGATCAAACAATTGGAAGCTGAAAGCGAGATCCGGTTTCCAACAGGTATCAATTTCAGTGATATCGGTGGCCTTAGTGCTGAAATGAAGGAAAGACTGGAGCGTGCAAAGCCGGAAAACTTTAGTGCTGCGCAAAGAATTCCAGGAATAACGCCTTCTGCTCTGGTGGCTATTCTGGCTCATGTGCGGCAGAGAGTGGCCGGATGAGCATGATCTTGCCTGAAATGCATGTTTCACGTGAAACGAAGGAGCGGCTGGAAGCCTTTGTGGCCCTGCTGGAAAAATGGAACCCGCGCATCAATCTGGTTTCCAGCCGGGATATGGCGTTTGTGTGGGACCGGCATGTGCGTGATAGCCTCCAGATTGCCCCCTTGGTGCAAGGTGCTTCCAGCTTTATTGATCTTGGGTCTGGGGGTGGGTTCCCGGGGGTGATTACGGCCATTGCCACAAATGTGCCCGGAACCCTGATTGAATCAGATCAGCGTAAAGCCGCATTTTTACGTGAGGCCGCGCGTGTTACGGTGGCTCCGGTAAAAGTTCTGGCGGAGCGGATTGAGCAGGCGACACCTGAACCCGCGCCTATTGTCACAGCGCGGGCTTTGGCCGCTTTGCCCAAATTGCTGGAGTGGACGGCCCCGTTATTGGCAAAAGGGGGAAAAGCCGTGTTTTTGAAAGGCCAGCAGGCCGAAGATGAGTTGACCGAGGCAAGACGGAACTGGCACATGGATGTGTGTATCCACCCCAGTGTGACAAGCCATGATGGTGTGATTCTTGAAGTGAGCAATCTTGAACGTGTCTAAGACCGATAAAAAAGCAAAGAAATGTTTCATTCTGGCAGTAGCAAACCAGAAGGGCGGTGTAGGGAAAACAACCACGGCCATTAATGTTGCCGCAGCGCTGGCAGAAGATGGTGCCCGCGTGGTTCTGCTGGACATGGACCCTCAGGGCAACGCATCAACAGGTCTGGGCGTAGGATATGATGCCCGGCAGGGAGGCGCCTACGCCCTGCTGATGCAGGAAAAACCCGCCGAAGAACTGCTTCAGCCCACCGAGATTGATGGCCTTTCTGTTATCGCGGCAAATACGGAGCTTGTCGGGGCGGAAATAGAGCTTGTTGATGAAGATGGGCGCGAAAGCCGGTTACGCACGGCTCTGGCTTCTCTGACCAAATCCGTTGATTATGTGATTATTGATTGTCCTCCCAGCCTGAGCCTGCTGACGTTGAATGCTCTGGTGGCTGCAGATGGGGTGCTGGCGCCCTTGCAGTGTGAGTTTTTTGCGCTTGAGGGGTTGGGCCATCTGGTGAAGACCATTGAGCGTGTTCGCAAGAAGCTGAACACAGGTCTGAAAATAACCGGTATTGCGCTGACCATGTATGACCGGCGGAATAATCTTTCCGAGTTGGTTGCCGCTGATGCCCGCAGTTTCTTTGGGGATGATGTTCTTGAAACTCTGATACCCCGTAATATCCGTATTTCTGAGGCGCAGAGCCATGGGCAGCCCGTTATGGTGTATGATCCCAAGGCGAGTGGTGCTGCGTCTTACAGAGCGCTCGCTGAGGAAATCAAGAGGAGAACATCGTAAGCATGGCTCGTAAACCTGCTGCCCGTCCCAAACTGGGCCGTGGTCTTGCCGCGTTGCTGGGAGATACGGCTCCCGTAGCGGCCGAGAAGGCTTCTTCCTCATCAGCGAAAGCAGAGCCCGCCGCACCAGCGAGCACACTGCCTGTTGAGGCTCTTGTTCCCGGTCCTTTTCAGCCACGGCAGGACATGGAACCCACGGCATTGCAGGAACTGGCCGATTCCATTCGGGCGCGCGGTATTCTGCAACCTATTCTGGTACGCCCTGATCCGGATAAAAAAGATCAGTATCAGATTATTGCAGGCGAACGGCGGTGGCGTGCTGCCCAACTGGCACAGTGCCATACAGTGCCAGTGCTGGTACGTGATCTGGACGAAAGTGACGCCATGGCCGCAGCCCTGGTGGAAAATCTCCAGCGTGCAGATCTGAACCCGATAGAAGAAGCTGAAGGGTTCAGCAGGCTGATGGAAGATTACAGCCTGACGCAGGATGAACTGGCCAAGGCAATTGGTAAATCTCGCCCGCACGTTGCCAATACCCTGCGCTTGCTACGCCTGCCTGAGTCCGTAAGAAAAGCCGTTGGAACTGGCGCATTGTCTGCCGGACACGCACGGGCTCTGCTTGCTCATCCTGACCCCATTGCTGCTGCTCATGACGTGCTAACCAAAGGCCTTTCCGTCAGGCAGACGGAAGCTCTGGTTCAGGCAGCACTTGAAAACAAGGCCAAACCCCAAAAAGCCGAGCAAAACAAGAAGGCGCGTGATCCTGAAATTGCAGCATTGGAACGGGATCTTGCAACGCGGCTTGGCTTACGCGTGAAGGTGAATTTTGATGGCCGGAAAGGTGGTTCTCTCGAAATTCATTACAACAGCCTGGACCAACTGGATGACGTTCTCTCTCGTCTGAAATCTTGAAATTCAGACTTGTGCTTTGAAGGGGAGGGTGATACAAAGCCCTCACTTCAGTCCACAAGACTGTAAGGGCGCATAGCTCAGTTGGTAGAGCAGCTGACTCTTAATCAGCGGGTCCAAGGTTCGAGCCCTTGTGCGCCCACCAATCTTTCCAAAGACTTAGGTGGTTTTTAGGCTTAGGGGTGCTTCACCCTCATGGCTTTCCGGAATCATTTGAAACGCTGGTTTAGGCTAGCAGGCAGGGGCCTTTTCCCTGCCAATGCTGATATCCAGATATTCAGCCTATCCGCCCAATTTTTCACTTTGTCTTGGTAGCTTTTCTCTGCAATTTTGCGGGTATGAAAATTTGCCCTTGCTGGGCTTAGGTTGCCCATGGTTGCTAAAATTCTGGACGGCTTCTTACGGAGCTTACAGGCTGGTCACCCAAAGGCAGTAGATTACGTCGGCGAACGGTCGCGACCATCGCTTCGTCTGTTTCAGACAGGACCGTTGAGCGAGGCTCTTTTGGAGCCGTCTTCTGGTCCTTGATGGTTTGATACTTTCGCTACTTTGTCCCTGTTTTAGGGGGCAGGGCTTAGAGGTCAGGCTCCGCGAGCGAAACATCCGATCGTTATATTGCTGTTCTTGGACAGTGTGCGTGGTCGTGGCGCTGGCATGACGTATTTGTCCCATAATGTACCATCAAATCCCGGGACTACACATCTAATGAACATCTGGCCCGTGTCCGGTTGATAGACATTCAAAATCTGCTCATTGATCTCTTAGCGTTGCTAGACCCTAAATTTTTACGCTTTCCTCAAAAGAGTAGGCAAAAAATGCAGTTGCGGAACGCAAGGTGACGGGAGAGTTCTGCCTGTAATCAGCCTTGCGCATCCGGATGGTCCATGGAACCAAATCCATCGTCACGTTCTTTAGCCGGTAATCAACTTCGCCCGGAATGCATTACGCCATAGCCCCTCTGCCAAGATGGGTAAGGCTGGGCAGGATTTTCATGCCAGTTGAAGGAAGGACTGCATCTTATGATTACCGTGCATCATCTGGATAACTCCCGTTCTCAGAGGGTTCTGTGGCTGCTGGAGGAACTGGAACTTCCCTATGATATCCAGTTTTACAAACGTGACCCCAAAACCATGATGGCTCCAAAATCCCTGCGGGCTATTCATCCATTAGGCAAGTCTCCGGTGATAACTGACACGGATGGGAACGTGACGCTGGCAGAAAGCGGGGCGATTATCGAATATCTTATCAATAAATACGGCAATGGCCGACTGGCCCCAGCGCGCGACACTCCCGAATATATCCGCTTCATATACTGGCTGCATTATGCAGAAGGATCTGCCATGCCGCCGCTATTGCTCAAACTGATATTCGGGATGCTGCCCAAGAAGGCTCCTTTGCCTTTCCGTCCTTTTGCTTTTCTGGTTTCAAAAGGGGCACAGACACAGCTCATCAATCCGCAGGTCAAACTGCATATGGATTACTGGGAGCGTAGCCTGTCTGAAAGTGAATGGTTCGCTGGGAATGACTTTACCGCTGCGGATATTCAGATGAGCTTTCCTCTTGAAGCGGCAGCCGCACGTGCAGGAGCAACGGATAATCGGCCGCATGTCGGGGCGTTCTTGCGCCGTATTCATGACCGCCCTTCCTATCAGCGTGCCTTGCATCGCGGTGGACCATATGCTTATGCCAGCAAGGGCGGCATGCCTGCATCCTGATGTGCTTAGAGGGCAAATGACGCAAGTTGGCTATCGTCCTTGCTTGCTGTTGTTATCTGACACGTCTCCTGACGTGGATGCACCATGCTTCAAGCTGTGAGCGCGTTTATAGTGAAGTGCGGGTAGGGAAGGTTCTGAGCCAACCCAAAAGCTGTAGAGAGGGGTTGCCGGATAAGTTGGTCAGCTCCACGGTTTTTGACGGCCTACACACACTCAGCCTTGACCATGTATGACCGCTGGCACGGCCTGTATAGACAGCCATAAATGGATTTCTACTGTGCCCTCATGCTGATCACCGAGTTGACTGTCGTGACATCCGCTGTAGCGATGAGGGACTTTTACTGGTGCAGAGATAACTCTTAAAAGCTCGTGGGTTTTTGTTTCTGTCTCGGTTGCATAGTTCTTAATCAGCGGGACTAGGGTTCAAACCCTTGTGCGTTCACCATTATTCAGATTAAAAAAACAAGTATTGTTTTGAAAGAAAGCATGATCGGTTTTGTCTGACTTTTCAGAAAAAATGAAGTCTGCTTCACAGGGGGAACTCTTTGCTTCTACGCTTGAGTTACCAGAAATTGCCCCTGATATCTGGCAAAAGCTCGCGCGGTCCGCATTTCGGCAGCAGTTTCATTTAAATGCTTCTGATCGGGCTTATCTGACAAAAAAAGGACTGGGCGCTGTTCTGGAACACGGTGCGGATTTTATTGCAAAACGATTGGCTCCTGCACATCCGGAAAAAGATGGTCGGCAAACACCGTGGAAGGGCCATCCGGTTTTTGTTGCGCAACATGCTACAGGAACTTGCTGTAGATCGTGCCTCGAAAAATGGCACCATTTCACCAAAGGGTTTCCACTTACAGTCCAGCAGCAAAATTATGTGCTGGCAGTGATTGGCGCTTGGTTGGAGCGGGAAGAGACACTGCCTGTGCCCACAGAAGAAAACACGCCGATAAGGGTTTACAAGCGGAAATCACGCCCCAAACTGTAGCCCTGTAGCCCTGTAGCCCTGTAGCCCTGTAGCC
>NZ_LHZU01000063.1 GCF_001580995.1 Acetobacter senegalensis
CGGTTGCCGCAGCGGAACAGCCTGCCCCCACACAGGCAGACGCCGACTCCGAGGCAACAGATAATCTGGTTCCGGGCCGTCGCCGCACACGTCACTCCCGCGTGCAGCGTGAAGAGCAGCCCCAGATCCGGGTTGCGATTGAGGAAGGTCCGGCTCCGCGGCCGTCCCGCCCCACATGGCAGGGGCCGACCCCTGCCAACCCGTTTGGCGGCAGCATCGATATCTTCGATCTGATCGAAAGCAGCATGGCCGAGCCGGAACCGGCTCCCCAGCCTGCCCGCACCCCGGCCCCTGCCAAGACGTCCGCTCCGGTTGAGCCCGTAAAGGCAGCCCCGGTCATTGTGGAAACGGAAGCAGTGGTGGAAGCCGAAGCGCCTGCTTCAGTCTCCGCTGCCCCGCAGGTGGAAGAAACGGTGGAAACCGTTGCTGTTGAGCCGGAAGAGGCAAAGCCTGCCCGCAGACGGCCCACACGCCGCCGCCGCACGGCAACAACGCGGACCGCAGAAGAGGAAGCCCCCGCAACTGCGGCGGAGGCTCCGGAACCTGCGGCTGAAAGCGTTGACGCAACTGCCGAGGAAGAAGCCCCTAAACCGCGCCGCCGCCGTGTGACGCGCAAAAAGGCCGACCCCACAGCCGAAGCCGAAACCACACCTGAAGCGGATGCCGAGGAAGAAGCCAAACCTCGCACCCGCCGCCGCACCACGCGGAAAAAGGTGGAGACGGCTTCCGTTGCAGACACCGCTGAAGCTGAAGCTCCGGCAGTGGAGGCCGAAAAGCCGGCACCGCGCCGCCGCCGCACGGCAGCCAAAGCGGCCTCTGTCGCCACAAAAACCGAGGCAGCTCCGGCGGAAGACAGCAAGGACGCGACTGATCCTTCCGTGGTGCAGCCGATTGTCATTGATGATGAGCAACCTGCTCCCCGCCGCCGCACTGGATGGTGGCGCCGCTGAGCTTTCTGCCCGGAGAGACGCATTAAGTCTCTTCGGGCAGGTGCTCTGCCTTTGATACCGGGCCGCCTTGTGCTAGGAGTGCCGCCGTCACGCACTCTTGCCCCTGCTGCCCGACCGGAGTTTTCATGACCGTGCCTCAGCCTGACCTTCAACCCGTACGCCCTTTGGGCACGGAAGAACGGGCCCCCATGGTGCTGGCTCTCCCCAAAGGCCGTATCCTGAAAGCGGTTACCCCCCTGCTGAAACAGGCAGGGCTGGCGCCCAGTGATGATTGTCTGGGCGATAACAGCCGCAAGCTGCGTTTCCCCACGCAAGACCCCTGCGTGGATGTTGTGCGCGTGCGCTCCTTTGATGTGGCAACCTTTGTCGCCTCTGGCGGGGCGCAGGTAGGCATCTGCGGCGCAGACGTGCTGATGGAATTTGACTACCCTGAAATCTATGCCCCGCTTGATCTGGGCATTGGCGCCTGCCGGATTTCCATTGCCCAGCCCAACACCCTGCCGCATGACCCCGCCGAATGGGCGCGCTGGTCCGAAGTTCGGGCTGCCACCAAATATCCCGCCGTCACCCGCCGTTATTTTGCGGCTCGCGGCATCAACGCCAATATTGTCCATCTGCATGGCGCGATGGAACTGGCCCCCATGCTGGGCCTTTCCCGCCTGATTGTGGATCTGGTGGATACTGGCTCCACCCTGCGCGCCAATGGCCTGCGTGAAGTGGAAACCATAGCGCACGTAACCAGCCGCCTGATTGTAAACAGAACGGCGCTGAAAACGCGGCCTGAAGAGATTTCAGCCATTATCAACAGTTTTCGCACCGCCCTTGAGGCCAACGCCCGACAGACCGAAAAAGCTGAGGCAGAACAGTCTTCATGAAACGCCTTGATATCCGTGACCCCGGCTTTGAAGCCGCTTTCTCCTCCCTGCTGGATGCGCGGGAAGAACAGGGGCAGGAAGTGCATGCCCCCGTTGCGGACATTCTGGCCCAGGTGCGGCGTGACGGAGATACGGCCCTCTGCGCGCTGACGGAAAAATTTGACCATCTTCCCCTCACGCCCGAAAAACTGGCGTTTACAGCAGAGGAAGTGGAAAAAGCCCGCGCGCAGGTCAGCCCGGATCTTCTGGCTGCGCTGGATGTTGCGGCCGACCGCATTGAATCCTTCCATAAGGCCCAGATGCCACAGGATATCCGCTACACGGATGATGTGGGGATGACACTGGGGCTCCGCTGGATTCCCTTGGATGCCGTGGGCCTGTATGTGCCGGGTGGCAAGGCGGCCTATCCTTCCTCCGTGCTGATGAACGCCATTCCCGCCCGTGTAGCCGGGGTGGAGCGTCTGGCCATGTGTGTGCCCACCCCCAACGGTGTGATCAACCCGCTGGTTCTGGCCGCTGCACACCGCGCTGGCGTGACGGAAATTTACCGTGTAGGCGGGGCACAAGCCGTAGGGGCCATGGCGTTCGGCACCAAGACCATTCGCCCGGTTGACCGTATTGTTGGCCCCGGCAATGCCTATGTGGCGGAAGCCAAGCGGCAGGTGTTCGGCCATGTGGGAATCGACAGCATTGCCGGGCCGTCTGACGTGGTGGTGATTGCCGATTCGGCAACAGACCCGCGCCTGATTGCACTCGATCTTCTGGCGCAGGCCGAACATGATGAACTGGCGCAGGCCACGCTGATCACCCCGGATGCCGCGTTTGCTGATACCGTTATTGCGGCAGTTGAAACGGAACTGCGTACCCTCACCCGGTCTGCCATTGCGGGCGCAAGCTGGAAGCGTAATGGTGCTGTTCTGATTGTGCGCTCGCTGGAAGAAGCCGTCACATTGGCCAACCGTCTGGCCCCGGAACATCTGGAACTGATGGTGGATGATCCGGAAAGCCTGTTTGCCCGTGTACGGCACGCTGGCGCGGTTTTCCTTGGCCGTTTCTGCCCGGAAGCCGTGGGAGATTACGTGGGTGGCCCCAACCATGTGCTGCCTACATCACGCACCGCGCGCTTTGCCTCCGGGTTGTCTGTTTTTGATTTCATGAAACGTACCACGTTCCTCTCTGGCGGGCCGGATGCGCTGCGGCGCATTGGTCCTGCCGGGGTGGCGCTGGCACATGCGGAAGGGCTTGAAGCCCATGCGCTGAGCATCTCGGCCCGGCTGGATGTTCTGGCAAAGGGAACACCTAACGCTTGACCGGATACGGTCCCTCACCCATATCTGCTCATCCCAACTGTAACGAGGCTTGAAAATGAACGAAGGACGCCATGTCTAAAGAAGACATGATTGAATTTAGCGGCACAGTGACCGAACTGCTGCCCAACGCGATGTTCCGTGTGAAACTCGACAACGAACACATGATTCTGGCACACACCAGCGGCAAGATGCGCAAAAACCGTATCCGCGTTCTGGCTGGTGACCGCGTGAACGTTGAAATGACACCGTATGACCTTTCCAAAGGTCGTATCACTTTCCGCTTCAAGTAAGACGATGACCGCCTCCGGGCCTGCTGGCACGGAAACAGCGGTGCGTCCTGCATTTGTGCTGGCTTCGGCATCGCCCCGTCGGCTGGACCTTCTGGCCCAGCTGGGGCTGACGCCAGACCGCGTTTTTCCCGCCAATATTGATGAAACACCGCAGCGTAATGAACAGCCGCGCCCATACGTGCGCCGTATGGCGGCAGAAAAGGCCGCGGCTGTTGCCCATCAGATAACAGAACCTGCCCTTGTGCTGGGGGCTGATACGGTTGTGGCCCTTGGCCGCCGCATTCTTCCCAAGGCGGAAGACCGGGAAACGGCACGCAAATGCCTGACCCTGCTTTCCGGCCGCCGCCATACGGTGCTCACAGCCTTGCGCTGCGTGCCTACCGCTGCGTGGCCTGATGGCCGCACGGGAGAGCGCGTGGTGGAAACGGCTGTCACTTTCTCCCGCCTCACCGACCATCAGATTGAAGCCTTGCTGGATGCCGGAGACTGGCAGGGCAAAGCGGGTGGGTATGCTTTGCAAGGGCATGCCGCCGGGTTTATCCGCTTTATTTCCGGCAGCGCCTCTGGTGTCATCGGCCTGCCCCTGTTTGAAACGGCGCAACTGCTCCGTGGTCAGCCGGGCCACTGGCTTCCGTGAGCACCGTTCTCCGCGTTGCCTTCTTCCCCGGCGAGCTTCGGCTTGCCGTTACCCAGCATAACACCCTTCTCGATTACGCCCTGTGGCGGCCTGCCGCCCCTGATGGGGTAGGAGACGTGTATCAGGCCCGCATCAGCGCCCTTATGCCCGCCATGGGCGGTGCTTTTGTGGATCTGGGCAAAGGGGAAAGCGGTTTCCTTCCCATACAGAACGGCAAGGACCCCGTTACGGAAGGCCAGATGCTTACCGTGCGCGTAACCCGTGCGGCGCAAGGCGGCAAAGGCCTGCGTGTGCAGGCACAGGAACCACCTGCCACACCCCTGCCAGACAAACCCTGCCTGCTAACCCGTGGCCCGACACCACTTGAGCGGCTGGCAGACCGCTGGCCACAGGCGCGCATCACTGTGGATTCCGCGGCGGCGGCGGCACTGATCCCCCCAACCTTGCGAGACCGTCGTGAGCAGGCCCTCAGCCCTTTCCCTGAAGCCATAGCCCACGCCTGCGATGCACTAGCGGAGGCAAGCGTCTCCCTGCCCGGTGGCATGACGGCGAGCATCACGCCCACCCCTGCGCTGATCGCCATTGATATGGATGCGCCCCCAACGGCAACAGGCTGGACGAAACAGACCGCCCAGTTTGCCGCCAACCGGGATGCCCTACCCGCCCTGTTTCAACAGATCAGGCTACGCAACCTCTCCGGGGCCATCCTGATTGACCCTGCAGGCCTTTCAACCCGCAAGCGTCAGGCCCTGCTGGAACCCATTAAAGCGATGCTACAGGCAGACCCATTGCGCCCACGCTGCCTTGGTATTACGGCGCTGGGGCTGGTGGAAATTGTCCGGGCCCGTATCCACCCTTCCCTGCCGGAACTCCTCTCCTGCCCGCACGGGCAGGCTCTGGCAGCCTTGCGCATTATTCTTGCCAATCATCCCGACGCGACCCAAATTCGAGGTGGGCTGGGGATCATCACCGCGCTGGAAAAAGACCCGCAGGCACTGGCGGACTGCATTACCCAGCGCGGCAAGGCTCTGGCCGTAAAACTTGACCCTTCCCTGCCGGATTTTTTCTGGACGACTGACCATGACTAAAACAGCTTCCTGCCCCGTGTGCGGCAAACCTACCCAGCAGGCCACACGGCCGTTCTGCTCCCAGCGCTGCGCGGATATTGACCTCGGGCGCTGGTTTACCGGGCAGTACCGCATCCCCGGCCCCCCGGTTGACGAAGAAAATATGGAGAAAGACGAAAGAAATGACGAAAGGTGACTTGATCCCGCACGCAGGCTGAGATAAACCCCCTCTCACGCCGCGAGGCTGCGGTGCCCAAGTAGCTCAGTTGGTAGAGCATGCGACTGAAAATCGCAGTGTCGGTGGTTCGATCCCGCCCTTGGGCACCATTTTAGATTCCCCCCTAAAATCGTGTAGTTTTGATGTGTATTTCCACAGATGTTTGTGCATCTGATATGAAATACTTCCTCAGGCTTTGGGCCATAAGCGCGTCGCACAGACACAGTCCGTTTTTTGGTGCCCTTCCAATGGCGGTATCTCCCGTGGAAAGCGCATAATATTCTCAGGCCAGGATGCACGCCTGAAGGCGTCCCATAGCCCTCACTTCGGGCGTTCCCCCTGACCATCAGCAGGAACGCCGCGAGGCACGCCATCTGCGAAATCGCGGCGCTCTTTTACAGGTGCGTTCAGTTGGTTGAGGCTCTTCTATTCGTGTGATGCGAAAGCCGGCAGAAACAACCGCATTGAGATAGTCTCCGATAGTCCTCGGAAAGCGAGGGACAGAGAACGGCATTACATTCTCATCTTTGGGACGATCCCCAAACTTCCAGTTCTCTATAAAACTTTGTTTGCTGAAATAGCGTGCAACGCAGAGGCCGGTTGTCTGACCGTGGTCATCCTTCTGCCATTTCAAGCCCGGTGTAATAAAACAAGGATGCAGCACACTGAATGCAATGAATCCGCCCGGACGAAGCAGAGCGTCTTCTGGATGCTCCAGCCCAGCTTCACGCGTCTTACCGGAGCATGTTACCTTGCTGCCTCTCTGTCTGCCCGCACATACGCAATTATATCACTCCTTCTGCACAATGCCTGACCAGCAACGTTCGCATCTGGAGTTGCGATGATGAAATCTGGAAGAAAGCAGACTTTATAGACAATATTCTTGAATACTCCCGCCTCTTCAATTACCGCAAGCATCGCGCCCTTGAAAAAACCTGGGTGTTACCATGATCAAAAAGAACAAAAAATGTTTGACCAGAAAACATAATATGCAGAATTTTGAAAATTGGCATATCTGTTGATAGCGCCTTTATGGCCTGCAATAACACCACGAAAATCCTCATCTGGAGAGTTCTAAAACCCCTATTTTAATTTTTCTAATAATAGCAATATCAATGGTTACGATTTTTACACAGACGGAAAAAGAGGTTTTTGGGCCCCCTCCATCTCCTCTGGTGAAGCCTATAAAGTCAGGACAGACAAAAATATCGAATCTGTTTTCGCAAATAAAACCCATTCGGAAAATCAAATAAATAATAAGAAATTTACGAAATTACCTGAAAGAATCTGGGAGAGTAAAAAGCGTTTTTCACACCCAAAACATTCAGGCCAGCATGATACAGACAGCCCAAAAAGTGCTGGTATTTGTTCCTACCTAAGAAGAGCGACCTTAGCCTCCCTTTGCAGTTGTGTGCTTGTAAGACAGAAAAGAAGGTGAGCTACCCTTGCTTATATAGTAATGGAAAACCCTGCACTCACAAAAAAAGGGCGTTCCTGAAACGAACGCCCTTACGATAAAAACAAGGCGATGCGAACTGATTCACACCGCCCTTCTGTGGCCTAATACCAATTTGTTTTTGCTATGACCCATGAGCCCAGTCGCG
>NZ_LHZU01000047.1 GCF_001580995.1 Acetobacter senegalensis
TTTCCGCCTTTCCGCCTTTCCGCCTTTCCGCCTTTCCGCCTCAAAAATCCCGTATCTGTCCTGCCTGTTCAACCTTTTGAGCGGTCTTCCCGCGACATCCCATACCCTCACCTGAGAGACGCTTTTTACGGAAGAAGACTACGTGGCAGCACAGGAACCGTTCGGGGCTGCTCCCATCCAGTTTACAGGCGCTCCCATCTTTGCCCTCCCGATGCTGACACTGCATCAGGCACTGGCTTTTCGATTTCACCTGAAGCGAAAATGAAAGCGCGGCTAAGCTGTTAAGAAAGCTGGCGACAGACGGAAGAAGATGAAGAAACAAACCTGCGATAGGAAGGAACCTGCGTTACTCCCTACCTGCACGCCCCCAAGGCGAGCAGAAGTGCTGCAGCATTAGGTTGTGTGGCGACACGCACATCCTGCCACCCAGCATGACGGAGGATGTCTTCTGCTGCATCAGACATCACGATCGCCGTGGTGGCCGCCGCCTGAGCCAGCAGAGAACCGGGAAGAGCCTTCAGCCACCCCCGGACGCTCTCGGCGGAAAAAAACAGAATATGGCTGATTTGTCCTGCGGCCAGCACGCGCTGAACCTCGGCTGACATCTCATGCACAGGACGAGCCTCATACGCCACGCGCCGCACGACCCGGAACCCGACCTGTCTGAGGTCCGCAGCCAAGCCCGTCCCCTGCCCTGCACCTGAAAGCAACAGCAATAACCCGGCCTGTGGTGTCAGAGCGTCCCTTAGCAAGGTTGCCAAGGCATCTGCGTCCCCCTGAGCACTGACCACATGCGCAAACCCCGCCGCCTGCGCGCGCTGTGCAGTGCGATCACCCACCGCATAAACGGGTGTATCAAGCGGCACAGCCTGCCCGGCGGAGGGCACAGCCTGCCCGCTGGTGAGCACAACCGCCTGTATCTTCCGGCGCAAAGGCGGCACGATACGAGGCAGAATTTCCAAGGAAGGGGAAGAGTACGCGCGCCACCCAGCCGCCTGAACGGCAGCCATTGTCTCGGACAAGCCTGGTTCTGGCCGGGTCACAATCACACCGGTGGAATGGCGGGCAGGAACGTCTTCTGGCTCGCCTTTTTTTAAACCGTAGGAAGCGTTGGTCCCGCTGGTCCCTTCTGGCAGGCTGGCCTCTTCAGTCTCGACATTGAAGGGCACGCGGCCTCTGGCAGCCTTTTTCCGTGAGGAAGAGGCTGTCAAAACACAGCCTCCTCATTCCTCAAAAATGTCATCCGGGCTATCTGCCCGCAGGCTTTTGCCCAGTTCATGGCCAAGGTAGGCGGCATCTTCCGGCGCGCCGCTAATAGCCCGCTTGAGCAGGAAGGACCCATCCTCCCGCGCCACAAGGCCTGTCAGGTGCAGTTTGGGTTCTTCCCCCGCCACAACGGGAATAAGCTGTGCATAACCGCCGATGGGGGTGCGGCAGGACCCATCCAGTTCGGCCAGCAACGCGCGTTCGGCTGTGGCCACGGCGCGGGCTTCATAATCCTCAATGGCTGCCAGCAATTCACGCAGCTCAATATCGTCTTCACGCACCGTAACGCCCACAATCCCCTGCCCCGCAGCAGGCACCATTACGGTGGGGTCCAGCACAATATCTGCACGCTCCGCCATGCCCAGACGGCGCAGCCCGGCCAGCGCCAGAAGCGTTGCGTCACACTGGCGTGCGGCGAGTTTATCGATTCGCGTCTGCACGTTACCCCGCAGCAGACCAAATTGCAGGTCTGGCCGCACATGCAGCATCTGTGCCTGCCGCCGCACGGATGCACAGCCCACCAATGCACCCTGCGGCAGAGCGGAATACGGATCATCCGGATCTGTCTGCACAAGGTCAGGACCAAGGATCAGCGCATCACGCGCATCTTCGCGCTTCAATGTGCAGGCCAGCACCAGACCGGGCGGGAGATCGGTTTCAAGGTCTTTCAGGCTATGGACGGCAAAATCAATCCGCCCATCGGAAAGGGCTTCATGGATTTCCTTGGCAAACAGGCCCTTACCGCCAATTTCAGCCAGCCGCCTATTCTGCACCTGATCGCCCGTGGTGTTGATCTGGTGCTCCTGAAACGCACCCATATCACGCAGCACCGGGCAGAAACGCGTAAGCATGGTCAGGAACGCGCGCGTCTGAACCAGCGCAAGGGGAGACCCGCGGGTTCCAACACGGAGGGGCAGATGACGGCGGGCAGCGTGCCCTGCTGTCTTTTTCTGTCGGGCCGCCGCTTCAGCCGCAACTTTCTGCAGCGCGGACGAGGGGGCGGATACGGAGGGGTAGGCTGAGTCCATGAGTTGTGTCTATTACCGGGAACGATGAAAGGACAAGCAGCCATGATGCCCGGCAGGTCTGAAAACTTTGCGCCCCCGGTGGCTACACCGCCACGCCACGCGACATTTCGGCCACGCAACGCTTTGCCAGCCCTTTATACGGCACATCTGAAAAATACGGGAGAGACCTCGCCACAAAGGCTTCTGGCATCCCGCCGAACAGCGCGACCATACCATAATCCTCACATGTCTCTTCCCCGGCATATCCTGAAAAAACCATGAACCTTTCAAATTCA
>NZ_LHZU01000086.1 GCF_001580995.1 Acetobacter senegalensis
CTGCGCGGTGTCACGCTGGTGGGGATTGAAAGCGTAAACTGCCCCAATGCGGAACGCCGTGCGGCCTGGAGCGCCTTGGCTGAGCTTGTGGATCAGGACTTACTGGAGGAGATGACCTCTGAAATTCCGTTCTCAGAGGTTGTGCCCACGGCCGAGCGATTGCTGGCTGGCAAAGTGAGGGGACGGGTGGTTGTAAAAACCCCCTGAAAGTATCGCCGGAAACCGGGATGCTTCGAGCATAACCGGCTGACAAAAGAAAAACCCTGCATCTTGGGTAAAGATGCAGGGTGATCCAGCCGCAGACCCAATGGTGGAGGGGCTGAAAGCCTTGCTCACCATGTTCAAGGCTTCTCCGCCGCTCTGCCTTTTCTTCAGGCGGGGCAGAGTGACGGAGAGGCGGTTTGCCTCAGGCTTCCAGACCACCGTCCACAGGCAGGGCGGCACCCGTGATGTAACCGGCCTTCGGGCTGGCAAGGAAAGAGACCATGTTGGCGATATCGTCCACGGTGCCGTAAGCGCCAGTGGCGACAAAGCTGCTGATCACCTTTGCCCCTTCTCCGGTGGCCGGGTTAAGATCTGTATCAATGGGGCCGGGTTCCACCACGTTTACGGTAATGCCTTTTGGCCCAAGATCACGCGCAACACCCTGCGTAAAGCCACGCAGGGCCGCCTTGGTGGCTGCGTAAAGCGAAATTCCGGGGAAGGGTGCGCGTGCGCCAAAAGCGGACCCGATAAAGATCAGGCGGCCACCTTTTTTCATGTGTTTCACGGCTTCGGCCGTTTCCACCATAACGCCACGCACGTTCAGGTTCAGCACCTGTTCTATCTGTTCCACGCTCATTTCATCAATGGGGCCGTAGGGGTAGATGCCCGCGTTGCACACCAGTGTGTCCAGCCGGCCAAATTCCTTCACCGTTTCAGCAATAACGGCCTTGTTGCCAGCAACCGAGCTACCATCTGCCTTGACTGCCAGCGCCTTACGGCCAAGGGCGCGCACCTTATCGGCGGTTTCTTCCGCAGCCTGAGCGTTGCGGGCGTACGACAGCACAATATCAAAACCGTCTTTTGCAAGCTGTTCTACAATGGCCGCACCAATACCGCGGCTACCACCTGTTACAATAGCGACAGGGTTTGTCATGTCAGTCTCCTTAAATGTCTAAAAATGCTAGGAAGGATCTTTTTAAAGCCCCAGCATCAGGGCAATGTTCTGCAGGGCCGCGCCAGAGGCCCCCTTGCCCAGATTATCCAGCCGGGCCGTCAACACGGCCTGCCTGTTATGGGTGCTGGCATGCACGCGCAGTTCCATTTTGTCACTTCCGGCCAGCGCTTCGGCTGAAAGGGTTGCGTCATGCGGCAGCACGTGCACGTTCGCCTGCCCCGCATAACGGGTTGCAAGGGCCGTGTGCAGGTCTTCGCCAGTCACACCTCCGTTAAGATCATCCAGATGCAGCGGGATGGATACAATCATGCCGCGTGGAAAGTGGCCAACGGAGGGAACAAAAACCGGCCGCCGTTCCAGCCCGGCGTGCAGGTGAATTTCGGGCACATGTTTGTGCTCAAGGCCCAGCCCGTACAATTCAAAAGCCGGACCACCATCGCGTTCATGCGCTTCAATCATGGTGCGGCCCCCCCCCGAATAACCACTGACGGCATTGATGCACACAGGGTAGCGGGCATCCAGAATACCAGCGTCAATCAGGGGGCGAAGCAGCGCAATGGCACCCGTTGGGTAGCAGCCGGGGTTGGAAACCCGTGGTGCGCCCGTAATGGCAGCAGCCTGTGCTGCGGAAAGTTCGGGAAAGCCATATACCCAGCCCGGTGCCGTGCGGAAAGCTGTGCTTGCGTCCAGAATACGGGGGGCGTTCTCTCCCAGTGTATCCGCCATTTCCACGGCCTCGCGGGAGGCCGCGTCTGGCAGGCACAGCACAACCACATCTGCCGCGGCCATGGCCTCCTTGCGGGCCGCGGGGTCCTTGCGGCGGGCGTGGTCAATGGAATGCAGCGTAACAGGCAGGGCAGACAGGCGCTCCCGAATGCCAAGGCCTGTGGTGCCAGCTTCACCATCAATAAAAACAACGGGGTGCTGTGTCATACCTTTTCTCCTTTGCAGAGCGGGGGGCTCTGTGCCGGTTGGGGCTGTTCCGCTGGTTGCGGTTGTTGCGTGTGTCTTCTACCGCATATACGGGGGAATAGTCGGCAGGTAAAAGGGGGCAGTTTCCAAAACCGTTTCCTGCACACCTGTTCTGCAAAGGCCGGTATGGGGCAAAGACCCATTAGGGGAGAAACAGGCGGAGGGTGGCACCGTGTTTCCGCCCCCCAATGGCCGCAGTGTTGAAAAAGTCTGGAGCGAGGGCAGATACATATGGTTTCACAGCATCATGAAGGCTCCGTGGCAGGGGCTGATAGCGTCTGCTCTTCAACCATGACGGATGAAACCGGGAACAACGTCGCGCGGGAGATCACGCGTCTTGCTGCGTTGATGGCGCGCCTGCGTGACCCAAAGGAAGGTTGCCCGTGGGATCAGGAGCAGACGCATGAAACCATAGCGCCTTACGCCATTGAAGAAGCCTATGAGGTGCTTGACGCCATTACTCGCAAGGATTGGCAGGCCTTTCCCGATGAGTTGGGAGATCTGCTGTTGCAGGTGGTGTATCAGGCTCAGTTGGCACAGGAAGCAGGGCAGTTTGATCTGGCGACCGTTGCACGGATGGTAACAGAGAAAATGATCCGCCGGCACCCGCATGTCACGTTTGGCCCTGATATATTGGGAGACTGTGCACAGCAAGAGAATGACGCCGCGCAGGATGATACAAGCCCGCAGGCAGGTCAGTCACAGGTGCGCGGCAAGGTTTCAGCTGCGGTGCCGGGCCAGTGGGAGAAGCTGAAGGAACAGGAACGCAGGGCTGGTGCTGCTCCGGGCAAACGGCCCGGTGCGTTGGCCGGTGTGCCGCCGCAGTTGCCCGCTTTGATCCGTGCTTCCAAAATTGCGTCTCGTGCTGCACGGGTGGGGTTCGACTGGCCTGAGGTCGAGGGTGTGGTGGCCAAGGTCCATGAAGAAATGGACGAATTTGCCGTGGAAATGGCGGCGGGTGACAAAGCCCGCATGCAGGACGAACTGGGAGATGTACTGTTCTCTCTGGCAAGTCTGGCCCGCAGGCTGGATCTGGACCCGGAAGCATGCCTGCGGCAGGCATGTGACAAATTCACCCGTCGTTTTGAAGGTGTAGAAGCGCGCCTGGCGGAAGAAGGCCTGTCCATGCAGGATCAGACGGTGGAAAAACTTGATGCCATCTGGAACGAAGTCAAGCGAACAGAAAAATGAAGGGTTTGTGCCCGGCTCTCCATCGCCGTCATCAGTGGACGATACGCCCCGCGCATGATGCAGAAAGTGATATGTGATTATCAGGTGGAGGGTTCTAAAACCCCTATTTTTGATTTTTCTAATGGCTGCAATATCAATGGGTTACGATTTTTACACAGGCGGAAAAAAGAGGGTTTTTAGAACCCTCTCGGTTGCCGGGCGCGTTTTAGCAAATTTCCGATTGGAAACAGGCTCCCAAAGCGTCCGTATAAGAGGCGGGGCGCTTTGGGATAATGGGCAGCACGTTTTTATCTCGATCAAGTGAACCTGTAAGAGCACCCTTCCATAACCAGAGGTAGGGTGTCTCTTCTCTCAGCCTGCTCAGGTAATGGGGCCGCGTATTTCCGTCAGTCCACTCTTTTTCAGCAGCACTATGGCAAGAAGGTAAACCAGCAGCCCACCGACGGAGAGGAGCGCTCCCCCTACGCCAAGAGCACCATATCCGTAGTGGTTGGCCAGAAGCACACTGCCCAGTGATGCCCCCAGTGCGTTGGCGATGTTGAAGGCGGAGTGGTTGAGGGAGGCGGCAAGAGTCTGGGCGTCTCCGGCAAAATCCATCAGGCGGGTTTGCAGGGCCGGCCCCAGACCGTTGACAAAGGTTGGCACCAGAAACACGTCCATCATCAGGCCTGCCGTGCTGTGCAGGACAACGGGAAACACCAGCATGGCCAGAGCGCTGCCAGAAAGGGCCAGAATGGCCGCCAGATCCAGATTGCGGTCAACCAGCCATGCGCCAGCATTGGCTCCCGCCAGCATGCCAAGCCCCCAGACAACCATGAACACCATGATCTCCCACTCCGGCACCAGCGTGACATTCTGCAAAACACTGGTCAGATAGGTGTAGATGGCGAACATACCACCAAACCCCACAGCCGCAGTCAGCAGAGTGAGCAGCACCTGTGTATTGCCAATGGCAGTGACTTCCCGCAAAGGCGAATTGGAGCGGTTGGGCCGGTCTGCCGGGATATAGCGCCAGACGCCCAGAAAGGTCAGGAAGCCGAACAGCCCGATAATCAGATAGGCAATGCGCCAGCCAAAATGGTCTGCGGCGAATGTGGAAAAAGGTGCGCCCACCAAGGTGGAGATGGCAATGCCAGACAGCACGCGCCCAACCGCCCAGCCTCGGCGGGAGCGTTCCACCATGGAGGCGGCGACCAACGCCGAAATACCAAACAGGGCACCATGGGGCAGCCCGGTGATAAAGCGGGCGACTTCCACCAGCCCCGGCGAGGGCATGGCGATGCTGAGGAAATTGCCAAAGCAGAACAGCAACAGCAGGCTGAGCAGCAGTTCCCGCCGGGACAGACGCGCCCCCAGAATGGTGATGAGAGGCGCACCAATCACAACCCCCAGCGCATAGGCGGTAATGGCATGGCCTGCATCGGCATCAGAAAGACCAAGTGAAGCGGCAAATTCAGGCAACATGCCCATAATGGCGAATTCGCCAGTGCCGACAACAAAGGTGCCAAAGGTAAGGGTAAGGAGGGCAGCCGTTCTGCCCCGCGGGGGCACGACCAGGGGAACACTGTTTTCAGGCAGCACGGTTTCTGTTGTCATAAACGGGTCTCGGATTAAAAAAGGGCTGTCGTCAGGTGGTCAGGGCGCTGGCTGCCTTGCGCGCTATGGCAATATCATCTTCCGTGCTGGCACCAGAAACACCAATTGCGCCCACAACAGCACCATCGGCTGTTTTCAGAACAAGACCGCCACCAAAACTGGTCAGGCCGCCATTGGTGTTTTCCAAAGAGTAGGCATGGCCATCCGGGTGAGCAATGCGGCCAAAATCTGCACTGTCCATGTGAAACAGCACGGCCGTACGGGCTTTTTTGTTGCACACATCAATGGAGCCAAGTGGTGTACCCTCCATCCGGGCAAAAGCGACAGGCCAGGCGGCTGCATCTACAATCGAGACACAAACCTGCACGCCCATCCGCTGCGCCTCGGCGAGTGCGGTATTCAGCATGGCAGTGGCGCAGGAAAGTTTCATGGGGCTGATCTTTGTTCTCTAAGAAAAAGGCGCAGATTAGCTATGATGGTGAGAGTGGGAATACATAACGTCATCAAATCTTTCTTTATTCAACATTGCTGAACGGCACGGTTTCCACTTCTTTCATCATCATCCAGGCCAACCGGACCAGCCGCGCGCGGGGCAGGTGGTCTTCTGTGCCGGTAAGGCAGATACTGGCCCGGACCTCTCCCTTCTCCCGCCAGGGAATGGCAACCCCATGCGTGCCGGGGCGGTACCCCCCAAGGTCCAGCGCGTACCCTCTGGTGCGTACGGTCTCAATTCTTGCAAGAATATCGTCATTTGTTTGGGGTGTGCGGGTTGTGAGAACGCGTTTGCCCAAGCCCGGAACAAAGGCCAGAAAAATCAGCCCCACTGCGGACCCTTCCAGTTTTTCCCGCTGCTGAACACCTGAAGAAACAGGGTCAGGCTGGCCGGGTGCGGGCAGAATATCCAGATAGGTGGCTTCATCTCCGCTGGGCACGGCAAGCCAGACCGTAGCGTTGCTCTTGTGGGCAATGGTTTCCAGAACGGGGCGCAGGCGGCGGCGCAGAGTGTTGTCATCTCCGGCAATGCGGGCCAGATTCAGAATGCGGCCTCCCAGATGATAGCGCACATCACCGGGCCGTCGCTGCACATAGCCCAGATGGGCCAGCGTTTGCAGAATGTTATGGGCCGTGGTTTTTCCTATTCCTGCAATGGCGGCAATCTGTTGCAGGCGTGCGCCTCCGCCTTCCTGTGCAATAATTTCCAGAATGGCAGCGGAACGCTCAATGGACTGGATGAGCTTTGGCGGCGCGCCCATTGCAGCAGGTCTCCTGACAGGGAAGGGGGTATCTGTTCTCCTTACACCATAAAAAAAGCGCCCGGGCATTACCCGGACGCTTCTTGAACGTGAGAAAAACGGTGTGAAGGTCAGGCGGGTTCAGCGTCCTTTGCGGGAGCGGAGCCTGCCAGATAATCCATCAGCCTGCGGGAGAACGCATTGACATCCTTGGGGGGCTCTCCGCTCTGAATACTGGCGACATCCAACAGGATGTGGGCCAGATCCGTTATGGGCTCACCCGCTTTTACCTTCTCCGCCAGATTATGAACAACCGGGTGGGCCGGGTTCAGTTCCAGCACCGGTGTTACTGCCGGAAGAGATTGTCCGCTCCGCTGCATCAGCTTTTGCAGTTGCAGGTCCGGGCCGCCTTCCGGCGCAGTCAGCACCATGGCGCTGTTGACCAGCCGATCTGTGGCGCGCACGTCTGATACCGCATCGCCCAGTGCTGTTTTCAGTGCGGGCAAAAGGGTGTCCATATCGGCTTTTTCGGCGCTTGTTTCTTCAGGTGCGCCAAATTTTTCCAGATCATTCTGGCCCTGCGCCACGTTACGCAGTGCTTTGCCTTCATAGCTGGACAAACGGTCCGGCCAGAAGGAATCAACCGGGTCAGACAGCAGCAGAACTTCCACGCCACGCGCCTTGAAGCCTTCAATCTGCGGAGAAGCTGCCAATGTTTCCGCGTTATCGCCAGTCAGGTAATAAATGGCGTCCTGTTCCGGCTTCATGCGGCTGATATAATCATCAAGAGAGGTAAGCCCCTCCACCGCGCTGGAACGGAACCGGCTGATGCCTGCAACTTCTGTACGGTGTGCGGCATCGTCCCACATGCCTTCCTTCAGCACAGGGCCAAAGTTTTCCCAGAAGGTGGCGTAGGCTTCAGCATCTTTGGCGCGGGTTTTCAGTTCACCCATCACCTTGCTGGTCACAGCCTTGCGAATGCGCGCCAGAACAGGGGTGGCCTGTAGCATTTCACGCGAGACATTCAGGGGCAGGTCTTCCGTATCCACCACACCCTGCACAAAGCGCAGCCATGGGGGCAGGATATCGGCTTCATCTGTAATGAACATCCGGCGCACATGCAGCTTTACGCGGCTCTCGCGCGTCTGCTCGGCAAATTCAAAGGGACGGCTACCGGGAATAAACAGCAGGGCTGAAAATTCAAGCGTGCCTTCCGCGCGCCAGTGCAGCGTGTCCCACGGTGTATCAAAATTGTGGGTGATATGGCGGTAGAACTCGTTCAGTTGTTCTTCCGTTACTTCATTTTTGGGCTTGCGCCACAGGGCTGTGCCCTCATTGGCGGCTTCTTCCTTGCCGTCGCGAACAATGGAAACCGGCCATGCAATATGGTCAGACCATTTGCGGATAATGGCCTGCAAGCGCCAGCTATCCAGAAACTCGTCCGCATCGGTCTTGATGTGCAGGGTAATGTCGGTGCCCGCTTTTTCGCGCGTGGCAGGTTCAAGCGTGTAGGACCCCTTGCCGTCTGATGTCCAGCGCCAGGCTTCATTAGATCCCGCCCGGCGGGAGACTACATCTACCTTGTCTGCCACCATGAATGCGGCGTAGAAGCCCACGCCAAACTGGCCAATCAGGTTGGGGCGATCTTCCGGTTTTGCGTCCTGAAGCTGTTTGCCAAACGCGCGGGTGCCAGAGCGGGCAATGGTGCCAAGGTTGGAAACAAGCTCTTCCCGGCTCATGCCGGTGCCATCATCGCTGATGGTCAGAAGGCGGGCGTCCTTATCCGGGTTGATACGGATTTTGGCGTCTTCCGGCAGGGCGCGTGCGCCGTCGGTCAGGGCTTCAAAACGTCGGCGGTCCGTGGCGTCAGCCGCGTTGGCCACCAGTTCACGCAGGAAGATTTCCCGTTCGGAATACAGGGAATGAACAACCAGATCGAGAAGCCGCCCGACTTCGGCGCTGAATTCCCGTGTTTCGCTGCCTGTTGCAGCCTTGGCTGTATCTGTCATCAGTCGTGGTCCTCGCAAATTTGCGTCGTCTGTTGCGTCACAAGCACGGCACTCTTCACCCGCAGGCCAAAGACTACCGCCTTCTGCATATGCTCAGGCGCTGTTTGCACAGCGCTCTAGGGAGATGTGATGAAAGGAAAACGTTTTCAATAGGTTCCGAGCCCGAAGGTTACGAATTTTTCAGAGACTCGGCACTGCATTTTCCTGTGCGGAAGAAGGACCATTCCTCACACATGCGGCCATCGGGCATGTGACAGATGCCATAAGCTCCTTTTGTTCCCTGCCGGATTTCAAGCGTGCCACCGGCCTTCTGGCAATGGACGGAGGCAGGGTTGGCCATGCCAATTACCGGCGTGCGGGATTTGACCTCGGGGCTGACAGCCTGTGCTGCCTGTGATGGTGCTGAGGTGTTGGTCTGCTCGGTCGGGGTTGCCGTGGCGGGCGAGGGTGTCTGGCAGGCAGCCAGAGCAGAAAGGCATAGCCCCAGTGCGGCCCCGGTGCGAAGGCGGGAGAGGAACGAACCGGAAAACAAAGGGTGTCTCATGAAAGAACAATTCCTGAAATGGATGACTTTACCCTTCCTCTGTCGCACGCGTCAGCCGCCTGCGGAAGACGCTGGTGATGAAAGGTGGCGCCGGAAACAAAACCGAGAGAGAATGACAGAACGGTCTGAAAGGAGTTTCGTTCAGTGTGGCGTGCAGTCAAGTCAGTCCTTCAGGGCCTGGGTCAGCGGTTTTCCGGGAGAGGGCAGTCGTCCCGTTCTGCCAAGGCAGGGGAGGCGCATCAGGAAGGTCGGAAGAGTCTGGCAGTCTTCACCATGGTCTATAATGAGCATGAGATGCTGCCAGTATGGGCGCGCCATTATGTCAGGCAGGCGGGGGCGGGGAATGTGTATGTGCTGGATCATGGCAGCGATCATCTTCCTGATCTGCCGGGGTGCCAGATCATCACATTGCCAAGAGATGAACTGGATGAAATAGACCGTGCTGCTCAGGTGGCTGCATTTCAGAAGACCCTTCTTGAGAGCTACAAATTTGTTCTTTTTACAGACTGTGATGAACTTCTGGTGGCGCGCCCGTCTCACTATCTGTCCTTGCAGGATTATGTGGCGCACACCCCTCATAAAACCATCCGGTGCGTGGGGGTGGATGTCATGCAGCAGGAAGCCGGTTTGCCCCCTGTGCAGTGGGAGGCACCAATTCTGGCGCAGCGTCCTTATGGGGCCGTGCGGTCATGGTCTTGCAAAACGTTGCTGTCTTCCGTGCCGTTGGCGTGGAATCCGGGGTTCCATACCTGTCAGCAGCCGAGCGTGCTGGATACGGATTTATGGATGTTTCATCTGAAATACGCAGATCAGACCCATATGCTGGAGCGTCTGGCATTGACCCGGCAGTTGAAATGGAGCGCACGGGCCCTTCAAACGGGGCATGGTGGCTCACATCGGGTTTCCAATCGCAGCATGATCCGTTTCTTGGAAGGGTTTCAGGGCAAACGGCAGGAGATCGATCTGGACAGTCTGGATCTACGCGCACTTGTTGAAACCGGAACGGAAAGTGCGCTGCATCGTATTCCGTCAGTTTTCCTCAAATCTGTTTAAAATAAAGAAGGGTTTATGTCATCGTTCGGTGGGAAAGGCTTTGCAGAAGCTGTGCCGTAAGGGTGGTCAATGTGTGTTGAAGGGTTTCAAAGCCCTGGTTTTTCGTACGTGTTGCTTCGTCCATATACAGACCGCGCCGGATTTCTATTTGCAAGGCATGCAGCCCTTCACGCGGGCGTCCATAATGGCGGGTGATGTACCCTCCTGCATACGGGTTGTTGCGTGTGGTTTTGTAGCCAAGGTTTGTAAGCGTATCTTCCGCCGTAGTCACAAAGCAGCTGTCGCAGCTTGTGCCGTGGCCATCTCCCAACACAAAATCGGGTGATCCTGCTTCAGGCGCATCCGGCATGGAGTGTAGGTCCAGTAACAGGCAAATGCCATGCCGGGCGTGGGTCAGGCGCAGAGTTTCCGCCAGAGTGGCGTGATAAGGCATCCAGTAGTCACGGATGCGCAAAGCCGCTTCCATGAACGGGATGCGGGTGTGATAGATTGGGCGGTTATCAGCCACAATACGCGGAATGGAACCCAACCCGGAGAGTCCCCGATGTGTGGCTTTGACAAAGCTGGGCACGGGGCCGTCAAACATGCGCGGATCAAGATCCCACGCGGCCCGGTTCACATCACAAAACGCACGGGGGAAGGTGGCGGATAACAGAACAGGCCCCAGCGCATGGGCGCCTGCCGCCAGTTCTTCCACATAACTATCCTCCCCACTGCGCAGACGATGGAGCGGCTGACGGCTATTTTGCACAAAGGCTTCCGGGTAAAAACAGCCGGAATGGGGCGAGGCCAGCACCAGCGGCGTTTCCACAGCGCCCGAAACCAGCACAGGCGGCGGCGCGGCAACCTGGTCCGTTTCTGGGTGAGACGTGCCCTCACCGCCAGGAAAAACGCGATTCAGGCCACGTCGGATAAGCGTGTGGGCAATATTTTTCATTCGGGTATCATTGTGGGCTTGCGCTTTGAACGCAAGAAGGATAGAACGCGCCCACGGTTAAGGATGGGCGCATAGCTCAGCGGTAGAGCACTACCTTGACATGGTAGGGGTCACAGGTTCAATCCCTGTTGCGCCCACCATCTTTGACCGGCTGAAAACAGCCATTTCTGGTGTTTTCTTTTCCCATCGTCATTATCGGCTTCATAGTGTCTGGCACCATGAAATGGGCCCGAGAGGCTACGGAATCCGTGCCAAAGCCGTGCCGTTGTGGTAGTCTTATCATGCCTAACGTCCCACCTTATACGGGACCACGTATCTTCTCTGCACAACAGGCAGCGCTACACATTGCTGCTCATCCGCTCCCTTTGACAGTTGGTTTCTAGACTTTCTGTCGAGGTGTTGCGTGCGATCCGTAGTGTAACGTTACGCGTCGATGCACAATTATTCGCGGAATTATGCACAAACTGGTTAGAAGCTGGTTACAGCTTTTCTTGTCCAAGGATTAAGCGGTAATCCGATTTATCACCAGTCGATAATGCTTTCTCGGTACGCCACGGCCCTCTGCTTTGCGTAAGCTGTTTTTGTCTTGGTATTGCGCCAGATCTGCTGCCAGCTCAGTGCCGCTTTGTGTTCCCAAGGGGGTAGAGGTTTCTTCGGGGCCCAAAAGTTTTATGGAGGAAGGAAGGGTCTCAGTCTTCCAGTTGCTCTTTCTTCTTTTCGCCTTCAGCCTGAACGCTCAGTTTGAGATAGATGCCCAGAGAGAAAACCATGAGCGTGGCAACAATCAGCAGGGAAGCGGGGTAAATAACCGTGGCGGGACCATCGCCTCGTGTCTCGAAAATCCCTACCAGTCCTTCTACAAACACCGCGATAATAATGCTGGTGATAAATTTGGTGAGGCTGACGCGGGCTTCTGCCAGAGTATGCTTGCCGCGTGAAAGAATGACTTCCTCTTCCATAAAATATTTGGCTACGTCAAATACAGCCAAAGCAATCACCACATAACTGATGGCATGTACCACGGCGGTCTGGGCTGTCTGCCAGGAATGACTGAAGAGCTGTTTTATAAGGTCGGAAATGCCAAAGCCCACCAGAAGGACTGCCAGAACCATAAGCAGAACACTGGCGGCTCCAAACGTTATACGGGCAAGAGCATGCATGCCGGGCCTTTTTCCTTTCTCACGCAAAATCATGATTGGCTAAGACAAGGAAAAACGTTTGGTTTGCCGAAGGGGTTCCCACCCGTATTGGGCGGAGCCGGTATGCGCCGAAGGGAAAACGGGCGTGGGGCGTTCCTGTAAAAACGCATTGCTCCGGCAGGAGCAATGCGTCGTTTTAAGTGGCCTGAGTGCCTCAGGCCATCGCAACACGCAGGCGGGGGCCTGCATGGCCTACGGGAAGAACTGCGTAGTGGAACTGGGCTTCCAGAATTTCTGCTGCCGCCAGATACATGGCTGACAAACCGCAGAAAATACCTTCATAACCGGCAATTACGGTCAGGTTGGGTTGGGCAAGCAGATCCCCCAGCCCCAACAGAACAAACAGGACCACAAGCGATGCAAAAATGGTCTGGTGTGCTCGGGTGGCGCGCAGCGTGCCGAGGAACATCACAAAGGTAAAAAGCCCCCATACCAGCAGGTAGCTACCCATCAGGCTGGGGTCAGTTGCAGCAACAATGTTGAGCTTGGGTAGGGCGATCAGCGCCACAAGGGACAGCCAGAAAGCGCCATAGGCCGTAAAGGCGGTTAAACCGAAGGTGTTTCCTTTGAGGAATTCTAAAATGCCCGCAATAATCTGGGCAAAGCCGCCAAACATCAGGCCCATGCCCAGAATGGCGGCGCCCATGGGCACCAGTCCTGCGTTATGCAGATTCAGCAGGACGGTGGTCATGCCAAAACCCATCAGCCCAAGGGGGGCGGGGTTCGCAAGGAGTGTGTCAGATTGTGCCATTGTCAGAACTTCTGTTCTTGTTGTTATGACACGATCATACTGGATGCTGTAGAAAGACTCCGCATGAAATCGTCAGGCGGCAGCGTAACTTTTATTTTATAGAACGCCTGCTCTATTTGGTCGTTATCGCTCTCTGTGTCTTTTTTCCAGAAGAGAAACAGGAGAGAGCCGGAGCGGATGTTTGTATAAAAAACCGTCTGAGGCTGCTCAGTGTCTCAGCCGCCAAAAGGCCGCTATGGGGCTCAGTTCTGGCTATATGCAGGTGTCAGCCGTTCCAGGGAGGACGCGCTTTTGGCACGGGCTGGTCGGGGTGCAGGCAGATCGGTCGGCTGTTCCCAGATATACAGAAGTGTCTGCCGCCATGTTTCCCGAACGGCTTCGCGCCATTTTTCATTGGGGGCAGGGGTGAGGGGCTGCTCGTTAAAACGGGGCATTGTGCTTTCCTGTGCGCTTACGTGCGAGGGCCTTTTAGCCTCTCTTTTCCTCCAACGGTGTGACGTTTCCATGAAACTCTCTTGTCTTTTCGGGAATGAACTGAAAAAGAACTTCCGTCATATTCGTGCCATGGAGATATGAAATTATTGGAAAACAAAAGAAAAAGGAGTGGCTGATGACAGCATTTCAAGACTATTGGATAACTCTGAAAAACGTCTTTTCCCGAAGTTTTTCTGTCTTCTGGCGAAAACTGATCAAAAGACGAGGGAGAAGAAAAGCATGGTTGTGATCTTTAATCCTCTTCCCTTAGGTCCATAGAAAACCCCCACATTCCGTTTGGAAGTGGGGGTTTTCTCTGTTCGGGAGGAAAGAGCGTGCTGCTCTTCCCTCAAACAATGGGGGCGTTTGTTTTATTTGCTGTTGCCAGAAAATGTATTGCTGATGTCCTGTCCAGCTTCCTTGCCCCAGTTGCCAATTTTCTTGCCGGTCCGTTTGCTCCAGTTCTTTGTGGAGTCAGCAGCCTCTTCCGTGCCGTTCTTTGTTTTGTTCCAAGCGTGATTAGTCCCTTCCTTCGTCTTGTCCCAGGCTTCGGAAGTGCCGTTTTTGGTTTTGTCCCATGCCTTTTCGGACCCTTCCTTGGTGCGGTCCCACGTTTTGGCAGTACCCTGCTTTGTCTTGTCCCAAGCTTCGGAAGTGCCGCTTTTGGTTTTATCCCAGGCTTTTTCGGACCCATCCTTGGTGCGGTCCCACGTTTTGGCGGTGCCCTGCTTTGTCTTGTCCCAGGCTTCGGAAGTGCCGTTTTCGGTTTTGTTCCAAGCCTTTTCGGACCCCTCTTTGGTGCGGTCCCATGTTTTGGCGGTACCCTGCTTTGTTTTGTCCCACGCATTGGTGGTGGTGGAGCGGGTGTCGTTCCAGGCGCGGTTGATCGGTCCCTGTTCTTCAGCGTGCGCACCGGGCAGGGAGAGAGTAAACGCCGCGGTGGCAAGCAGGGTCGTTGCGAACGTACGGATCGTCATAAGCGCCATAAAAAATCTCCAAATGCTGTTCGTTCAATCGTATGAAGATGGAAACTGTTTATGGCAAATATGAGAACAGGCTGTGCCAACCCTGTGTCACAGGGCGGGAGCCGTCAAAAAAGAGCAGGCCGGGGCATGCTGTCCAGCGCGGCTTGCAGGATATAGGCGGCTGCCAGTTGGTCCACCACACCTTCCCGTTTTTTGCGTGACAGGTCTGCTTCCTGAATCAGCATCCGGTTTACGGCGGAAGAAGAAAGGCGTTCATCCCACAGACAGACGGGCAGACCGGTCTGATCAGAAAGTGCCATGGCCCAGTCCTTTGCCGCCTGTGCGGCTGGCCCGAACGAGCCATCAAGGGAGAGAGGAATGCCGATCACCATTCCGCCAATGCCGTGCCGGTCGGCCAGCGCGCGGATGTGGGTTGCCATGGCACCCAGTTTGCCGCGTTTTACGGTTTCCAGCGGGGTGGCCACCATGCGCGAGACATCGGAAAGGGCAAGGCCGACCTGCTTGCGGCCGGGATCTATGCCCAGCAGACGGTCATTGCGGGCCAAAGTGGCGGTCAGGTCGGTCAGATTAAGGAGTGCCATGTCTGCACGGTATGTTGCCTTGCGCCCGATTATGCTAGGGCTTTTTTCCCCTAAACAGTCTGAAGAGAGTCTGCTTTCATGTCGCTTGACCTCGCGACCACCCGACGTATTGCGAAACTGGCCCGCATCGGCCTTGAAGATGCTGAGCTTGAATCCGTCCGCCAGAAGCTGGATGGCATTCTGGGCTGGGTTGATCAACTGTCCGAGGTGGATGTTGAGGGCGTGCCCCCCATGGTGGGCACGGAGATGGAAGCCCTGCGCCAACGTGAAGATGTGGTGACAGACGGAAACTGCCGTGAGGCCGTTCTGTCCTGCGCGCCGGAAACATCTGGCCCCTTCTACACTGTACCCAAGGTTGTTGAATAAGATGCTGACCGGACTGACCCTGACCGAAGCGCGTGCAGGCCTTGCCGCCCGCAAATTTTCTGCGCGAGACCTTGCCACGGCGCACATGCAGGCCATTGCGCGCCTGAACCCCAAACTGAACGCCTATATTACCGTTCTGCCGGAAAAAGATGTTCTGGCAGCGGCTGATGCCGCAGATGCCCGTTATGCTGATGGCACAGCCCGCCCCATGGAAGGGCTGCCCATTGGTGTGAAGGATCTGTTCTGCACCAAAGGGGTTAAAACAACCGCTGCCAGCAAGATGCTGGCCGATTTTGTACCGCCGTATGAAAGCAGCGTGACGCAGCGCCTGCTGGATGCCGGATCTGTTTTTGTGGGCAAGACCAACCTGGACGAATTTGCCATGGGGTCGGCCAACATCACATCCGCGTTCGGATCTGTTCTCAATCCGTGGCAGCGGAAAGGGGATGAGGCAACCGCGCTGGTGCCGGGCGGGTCTTCCGGTGGTTCCGCTGCTGCGGTAGCGGCTGGTCTGGCTCTGGCGGCTACGGGCACGGATACGGGGGGCTCAATCCGTCAGCCTGCCGCTTTCTGCGGTATTGTGGGGCTTAAACCTACCTATGGCCGGTGCAGTCGCTGGGGTACCATTGCGTTTGCAAGCTCCCTTGATCAGGCTGGCCCCATGACGCGCAGCGTGGCAGATGCCGGGCTGATGCTGGAAGCCATGGCTGGTTTTGATGAAAAAGACAGCACCAGTTCCAACCGCCCGGTTCCCGCTTTTGCTCAGGCTGTTGGCAAAAGTGTAAAAGGCCTGCGGGTCGGGATTCCGGCAGAATATCGTGCGCCTGGTCTGCCTGCTGAAATTGCCGCCATGTGGGAGCAGGGAATTGCCTGGCTGCGGGATGCCGGGTGCGAGATTGTGGATGTTTCCCTGCCGCACACCAAATATGGGCTTGCCACGTACTACATCATTGCACCTGCTGAGTGTTCATCCAACCTGGCCCGGTATGATGGCATTCGCTTTGGTGCCCGCAAGGACGCCCCCACGCTGGATGGCATCTATGAGCGGACCCGCGCCGAAGGGTTTGGGGAAGAAGTGCGCAACCGTATCCTGATGGGCACCTATGTGCTGTCCGCTGGCTATTATGATGCGTATTACCTCAAGGCCCAGAAAGTGCGCACTCTGATCAAGCGTGACTTTGTGCAGGCTTTTGAACAGGTGGACGTGCTGCTGACCCCAACCGCGCCAAGTGCTGCGTTTGCGCAGGGTGAAAATATGGATGATCCGGTGCAGATGTATCTGAACGACATCTTTACCGTGCCAGCCAGCATGGCCGGTGTGCCTGCGCTGTCCGTGCCCGTGGGGCTGGACGCAAAAGGGCTGCCGTTGGGGCTGCAAATTATTGGTCGGCATTTTGATGAGGAAACCGTGCTGTCTGTTGGCGGCGCGCTTGAGGCTGCTGCGGGCTTTGCCCACACGCCCACCCTGCATGCGGAGGCAGGTGCATGAGCTACGTTATTGAAGGTAAAACCGGAAACTGGGAGATTGTGGTCGGGCTGGAGGTGCATGCCCAGATCATCAGCCAGTCCAAACTGTTTTCCGGCGCGTCCACCAAGTTTGGCGGAGAGCCCAACACGCAGGTCAGTCTGGTCGATGCGGCTTTTCCGGGCATGTTGCCGGTTATTAACAGGGAATGTGTGGCGCAGGCTGTCCGGACGGGTCTGGGCCTGAATGCCCGCATCAATCTGGAAAGCCGGTTTGACCGCAAGAACTACTTCTATGCGGATTTGCCGCAGGGCTACCAGATCAGCCAGTTTGCCCACCCCATTGTTGGGGAAGGCACGATTGAAATTGAACTGGCAGGGGGTGAAACCCGCCAGATCGGCATCACCCGGCTGCATATGGAGCAGGACGCGGGCAAGCTGCTGCATGATCAGGACCCCACCCGTTCCTTTGTGGACCTGAACCGCGCCGGTGTGGCGCTGATGGAAATTGTCAGCGAACCCGATATCCGTGCGCCAGAAGAAGCCGGGGCCTACCTGCGCAAGCTGCGCCAGATTCTGCGTTATCTGGGCACATGTGACGGCAACATGGAAGAAGGCTCCATGCGGGCGGACGTGAACGTGTCTGTTCGGAAAGCGGGTGAGCCGTTCCGTACGCGCTGCGAGATCAAGAACGTCAACTCCATCCGCTTTGTCATGCAGGCCATTGAAGTGGAAGCTGCGCGTCAGGTGGAAATCTGGGAAAATGGCGGCGAGGTCGATCAGGAAACCCGTCTGTTTGATCCCGGCCGTGGGGAAACCCGCACCATGCGCTCCAAGGAAGACGCGCATGATTACCGTTACTTCCCGGACCCTGACCTGCTGCCGCTGGTGATTGAACAGGCATGGGTGGATGGCCTTAAAGCGGCCCTGCCGGAGCTGCCGGACGCCAAGCGCGCCCGTTTCCAGAAAGACTACGGCATTCCGTTTTATGATGCCGGGGTGCTGGTGGCGGAACAGTCCGTGGCGGATTTCTTTGAAACCGTTGCCAAAGGGCGTGATGGCAAGCTGGCGGTGACATGGGTGACGGGAGATCTGTTTGCCGCCCTGAATCGCACCGGGCGCACCATTGAAAACAGTCCTGTCAGCGCGGAAGCGCTTGGCAAGATGCTGGACCTGATTTCCGATGGCACCATCAACGGCAAGATTGCCAAGGATGTGTTTGAAGACATGGTGGAAACGGGGGAAAGCCCGGACGCCATTGTTGAGAAAAAAGGTCTCAAGCAGGTAACGGATACCGGCGTGATTGACGCCGCTGTGGACGCCATCATGGCCAAACATGCGGACAAGGTAGAAGAGTTCCGCTCTGGCAAGGATAAGCTGTTCGGCTTCTTTGTGGGGCAGGTCATGAAAGAAACCAAAGGCAAAGCCAACCCGGCTCTGGTGAACGAGGCTCTGAAAGCCAAACTGAACGGATAAGGGGTGAGGGGATGTAAAAAATCCCCTCAAATAAGCGTTTAGGGGGTTTGACGGAAAGCAAAGAACCTCCTAAAAGCACCAATGCAAACGTCGTGTATCTTTACACTCTTCTTGCGGAGGGGTGGCCGAGTGGCTGAAGGCGACGGTTTGCTAAACCGTTATACGGGTTAAACTGTATCGAGGGTTCGAATCCCTTCCCCTCCGCCAACAACTCCCTGATTTAAGTCACGGCATCCAAGTCTCATAGAATGGGTTTTGTGGGGGCTTTTCTCAGCATCCTCACATGGCATGTGGGGCACTTTGTGAGGCTGCTGCTTCCATACTCCCTTGTTTTTTGCGAGTTGGACGCGCTCCTGTTCCTCTATTGCAGGTAGCCTAGGGAGTTTTGCTCCGTCACCCTAACGCTGCTGTGAACCAGGTGACGAGAGCGACATAGATACCCGCGTATCCGTTGCCCCTGAACGGCTGAATTGGAGCCTGGGGGGAGATGAGCTTAAAAGGCGATGGGATGATCGGAGAAGGCTGTCTCGGCTTTCGCGGTCTGTGTTGATGTGCTGCATGCAATAGGATCAGCGTTGTTAGGAAGATATTCTCCCGTATCGCTATCGCGGGTCACGCCGTCCATACGGTTGCTGAGGGGATGTGCTACGGGAGTTTGAAAAATCAGTCAGGTCGGGTCTGATGAGGCTCGGTGAGGCGGAAAATGTAGGTTTTTTGTTTCTATGGCCCTCTCAAGCCTGCAAATTTGCCTTTTCAGCCTAAAATAACTCTCGTCAGTTTCTGCCACTGCCACTGCCACTGCCACTGCCACTGCCACTGCC
>NZ_LHZU01000038.1 GCF_001580995.1 Acetobacter senegalensis
CTATGCCGTCTATCCGCAGGAAATCGTCGATCCGGAAAACCTGCGCACCATCAATGTGGAACAGGGCTCCGCCGATCTCGACAGCCCGCACATCAGCGCCACGGGTGGTGCGGTGAACATGTATCTGCTGGACCCCAAGGAGCGTCTGGGCGGCAAGATTGTCGGCTCCTACGGCAACTATAACGCCCGCCGTATTTTCGGCCGTCTTGATACGGGTTATGTCGGCCACACCAATGTGCGCGGCTATGTGTCTTTCTCTGATGCTGTCGAGCAGTCCTGGCGCGGTCCGGGCGGCCAGAACAAGCTGCACGGTGAGACAAAATGGGTCAGCGAATGGGGCAAAGGCAACAAGATCTCCTTCTCTCTGGTGGGCAACCAGTCAACGGGCGTGCTGTTCCCCACCACCTATATGGATACGTGGCAGCAGAAGGGCATTCACAATGCCTACGCCTCAAAATGGGATCCTAAAAACCCCAGCTCCAACTATTATCAGCTGCACCGCAACCCCTTTACCAACATCTACGCCAGTGCGCCCTCCACCTTCACCCTGACCGACAACCTGACCCTGACCGAAACCCCCTATTTCTGGTATGGTAACGGCAATGGCGGCGGCGCCTACAGTGAAAGCCTGACAAAGCAGCAGTACGGGTCCCAGGCCATGACGGGCTCCATTGGTCCCTATAATGCGTCCAACACCAGTTCCCTGCTGCTGTATAATCCGTCAAACACGCAGACCTACCGCCCCGGCGCGGTCACCAAGCTGTCCCTGCATACGGGTATCAACCGTCTGTCCATCGGGTACTGGTTTGAATATTCCAAGCAGATCCAGACTGGCCCGTACAGCCTGATCGATTATGCTACCGGCAAACCTGAAGATCTGCTGGGTGGCGGCCCCAACCTGGTGCTCGCCAACGGGCAGACGGCACAGTATCGTGACACACTGACCCAGACGCGCATTCACACCATGTTCATTGCGGACAGCCTTTCGCTTCTGCACAACCGTCTGACGCTTGAAGCGGGCCTGAAATATACGGTCGTCAACCGGCAGGGCCACAACTTCCTGCCAGACACCTCAACGGGGCCCTATATCAATGGCTCCTGGCAGCAGCCCCTGCCCGCCGCCTCCATCCGCTTCAAGATCAATGACGAAAACCAGCTGTTTGCGTCTTCAACCACAAACTTCCGTATTCCCATGAATACGTCACTCTATGATTCCGGCGCCTATTATGCAGGTAGCGGCTATTCCACCCATGCCAACGCCAACATGAAGCCCGAAATCTCCATTTCCGAAGAATTCGGCTGGCGTTATCAGGGACCGCTGGTGATGAGCTCCATCACCTATTTCCACTACAACTTCACCAACCGCCTGTATCAGCAGACCGTCACCATGGCCAATGGCGACTATTACAGCCAGAGCATCAATGGCGGGAACTCCCATGCTGATGGTGTGGATGTTGAAGTGGGCACCCGTCCCATCCTCTACCACCTGCGTCCGTATTTTTCGGCGGAATACATCAACGCCCGCACGGACAGCAACGTGGCCGCCGGCAGCGGCAGCGACTATGTGTTCAGCAAGGGCAAGTTCGCACCGCAGACCCCCAAATACTCACTGGCCTTCAATCTTGATTACGATGACGGGCACTTCTTTGCGGGATACGGCCTGAAATACATCGCCAAACAGTATTCCACCTTCAACAATGACCAGCATATTCCGGGCTATCTGACCATGAACGTCAATGCTGGTTACCGCTTCAAGGACTGGGGGATCATGAAATCTCCCACCCTGCGCCTGAACCTGCGCAACATCACGGATCGCCACTATCTTGGCTATGTGAACGGCACCGCCGCCAACGCTCTGGCCACCACCGGCGTGTATGGCACCAAGATCAAGGG
>NZ_LHZU01000011.1 GCF_001580995.1 Acetobacter senegalensis
GCCTTCGTTGGAACGACGGGTCCAGAGGTTGCGGCCCGAACCGTTCGCAGCAGGGACGCGGTAGTCGGGGGCGGGTGTCAGGCCGCGATCCGCGCCACCAGCAGGAAAGACGGTCGCACCGGGCGAGCGCGATATCCTCCTGTGTCGCACGTTCCCCACCTGTCGGACCGGTCATGCCGGCATCGTCTCTCCATGGGACTGGCGGGTCCGCACACCATGGCCTCTGTCGGATGGCTGATCTAGCCGAAGACCGGCTGCGCCTCGATCGGCTGACCGCAACGGCGTTCCGGAACTTTCTTCCCCTGACGGCTGCGCCGCCATTCCTCGCGAGCCAAGAAAGTTCCGGCCCTGCCGTCCTCCGCTGCGCTGCGGCCCTGAAGGGTGCTCTGCCGCTCGCCTCCGGCTGGTCGATCGCCATCGAGGCCACGGTGGTCGCGGCCCGATAACAGCATGGAGATACGACAATGGCTAACATCGGTTCCTTCAAGAAGGTGGGCGAAGGCTTCGAAGGCGAAATCGTCACCCTGGCCCTGCAGGCCCGCAACGTCCGTCTGGTGGCGGAAACCAGCCGGGCCAACGACAACGCCCCCAACTACCGCGTCTACCTCGGACGGGTTGAACTCGGCGCAGCATGGACCCGCCGTTCCAACGAAGGCCGCACCTATCTGAGCCTGAAGCTGGA
>NZ_LHZU01000102.1 GCF_001580995.1 Acetobacter senegalensis
GTGCCACACCCCCTTGCCTCCCCGGCTGATCTGACCGCTTTCCCCAGTCTTGATCTACACACCACGCCGGGAGCGCATTCGTGGTTGTTGGAAAGTCAGGACGGACAGACCGCCACCGTTTTTCACGAACCCCGACTGGTAACGGACGACATGGCGGTACTGCGTGAAGCCGCCCTGACAGGCACCGGCATTGTGCAACTGCCCACCATCATGATCTGGCAGGATATTGAAGCCGGGCGGCTTGTGCGCGTCATCCCCGGTTGGAGCCCACGGGCTGGCATTGTGCACGCCGTTTTTCCCTCCCGTCGTGGTCTAGTGCCAGCCGTGCGTGCCCTGCTGGATTTTCTGGCGCAGGAATGCAGTATCCAGCGGAACCTTGCTACCGAAGCATTCACAAAATCATCTTCTGAAATCTGATTATTTCAATACCATCTACAGAGATATATTCAAAAATAACCATACTTTGTCTTGCGTTTTCTCTTGCACGTAACTGCGTTTCCTTCTTCCGTCCATATCACGGCTTCTCTGTCACACAGCCCACCTTCGCACCATGGAAACGTCCCAGCCCCCTCACCCCCCGCTTTTTAAACACTCCTGAAGACACGCCGCCACGCCCAAAAACTTCGGAAAGAGAAAAGGAGGGCGGATAACTTCTGGAACCCGCAGCATCTATCAAGCGCCCACTATGCTTGCTTCAACACCAGAAAGCCTTGCCGTCGTTTCTTGCGGCCTGCTCAAGCGCCCTTGCATCATGGGGGCTGACACAGGGGTTTCCTACCCCCTGACTCCCCCAGCTAAAAACAGAACAGATCTCCCCAAACGCTTGTTAAAGACATGCGTTACAGCCGGAAAAGGTACAGCCGCAGCCAGTGTGACTGATGCTTTACCGAGAAAAAGGGAGGGCTCCGCGCCCTTTTTGCCACTTTGCCACGGACTTTCACAACACAAACGCACTGTTAAAGGACGGACAAATGACAGCCCCCAATACCGCCCTGACAATTACCGGCCTCCTTGAAACGTCGCTTTATGTGGATGACATGGCCCGCGCTGTTCTGTTTTACGAACAGGTGCTCCATCTGCCCTGCATGCAGCGCGGCGAGGTATTGAGTGTGTTTGATGCTGGGCGTCAGGGGGTTCTGCTTCTCTTCAAACGCGGCGCATCAAAAGCGGACAGACCCAACAGCCATGGCGTTGTGCCGGGGCATGATGGTTCAGGCCCCCTGCACATGGCCTTCGCCATTCCTGCAGAAAGCTACCAACCATGGCTGCACCATCTGCAAACCGAAGGCGTTCCCTTCCGGGGTGAAATGACATGGCCCGCAGGCGGCCGAAGCCTGTATTTTGAAGACCCCGACGGCCACCTTCTGGAATTTGCCACCCCCGGCCTGTGGCCCAATTATTAAACGTGTCGGGCAGTAGGAATTTTCTCTCCGGACGCTCCCTTACAGCACGGTGACGCCACGTCATCACCCGGAATCTGGCCCGGAAGCCGCCACTTTCCGCAGTGTCAAAAAACGGATTGGGGTACTGAAATCCTTTTTTCGGGAAGACGACGTGACGGTTTTGGGGTGACGTCACGGGCATGTCAAACGCCCTTCCTTCCGTTCATGTCATCTCCGGGTTACCCCGGTCCGGGTCAACGCTGCTTGCGGCACTTCTGCGGCAGAACCCTTATGTAAAAACCGCAGCCCACAACACGCCTGTCGCCCCCATGCTCATCCGCATGATGTCTCTTATGAGTGAGGGGGAATATCAGCCCGCGTTTACTCAAAGCCAATGGCAGAACATCATGCGCGGTGTGTTGCAAACCTATCTTGACCCAGAAGCCAAAAACCCATTCCTGATCGACATCAATCGGGATTGGAGTGCACATGCAGGGCTTCTGACAACCCTTTACCCGCAAGCAAAAATCATTTGTTGTGTGCGAGACCCCGTGTGGATTCTCAACTCGTTCGAGCATCTGATCACCCGTGATCCTCTACTGGGTTCTAAACTTGTACCCATGGCCCACCGCGCCACCCAGCATGACCGCATTGACTATCTGGCCTCACGCGAGGGGGCCTTTGGCTACGCATGGCGGTTGCTGAACGAGGTATTTTTCGGCCCCTACGCGCACCACGTCATTGTTGTGGAGTATGACCGGCTTGTGGCCTCTCCCAGCGGTGTCATGAACCATTTGGAACGTCTGCTCGGGCTGCCGCCCTTTTCCTATGATTTCCGGCATATTGCCCCAGCGGACACCACAACATTTGACGCTGCCCTCAACACACCGGGCCTGCATAGCGTCCACCCGCGTGTGGAGCCCACCCAGAAACGGCTAATCCTGCCGCCTCATGTTGTCGAGCGCATGGCGCACCAGACGTTCTGGCGTGAGCCGGGTTTGAACACGGGTGGCGCTGTGGTTATCGCCTGAGGCGCGAGGACTGTCGAATATCTGAGGGATTGAGCCCGAACTGTTTACGGAAAGCGGCTGTAAAATGACCGGGGTTTGAGTATCCCATGCGGAGCGCAATCCCAAGGATGGACTCCTCATCACTCAGAAGTAGCCGATACGCCTCCTGCATGCGTTCCTTCTGAAAAAAGGCGTACACACTGGTTCCAAAAAGCATGCGGAAGGACCGTTGCAGGCGGGACACGCTCATCCCCGCCTGTCGGGCGAGTTTATCCAGACGAGGCGGTGCGGCAAGATCCGCCAGCAGCATGTCACGAATATCATTCAGCCTGCGTATATCCTGCCTGGATAAGGAGGTATCAGACGCTTCCCCCTGAAACATTTGTTCCAGCAGCAGCCCCATGAAAGACAAACTCTGCCCCAGCATCTGTAACTGGCTGCCCGGTCGCTCGCCTTCACCTGTGCTGCCTGTGCTGCCTGTGCTGCCTGTGCTGCCTGTGCTGCCGACAGCACGCAATCCGTTTGCAAAAGCAAGAAGTTGCCGCCCACCCCTGATCTGATTGAAATAGTGCCCTGACCGTAGTTTTTGATCGAGGCACGCTGCATCTTCTGCAGACAGGTCAGCCAGAACCGAAGGGCTGAGGGCAATGGTCACACCAGCGCCCATCCCCGCCGTTTTGGTAAAATCAATCCGACACCCCGGACGATAGGCGATGTACGCATCATGCAGACCGCCATCCGTTTCGTAATGTGTCAGACCATCACGGCACCGGGCTTCAAGATGGGCTTTGCCACCCGTGTAGGCTCCAAAATAGATCAGATCATCATCATGCCTGACCGAGTAACTGAAATCATGCTCGGTGCGAGCATCCCAATAAAGAATACGGATGCCGGTCTGAAGTGCAACCAAACGCGTATAAGCATTAAGCCGCACAAGGGCCGGAAGCGCCGTATCCGGGGCTCCACCTTCATAGACAGTCTGGGCCGAGATGGTCTTGGGGCGTTCCGCCGTCATGATAGGGACACTTTCACGTGGAGAACTGGCATTTTTCTGCTCACCATTTGAACCGCATCCCGGCAATGACAGCCGCAGTTCCCACATCGCTACCTGTATTGGTTTCCCGATGCCCGGCAAACATGCTGACGGTCAGATCCATTCCCGGCACACCTTTCACGGGATAGGCGGCGGTCACTGTCCGGCCTGTCTCCAGTGGCATGAAGCTGCGGTTACTCTGCTCGAAAGTCACTGCGCCAAAACGGTTCAACCCGGCAGGGGGCTCCGGCTGCAAGGAAAACGCTGGGGCTGTTATGAAATACTCTTTCCCCACCGGCTTCATCTGGCTGGTGTTGGGCACAGACATATCCGTCTTGGGCGCGGAAGACCTGAGATTTTCTGTTCTGGAGCCGGACTGGCGCGTGGAAGACGAGGCCGGTGCGGCATGGGCCATGATGCAGGCCACAGGCATCAGCAGAACTGTCAGGCCAATTCCGCAACATTGCCGCTGACGACCAGATCTGTCAGGATGATGAATGGTGAAGATGCTCTCTGGAAAAGAGAGGAATATCGCGCTCATTGCGTCGCTCCGCACTGTAACATGCGTGCAACAAACAGCAGAAAAACGCTTTTCAGCAAATCAACAAATAAAACAGTTAAACTATAGATGTTACAAATAGTTATTCCGGAACGGTTATAATCTGGATATTTTATCTCAATGAAACGAAATGATACAAATACTGTTTCTACAATACACTATATTCGCCTCTATAGTCTTCGGCCCACACGGTAACGCACGAAGAGGGTCCTGTTGGCAGGCCATGAAGCTGCACTCACGTTTGCGGCCTCAGGGCGATGAGGGCTGGCCCTACCCGATCCCACTCCTGCTCAGGTATGACAGACGAGGCACCGGGGCGAGTGCTTTCCCCGCCCAAAACAAAAAAAAGGGGCAGACCGCAGCCTGCCCCTTCTTGCCGTTTTGTAAAACGAAGACCGTCTTATTTGGAATAGATCGGGAAACGGGCGCACAGGGCTTTAACGCGTTCATGCACGGCGTTTTCCACTTCCGCGTTGCCTTCTCCGCCAGAAGCGGCAAGGGCCGTCAGCACTTCGTCAATCATTTCGCCCACTTCACGGAACTCGGCTTCACGGAAACCGCGGGCTGTAGCAGCGGGGCTGCCCAGACGCACGCCAGAGGTAATGGCGGGTTTTTCCGGATCAAACGGAATGGCATTCTTGTTGGCGGTAATGCCAGCGCGTTCCAGAGCCTGCTCGGCGGCCTTGCCGGTCACTTTCTTGGGGCGCAGGTCAACCAGAAGCAGGTGAGAATCCGTGCCGCCGGTCACGATATCAAACCCGCGTTCCACCAGTACTTCTGCCAGAACGTTCGCGTTCTTCTGAACAGCTTTCTGGTATTCCTTGAATTCCGGACGCAGGGCTTCCCCAAACGCCACGGCCTTGCCCGCAATCACATGCATCAGCGGGCCACCCTGCAAGCCAGGGAACACGGCGGAGTTGATCTTCTTGGCCAGCGCCTCGTTATTGGTCAGGATCAGGCCGCCACGCGGGCCACGCAAAGTTTTGTGCGTGGTGGATGTCACGACATCCGCATACTCAATCGGGTTGGGATAAAGACCAGCAGCGACCAGACCAGCGAAATGCGCCATGTCCACCATCAGCGCCGCGCCAACTTCATCAGCAATGCGGCGGAAGCGGGCAAAATCAATAATGCGCGGGTAAGCAGACCCACCGGCAACAATCAGGGTCGGTTTGCTTTCCCGAACCAGCTGTTCCATTTCGTCATAGTCCAGCAGGCCATCCTGACGGCGCACACCGTACTGCACGGCATTGAACCATTTGCCGGAATAGTTGGGGGCCGCACCGTGGGTCAGGTGGCCACCAGCAGCCAGGCTCATACCAACAACGGTATCGCCCGGTTTGGCCAGCGCCATGAAAGCGGCCTGGTTGGCGTTTGCGCCAGAATGCGGCTGCACGTTGGCAAATCCTGCGCCAAACAGGGTCTTGGCGCGCTCAATGGCCAGCACCTCAACCTTGTCCACTTCAGAACAGCCACCGTAATAGCGGCGCCCGGGATAGCCTTCCGCGTATTTGTTGGTCAGCACACTGCCCTGAGCCTGCAACACGGCTTCAGAAACCATGTTCTCGCTGGCAATCAGCTCAATGCCGTCCTGCTGGCGTTTCAGCTCACTGGCCAGAGCGGCCGCAACGTCCGGATCAATTTCTGTAACCGGTGCGTGAAAAAAACGATCCAGATCCGTCTGGCTCATCAGGAGCTCCCTTGAATTTCATCACTTCGCCCGGCACGGGTACCGCCCGGATGGACCCCGCGCCAGTTCATTACGTTCAAAACACATCTTGCTAAGACGTGCACACTAGCCTCTCTATAGGGCAGAGAAGGCTACCACGGCGCTCTCTTACCGTTTTTGCCGTGGTTCTGACAGGAGAAAAATTTAATGACGCAAAGGCCTGCTTCTTCCGCAGCCTCGGCTTTTACCCGCTGTATGCCCTTGAACAAGCTGGAATCCACACAAGGCCTTAAAAGGGTTCTGGGCCCCGGCAGTCTGGTTGCGCTGGGTGTGGGCGCCACCATCGGGGCAGGTCTGTTTTCCCTCACTGGTATTGCGGCATCTGAAAATGCAGGCCCGGCCGTTGTTATTTCCTTTTTGATTGCCGCTATCGCATGCGGATTCGCAGGCCTGTGCTACAGTGAACTGGCCAGCATGATCCCCATTGCCGGCAGCGCCTACACCTATGCGTACGTTACGCTAGGCGAACTGATGGCATGGATCATCGGGTGGGATCTTGTGCTGGAATACGCGGTAGGCGCTGCCACTGTGGCGGTAAGCTGGTCACGCTACGTTGTCTCCCTGCTGGAGTCGTGGGGGCTGGCACTACCACCCCGGCTGACAGCTTCTCCCTTTGAAACGATTCAACTGGCTGATGGCTCCACCGTAACAGGGCTGATGAACCTTCCGGCCACCTTTATCATCTGTCTGGTGTCCTGGATCCTTATTCGCGGTATTTCACAGTCCGCGCAGGTCAATGCCGTTATTGTCACCATCAAGCTGCTGGTGATTGCCGCCTTCATCGGGTTTGGCATTTCCTACATCAACCCGTCCAACTACCACCCGTTCATTCCCCCCAATGATGGCACATTCGGCCATTATGGCTGGTCTGGCATCATGCGCGCCGCCGGCACCATCTTCTTTGCCTATGTGGGGTTTGATGCCGTCTCCACCACGGCGCAGGAAACCAAAAACCCGGCGCGGGACATGCCAATCGGCATTCTGGGCAGCCTGCTGGTGTGCTCTCTGGCCTATATTGCGTTCTCCTTCGTCATGACCGGGCTGGTGAACTACAAGGACATGCTGGGTGATGCCGCCCCCGTGGCCACCGCCATCAACCGCACGCCCTACCAGTGGCTGCAACTGGCGGTAAAAATCGGCATTATCTGCGGGTTTACCTCCGTGCTGCTGGGCATGCTTCTGGGCCAGAGCCGCGTGTTCTTCGCCATGTCCCGTGATGGGCTTCTGCCCCCCATGTTCAGCAAAACCCACCCACGGTATCAGACCCCCTGGCTCTCCAACCTGTTCTTCATGGTGCTCACCTGCCTGCTCAGCGCTTTTCTGCCCATTTCAGAACTAGGGCACATGACGTCCATCGGCACCCTGCTGGCCTTTGTGCTGGTATGTGCGGGCGTGATGGTCCTGCGGCGCAAATCCCCTGACGCCCCGCGCGCCTTCCGTGTGCCGGGCGGGGATATTGTGCCGGTTCTGGGCATTCTGAGCTGCGGTGCCGTCATGGTTTCCCTGGACAAACTGACATGGATCCGTCTGGTGGTGTGGCTGGCCATCGGCATGGTCATCTATCTGGGATACGGGCGTTACCGTAGCGTTCTGGCACGGTCCTGATACGCGCTGGGCGGGGTTGCATAACGCGGCAGGGAGAGCATACTCCGCCCTGCCGTTCACCCCGTTGGCCCTGCCTGTATTCGGTCGCACTCTCCTTGCCCGGCCGTATCAGAGCGCCGACACGCTAGGAGATTCCGCCCATGAAGGCCGGTCGCTTCCCTCTGGCCCGCCCCCGTCGCAACCGTTTTGACGATTTCACCCGTCGGCTGGTTGCAGAAACCTCTTTGGGCATCAACAACCTGATCTGGCCTATCTTCTTCACGGAAGGCACAAACACCGTGACAGAAGTAGCCTCCATGCCCGGCGTGCATCGCGTTACGCTGGACCGCTTGGCCGCCCACGTTGAACCGGCAGCCAAACTGGGCATTCCCGCTGTGGCGCTGTTTCCCGTCACCCCTATGGAGGTGCGGGATGCAGAAGGTACGGAAGCCCTGAACCCGGATAACCTGATGTGCCGGGCCGCCCGCCTGCTGAAAAAGGAATTCCCCAATGTGGGGCTGATCGGGGATGTGGCGCTGGACCCCTACACCAGCCACGGCCATGATGGCGTGATCCGCGATGGGTATGTGGTGAATGAGGAATCCGTCACCATTCTGACGCAACAGACCATCAATCAGGCCGCTGCGGGTGTAGATATCATCGCCCCGTCTGACATGATGGATGGCCGCATTGGCACCATGCGCGTGGCGCTGGATGAAGCCGGGCTGCTGAACACCCGTATCATGTCCTATGCCGCCAAATACGCCAGTGCCTTCTACGGCCCGTTCCGTGATGCGCTGGGTTCTGGCGGTATGCTGAAGGGTGACAAGAAAACCTATCAGATGGACCCCGCCAACAGTGATGAAGCCCTCCGCGAAGTGGAGATGGATATTGCTGAAGGCGCAGATATGGTCATGGTCAAACCCGGCATGCCGTATCTGGACATCATCCGCCGCGTGCGGGACACATTTGCCGTGCCCACCTATGCCTATCAGGTGTCTGGCGAGTATGCGATGCTGATGGCCGCCATCCGTAATGGCTGGCTGGACCATGAACGCGCCGTGATGGAAAGCCTTCTGGCCTTCCGCCGTGCGGGTGCCAACGGCATTCTGACTTACTTTGCGGTTGAAGCCGCAGAACGGATCAAACAGACCTACGGCGTCTGATCCGTTTTTATTTCACGTCAAGGTTAAACCCTGCGCACTCTGTTGGTGTTGAAACAGAGTGCGCGTCGGGCCAGCATGCTGTTACACTTGTCCGGCAGGCTGTTAGGCGGCGCCCCAGCCCGCTCCAATCTTTGCCGGACAGGATGATATGGTTTCCTCGCTGCGACATCCGCAGTTTTTCTACACCACAGCACCGCAGCCGTGCCCCTATCTGCCGGGGCAGATGGAGCGGAAGGTTATTGCTGATCTGAATGTGCCTGCGGCAGATGCCCTGCACAGCCGCCTCTCCCGCGTGGGGTTCAGGCGCAGCCACACACTGGCCTATGCCCCCGTATGCGCCACCTGCGCCGCCTGTATTCCCATCCGCCTGCCTGTTGCGCGCTTTACGCCAGACCGCACGCAAAAACGCACCCTGCGCCGCAATGCTGATCTGACCGCTACCTGCACCGCCCCCAAGGCGACGGAAGAACAGTATGATCTGTTTACCCGTTACCAGAGCGCCCGCCACGCAGAAGGCGACATGGCCGACATGAATGCCGAAGAATATCGCGGCATGATTGAGGACACGACGGTACAGACCATGGTGGTGGAATTCCGGGATACCACCCGCCAGCTTCTGGCCGTCAGCCTTGTCGACCAACTAGAGGATGGTCTTTCAGCCGTTTACAGTTTTTATGAACCCGCGGCACCCCACCGCTCCCTGGGCAGCTTTGCCATTCTGGCCCTGATCCGTGAAACGGAGCGGCTGGGACTACCTTATCTGTATCTGGGCTACTGGGTGCAGAAAAGCCGGAAGATGTCCTACAAATCCCGCTACCACCCTGCCGAAATTCTCAGTCAGGGCACATGGCACACGCTTGACCCGGACAACCCGCCGCCAGAAGAACGACGAGAACCAGAATAAAACGAGTGTAAAAAAACCTGTCGCGTCAGCCGGACAGATTTTTGCGGGGCGAAACACCTAAATCGCACTCGGCCAGCACCGTAGCGGCTGCGTGCGTTGGATCTCCGCCCCGCTATAACGCACGGTGAAGGCTATCGTCGTCCAGATGCGCGGCCCACACGCTTCGACATCCGCTTTTCAGCTTCAAAACGTTCTATCTGGCCCTTATGTGCTGACTATTCAGACTGCACTGAGGAACACGACCAGGGGATGACTGTTCTGCCATACCCCTTACCCGCTCAGGCCTTTTTCAGAGCCCAGGCGGGAGCGTTTTTGCCTACCGCAGCACGTTTGCCCACCCATTCCTGCAAATCAGCAAACTGGCGAACGCGCACGGCACCGGGCCAGAGCAGCCCATCCGTGGAGGAGAACACCATGGCCTGCCGCAGGCCGCCATCTGCATATTTCTGCAACGCCACGCCCAGCCCCCGGCCCATGACGGGCAACTGCTCAGCCGGGAAAATCAGGAAGCGGCGATTATCGCCTAACACAGCAACCTGATCACCCTCCGCCGGGCTGCAAATCTTGGCGTATTCGCCTTCCTTCAGGTTCAGCACCTGACGGCCAGAGCGTTTTTCGGCCACCATGCTGTCTTCTTCCACCAGCATGCCGCGCCCTGCGCTGGATGCCACAAGCCGTTTTGCCCCTTCCTTGACTGCAAAAACCGCTATCAGATCTTCATCATTACCCAGATCAAACAGCAGGCGCACCGGCTGGCCATCACCACGGCCACGCGGCAGATCCGCCCCCTTGAGGGTAAAGGCCCGCCCGTCCGTGCCAAAGAAGCACAGTTTGTCTGTCGTCTGGCAGGGCACCGCCAGTTTCAGACCATCGCCTTCCTTGAACTTCTGGTTTTCCAGATCAATGGCATGCCCTTTGATAGCACGCACCCACCCTTTCTGAGACAGGATCAGGGTAATGGGTTCGCGCTCCACCGTTTCCACCACGGAGATATCAACCGGCTTGGGCGCGGACAGCAGCGTGCTGCGGCGCTGCCCCAGTGCACCGGCCCCAAACTGTTTGACCATGCCATCCAGTTCGCGGCCAATGCGGGACCAGCGCAGTTTTTCATCACCCAGCAGCTTGAGTAGATCATCCCGCTCAGCGGAAAGCTTGTCATACTCCTTGCGGATTTCGAGCTCTTCCAGCTTGCGCAGGCTACGCAGGCGCATGTTGAGCACCGCCTCGGCCTGCATATCCGTAAGCGTGAACGTGCTGATCAGACAGGCCTTAGCGTCATCCTCTTCCCGGATAATACGGATCACCTCATCCAGATTGAGATACACTGCCAGGAAGCCGCTGAGAATTTCCAGCCGCCGCTCCACAGCGTCCAGACGGTGGCGGGTGCGACGTTCCAGAACCTCGTGCCGGTGGTCCAGCCACGCCTGCAGCACATCCTTCAGGCCCAGCACACCGGGGGCACGGTCTGCGCCCAGCACGTTCATGTTCAGGCCAAACCTGCTTTCAAGCTGCGTGGCCCGGAACATGGTTTCCATCAGCACTTCTGGTTCGATCCCGCGGGTTTTGGGCTCCAGAATCAGCCGGATCACATCCGTGCTTTCATCCCGGATATCCCCCAGCAGCGGCAGCTTTTTCTGCTCCAGCAGGTCAGCCACCTGCTCGATCAGGCGTGATTTCTGCACCTGATACGGAATTTCCGTAACAATGATCTGCCACGTGCCAAACCGGCCCTGCTCCACTTCCCAGCGGGCACGCATGCGGAAGCTGCCGCGCCCGGTCTCATAGGCTTTCAGAATGGCGTCGGAATCTTCAACAATCAGACCACCGGTGGGGAAATCCGGGCCCGGCATCAGCTTCAGCAGGTCTTCCGTGGTGCTCTGGGGCTTGCGTACCAGCAAGGCAGCAGCAGCGCACACTTCCGCCGCGTTGTGCGGGGGAATACTGGTGGCCATACCCACCGCAATACCGGATGCCCCATTGGCCAGCAGGTTCGGGAAGGCCGCCGGAAGCACAACCGGCTCCTGCTCCTCTCCATCATAGGTGGGGCGGAAATCCACGGCATCGTTTTCAATGCCATCCAGCAGCGCGCGGGCAACTTCAGTCAGCCGGGCCTCAGTGTATCGCATGGCCGCAGCGTTATCGCCGTCAATCGAGCCAAAATTGCCCTGACCTTCCACCAGCGGGTAGCGGGCGGCAAAATCCTGCGCCAGACGCACGAGCGCTTCATAAACAGAGGCATCGCCATGGGGGTGGAACTTACCAATCACATCCCCCACCACGCGGGCGCACTTCTTGAAGCCCGCCGAGGGGTCCAGCTTCAACTGGTGCATGGCATACACCAACCGCCGGTGCACCGGCTTCAACCCATCACGCACATCCGGCAGAGAGCGGGACATGATAGTGGACAGCGCATAGGCCAGATACCGTTCGCTCAGCGCATCCGCCAGCTTGGTCTCTTCCACATGGCCTTCAAACGTCTCGCTCATTTCCTGCTCCCCGGACACTGTGCAGGCTCTCGCCCGCCTGGACACATAGCGTTGCTTGCCCTTTTGTTCCAGCCCTCAGCAAAGAGTCGGAAAAGGTGATAGGCTTTCTTTGGCCTGTGCCGCCGGTTTCTTCCCCACCGCTTTTTCTTGAGGACACCCCATGCCCCGGCTTACGCGCAGAACGGTTCTGACAGGCACAGCCTCCTGCGTGATCGCCAGAAGCCGCGCGCGGGCTGAAACGCCTGCGCCCCCCCTTCTCTCCCTGCCCGATGCAACGGTGCTTCCCTTATGGCCCACCACACCGCCCGGCGGAGGCGGCCCGGACAATCACACGCCACATCTTTCCCCCACCGGCTCTCTGACAGACATTTCCGACCCTGTGCTTCAGATCTACCGTCCGGCCCGCCCCAATGGCGCGGCCATGATCGTAGCGGCAGGGGGAGGATATCAGCACATCACGCAACGCAAGGAAGCCACGCCTGCCACACGCTGGCTGCAAAAACTTGGCATAACCGTAGGGGTGCTCACTTACCGGCTACCAGAAGAAGGATGGCATGCGGCGTCCCTCGCGCCCTTTCAGGACGCCCAACGCGCCATACGGCTGCTCCGCACCCATGCCCGCCAGTATGGCATTGACCCTGACCGCATTGGTATTCTGGGATTTTCTGCCGGAGGACATTTGCTGGGGTTATGCGCCACCCGCCCTGATTGGCAGACCTACTCCCCCACGGATACCGCAGACACCGCCCCCGTCAAGGTAGCGCTGGCCCTCCTCGCCTATCCCATCATTTCTCTGGAACCGCCATATAACCATACGCATACAAGCCGCACATTACTCGGCCCGCACCCAACGCAGGCAGATGCGCGGGCATGGTCCATTCCCCCTTACATACGGCACGGCAGCCCGCCGTTCTTTCTGGTTCAAGCAGCGGATGACCCGATTGCCGCCCCGGGCCAGACAGCCCTGTTAGAGCAAGCGTGTCAGCAGAATGCCGTGCCTGTCACCCGGCACCTTTTTGCCACCGGTGGTCATGGCTTCGGGCTAGGCCGCCCCGGCACCCCAACCCTTACATGGCCCCATCTGGCGGAACAGTTCCTGCACGAGCAGTCATTCATCAGTTAACATCCAGAAACTGCTGAAGGAGGCGTTATGAGAGAACGGGGGCTTATTCCCCTGCGGGAGTGATCTTCATTCCCCTCACTCGGAAGGGTCAGCACTTTTTTCGGGCGGCTGATCATGCTCAACAAGCGCCTCCGCCTTTTCTTCGGCATCGGCCAGACGCGCCACACGCTCTTCCAGCCGTTCCCGCGCTGCGGGCATGGGTCTATGGCGTTGCCCGTAGGCGTCCCGCGCCAAAAAATAACTGGTCAGACGGAGGCCAGCCAACCAGTCCTGCTTCGTGCCGGTCTCTTCATCAGACAGCAGAAACGCCGGGAGCGGCAGCAGGCGGTCTTTCCACTCCCCGGCACCCTCTTCCGTCACGGCCTTGCCCGTGCGCGGGGAAACATAGGCCAGTCCCTCCGTCGCCCCTGTCACCGCGCAACGGGAGAGATCCAGCCCGAACCCCAGATCGGCCAGAAGCGCCAGTTCCCACCGCACAACATGCGGCAACCCTTCCTGTTCGGACACGGCAGGGTCCATTCCCAGAAAAGTCAGCAATTTCAGAGTATGGGCAAACAGAACCGGGCAAGGCTCGCCTTCTGGCAGGGCCGTATCAGCCAAAACGCACACAGACTGCATCATGGACAAAGCCAGCGGCGCATCCAGCAGCCGAAAACCACACCCGTACAGCATTTCGCCAGACAGGCGGGGCATGGTGCCTGCGCTGCGGGTCTGAAACCGGGTTTTCACCACATTGCCCGGTTGCCACAGCGCACTCCCTGCACGGGAGCGTGCGCCGTACGCCACGCCATGCACCAGACCATTCTCTTCGGTCAGCACATGCACGCGGGCGTTGACCTCCCCCAACGGGAAGGCAGAAAGCACAAGGGCGGGAGCCTCCCTATCCTGGGAAGTCCCGCCCTGTTGCATTAGTCAGGTTCGCCTGAAATCAGACGCCAGAGACTTTCGCTACTTCAGCAGCAAAGTCATCGGCTTCTTTTTCAATGCCTTCACCCAGCTGGAAGCGGTCAAAGCCAACCAGCTTCACGCCAGCTTTTTCCAGCACGTTCTTCACGCGGGTTTCGCCATCATGCACCCACACCTGTTCCAGAAGAACAACTTCTTCATAGAACTTGCGGATACGGCCTTCGATCATCTTTTCGATGATCGCTTCCGGCTTACCAGAAGCGCGAGCCTGTTCAACCAGAACAGCGCGTTCACGCTCAACTTCTTCCGGGTCCAGGCTGGTCACATCCAGAGAGGACGGACGGGTAGCAGCAACATGCATGCCAACCTGACGGCCAAGCTGTTCAATGGCATCATCAGCCGTGGGGGCTTCAATGGCAGCCAGAACACCAATCTTGCCCAGGCCCGGACGCAGCGCGCCGTGCACATAGGTTGCCACAACGCCAGACGGCACCGTGAACACACGGGCGCGACGCAGGGACATGTTTTCGCCAATGGTGGCAATCAGGTGCGTCAGTTCATCAGCAACCGTGCGGCCGGTTTCCAGTGTAGCGGCCTTGATGGCTTCCAGATCTTCGCCAACCTTCAGGGCAACCTTGGCAACGCTTTCCACAAAGTTCTGGAAGGCTTCGTTACGGGCCACAAAGTCGGTTTCGGCGTTCACCTCAACCATGGAGGCTTTCTTGTCTTCAGACGCAACGCCTACCAGACCTTCAGCAGCGGTACGGCCGGACTTCTTGGCAGCAGCAGCCAGACCTTTGGTGCGCAGCCAGTCAATGGCGCCTTCAATTTCACCATTGGCTTCGTTCAGCGCTTTTTTGCAGTCCATCATGCCTGCGCCGGTCTTTTCGCGCAGTTCCTTCACCAGTGCAGCGGTAATAGCCGCCATATCTGTCACTCCTTAAAAACCGGAACGCGCCCGTGTAGGGGCGCGCACCGGGCTGTTTGTGCCTGCGCGCAGGCACCCATCTCATCTGAAACAGGCGGGCAAAAGGCCCGCCTGTCAGTCAACTTCAGTTTGCAGCCGGAGCCGGAGCTTCAGCAGCAGGAGCTGCTTCCGTTTCCAGAGCCGGATCAATCGGCAGCTCTTCAGCAGCACCGAAATCCTGGCCAGAAGCGCCGAGTTCAGCGGAAATCCCGTCCAGAACAGCGGAGGACACCAGATCACAGTACAGGGAGATCGCGCGGATGGCGTCATCATTCCCCGGAATCGGGAAGGTCACGCCCTTCGGATCAGAGTTGCTGTCCAGAATGGCCACAACCGGAATACCCAGCTTGTTGGCTTCTTCAACAGCCAGCTTTTCCTTGTTGGTGTCGATGATGAACAGGATATCGGGCAGGCCGCCCATTTCCTTGATACCACCCAGGGAGCGTTCCAGCTTGTCGCGGTCGCGGGTCATATCAAGAATTTCTTTCTTGGTCAGACCGGCCGTGCCGCCGTCCAGCATTTCTTCAATCTGGCGCAGACGCTTGATGGAACCTGTGATGGTCTTCCAGTTGGTGAGCATACCGCCCAGCCAACGGTGGTTCACATAATACTGGCCACACCGCTTGGCGGCTTCAGCAATCGGTTCAGCTGCGGCGCGCTTGGTGCCAACAAACAGAACGCGGCCACCACCGGCAACAGTGTTGCGGATTGCCTGCAGGGCGCGGTCAAGCAGGCCAACGGTCTGCTGCAGGTCAATGATGTGAACCTGGTTGCGCACGCCGAACAGATACGGCTCCATGCGCGGGTTCCACCGGCGGGTGTGGTGACCAAAGTGAACGCCAGCTTCCAGAAGCTGACGGAGTGTGAAATCAGGCATCGCCATGGGGCGTTTTTCCTACCATTCTGGTTAATCCTCCGCGAAGCACTGCCCTGCGTGAACAGGACACCAGAGGGTGAAGGCTTCGCGTGCGTCGTCCCGGCCTGGGCCAAGCGATGCCGATATGGCGGTTTTCGCTGGCCCATGCAAGGCAAAAAGTGTGTTTTCAGCCCTTTTTCAGCGGTCTGGCTGCCTTGTTGGGCACGCCCCCACGGGCCAGCAGAGCCCGCAGCGCCTTAACAATGGGGAACACTTCCACATTGTGGTCCCCACCCAGTTCACGCCATGCTTTCTGCTCAAGCTCCACAATCTCGCGGTCTTCTTCAAAGATACGGTGCGTGAACAGCCCCAGCGCGGGCCATGCCAGATCAAGCAGAAAACCCCATTTGGGTTTCTTGACAGACAACAGACCAAACGCCTGCGTGCCCTGCTGGTCAGACCCCAGCGGCACGTAACAGGCCCATAGATCCATGATCAGATCGCCGTCCTTGTCATGAATTTTCAGGGTCTGATACGGGTAGGTGGTGCGGATGGACACCACTTCCTCCACCGGCTGCTCCCGCCCCTCCAGATCGTGGTGCTTGCCAAAAATCAGGGCTTCGGCCAGCGGCTGGTTGCCGCCCTTGCGGGCAAAGCTGTAACGGGCTTCCAGAAAGTTCTCGCCCTTGTCCTGCCCCAGAAAACGCGCCGTGATGGAGCCCATCTGGCGGCGGTGCAGAAACTGATGATTCATGTCCATCAGGTTTTCATGCATGAAGGTGTAGTGGCATTTCAGACGCGGGCCGAACTGGCGCGTCTTGTATTCCGGATTCCCTACCTGCGCGATATCCGGCACCGGCACAGTCTCGGCCAGAGCGGGATCTCCGGGGAAAATGAAAATCAGGCCCGCCTTTTCCCGGCACGGATACGCCCGCACGGGCCGCCCCACATCCGAACGGTTCAGGTATGGCACGGTCACGCATTTGCCTGCGCGGTCAAACGCCCAGCCATGATAACAGCACTTGATGCAGTCGCCTTCCACCAGCCCTTTGCTCAAGGGTACCTGACGATGCGCGCAACGGTCTTCCAGTGCATAAACCGGCCCTTTTTCCGGGCGGATCAGCGCAATGGGGTGGCCAGCATAGCGGGTGGGAAAAGCCTTGCCCGGACGCACCTTGTGCGCCCACGCCACCGGGTACCAGAAATTCGGATTACTATCGATCTGCCGAAGATCATATTCCGGCGCTTCAGCCTGTTGAGCCGTTTCACTCCGAGAAGCTTCCACCAGCATGGCGTGCCCGTCCTTTCCCATGACCAGAGGCTGCTGTTCGGTGCGAACACAACCTCACACAATTCCTGCATGTTACGATTGAGCCTGTGGTTGCCATCATACAACCCCGGCCTCTGCATGCCAGATTAGCCCATGAAGAAGAGGCGTGCCTATCACGTCACGCAAAAAAGCTGCCTTGCCGTCCCGCAGGGCAAGCCCATATGCAGAACGGAAACGGCAGCCTGTCTGGCAGGAAATACGGGAAACACTCGAAACTCCGCCCGCAGGTGGGAACAGCTTCCAAAAGAAGCCTACCCCCCCTCCTTAACAGTGGAGCGTGCCCTCAGTTCTGTGGCTGAGTTTCGGTATGTGGGGGCGTTGGCCGCTGGCGGCTATATTTGCCGTTCTGATACTTGCCGGGCTGATAGGCGTGCGGTGGCGTGGTGGATTGCTTGTTGCTTTCCGTTGTGCCCGCAGGTTTGTCATTGGGCGGAGGCTGGGTGCCCGGCTGTTCGGCCTCCGTGCGCGGGTTGGTCCAGAGTTTTTTGGAAGGATCAATCCGTTTGCCGTTTTTATCCACCGCTGCCGGAGGCGGTTTGCCAACCTGTGAAGCTGCGGAATCAGCCGTAGGCGGCTTGCTGCTGTCGTCCTGGGCCAGAGCAAATGCCGGGGCTGTAATAAGCGCTGCTCCCAGCAGAAGCGAATGTAAGCGGATAGCCATGGTTGGTCTCTCTGTGCTGCTGTTATAATAGACAACTCTCCTGACCTAACTGACCAGTTTTACAGAAGTTCCTTTGAAAAGATGTTTTCTCCTGAAAGCATGGTTTAAAAATCCTCAGCATCCAAGGCCATTGTCGCAAACAGGATCATGCCCTTTGACTCTCGGCTTGCAACGGAACCACTCCGTACCCTTGTATCAATCCTGAGCCACATCCAGCGCTGCGCATAATGTGCGCAAACCAGAAGAACAGCGCGCCATTTCTTGCCCATTGAGCAAAGAAACCACCCGCAGCCCCAGACTATTAACCAGATAGAGTGCGGTCGCCTGCTGCAAACGTGCTTGCTCCACCTTTTCTTCCGTCATCAGGCCCGTCTGTAACAGCACGCCGCGCGCTACCCCCGGCAACGCCCCCTCCGCCACAGACGGCGTGACAAATTTTTCCTGTTCCTGAAGCACCAACGTGCTGACGGTGGTTTCCGCCACGCGCCCCTGCACGTTCAGAAGCAACGCGTCCTCATACCCGGCCCGTTCTGCCTCCTGCCGTGCCAGAATATTGGGCAGATAATTCAGACTTTTGATACGGCTCAACGGAGATTGCTCATCCCGCCGCACCAACTGGCTGGTCATGACCGAGACGGACGCGACACGCGCTGTACCTGCTGCAACGGTCATGAAAACAGTCGGCCGAACATCCTGCGGTGGGGCAAGGCCACGCGGCCCTACGCCCCGTGTCACCGTAAGGCGTGCTGAGCCGTTTTGCAGCCGTGTTGCTGCCAGAAGCGCTTTTGCAGCCTGCGCGACCTCCTCGCCTGAAGGGACGGGCAGAGCCAGCACGGCACTTCCCTCCTGCAGACGCTGCATGTGCCTGTCCAGATGCAGAAGGTTTCCGTTCTTGACACGTATTGTTTCAAACAGGCCGTCTCCCAGCGTCAGCCCTCTGTCCGCCAGACTCACATGGGCCTGCGCGGCCTCACACACCTGCCCGTTCAGCCAGACAAACGTCATGCCGCACCACCAAACAAGGAAAAGAAGGGAGCCAACTTCAAGCGCATTTCCTCATATTCCTTTTCAGGATCGGAAAGAATGGTAATCCCCCCACCCGATGCCAGCATCAGGCGGTCTGCCACGCGCGTAACCGTGCGGATAATGACGGAACTTTCCATCCTGCCCTCCACCCCGATGCAGAACACGCTGCCGCAATATGCTCCACGTGGAGAGGCTTCCAGTTCTTCTATAATTTCCATGGCTCTATGTTTGGGCGCGCCGGTCACAGACCCCGGCGGCAGGGTGGCTTGCAGCAGATCAAACACATCCCGCCCCGCGGCCAACTCCCCCCGCACTTCAGACACCAGATGATGCACATGGGCAAAGCGTTCCACCGCCAGAAACTCCGGCACGCTCATGCTCCCTACCCGCGCCACCCGCCCGATATCATGACGCATCAGATCCACAATCATCAGGTTCTCAGCACGCTCTTTTTCATCCTGCGCCAGAGCGGCGGCAAAAGCGCTGTCCTCCTCTGGCGTGCGCCCGCGTGGGGCCGTGCCCTTGATAGGGCGGGACGAAACGCCCCGTTGCGCGTTCACCTGCAAAAACTGCTCTGGCGATGTGGAATGCAGCGCATAGCCACCCCCGCACCCAAGATACGCCCCAAAAGGTGCCGGAGCATGCTGACGCAGCGCCAGATAAAGCGCCACATTTGAAAAATCTTCTGGAAAATGGCTGCCATATCGGCCTGTGATGTTCACCTGAAAAATATCACCTGCCGCAATGTAATCCCGCGCCCGCGCCACCGCCGCGCAATAGGACTCTCGTGGCTGATCCGGCACAAACGTGACGGCTGGCAACGGCGCACGGGCAGCAGAAACCGCAGGCAGAGCATGCCAGGCTGTTACATGCGCCCGCCATGGTTCGGAGGCTGGAGCGCCCTCCGTTTCATTGGTGAATAACCCGGTAATAAAGGCGCGTCTTTCAAGACGATCCCACAGAAATGCGTGATCATAAAACCCGGCGGCAAAATCCGGTTCATCTGAAACAGGATCATCCACCCTGATCTGTTCCAGAACCTGCCCTAGCCCATACCCTGCAAAACCAATCCATCCGCCATGAAACGGCAGGGCATAAGTGCCCGTTTCGTTGTCCACCCGCATGGCGGCAGGCATGATGCGCCTCAGCCGGGCGAAGAGATCGGAGGGTGTAAAGGGAACAGCAGGTTCGGCATCCTGAATAATCAGACCATTTTTCACGCTCAGAACATGGCGTGGCGCCGTGCAGAAAATCTGCCAGCGACTTCTGTCCACCACCGGACCACCGCTATCCAGAAACGCGCACCATGGAGCCTCTCCCCATGCGGCGAAAACCGTTTCCGGCTCCCGCCATGGCACTTCACGCGCCCATACACGCACGCTCTTCATGCTGTCTTCGGGCTCCTGTGCGAAAAATCATAAAAAGCGCCTGAGGAGGAGATCAACGTTCGGTCCTCTCTGCCGCAGGCTCGCTGTCTTTCGCGCCTGTTCTCTCACCTGAAAGGCGTGGTGCGTTCGCCCAACACGCCGCGCTATAAACAGAGAGCCCCGACCCCATTTTTCTGTCTGGCGTCACACCTGCTCGACACGGGAAATACCCGGTAGCGTCTTCAGTTTTTGGCCAAGCAGAGGGGTCACGCGGTAGCCACCTTTCAAGCGCACTTCCACATCACAGGTTTCATCCAGTCCCGGCATCAACACAATGCGGCCGGGGCCACCGCGCTGTTCGTTCAGCAGGGCGCTCAGTTGGGCCAGCGCATCTTCCCGCTCCACCCACACGCGCATTTCGCTTGCACCCTGTGCCGCGGCCTGCTCCAGTTCCATAATATCACTGGCCGTAATGCGCAGGGCTTCGCCTTCCAGTTTCAGATCCGCTTTGACCAGAACCGCCGTGCCCGGCACTAGACTTTCCCGCACCCGACTGAGCACTTCAGAAAACACGGTCACTTCACACCCGCCGGAAGCATCAGACAGGCGCACCCATGCCATCTTGTTGCCTGTACGCGTGGGGCGTTCTTTCTTGTCCACCACACATCCGGCAATGCTGACACGCCCTACCCCGGCCTCCGCCGCAGACAGAAGAGCTGACGATTTTGTTGCCCCCAACCGGCGCAGAACCGGGCCATAGGCGTCTAGCGGGTGGGCTGTCATGTGAAAGCCAATGGCTTCCGCTTCCATGGCCAGCCGTTCAAACTCCGGCCAGTCGGAACCATCCACCATGCGCAGGGGCTCCACGTCCCCACCGCCGCCAAACAGGCCAATCTGGCCGGACGCCGCTTCCTGCGCCTGACTTTGCGCCCGCCGCAAAATGGTATCAGCAGAGCGGTACACACGCGCCCGGTTTTTATCCAGACACTCAAAGGCCCCCGCTTTGGCCAGATTTTCCATCTGCATGCGGTTGATCTGCTTCGGGTCCACCCGTGTGGCAAAATCCGTTATGTCCTTGAACGGTTTGTTGCCCCGTGCGGCAACAAGCGCCTCCATAGCGCTAAACCCCACCTTCTTGATGGCAGCCAGCGCGTAGCGAATACCGTTGGTACCATCAGGCAATGTCTCAACCGAGAAATCGGCTTCCGATTTATTGACATCCGGCGGCAGCACCTTGATGCCCATGCGCTCGGCTTCCTGCCGCAGGGCCGCCAGTTTTTCCGTGCGTTCCCGCGCAAGGGACATACAGCCAGCAAGGAAGGCAACAGGGTGGTTAGCCTTCATCCACGCTGTTTGGTAGGAAACAAGCGCGTATGCTGCCGCATGTGATTTGTTAAAGCCGTAGTCAGCAAATTTTGCCATGAGGTCAAACACCTCAACGGCTTTGTCACGGTCAATGCCGCGTTTTACGGCCCCTTCTGTAAAGATCTCGCGCTGCGTATCCATTTCCGCACGGATCTTCTTACCCATGGCGCGGCGCAGAAGGTCAGCACCGCCAAGGCTGTAGCCCGCCATTTTCTGGGCAATCTGCATCACCTGTTCCTGATAGACCATAATGCCATAGGTCTCTTCAAGAATATCGCGGATTTCCTCATGCGGGGGCTCCCACGCCTCCCCATGTTTCCGGCGGCAGTAATCGGGAATGTTCGCCATCGGCCCCGGACGATACAGCGCCACGGCGGCAATCAGGTCTTCCAGCCGGGTAGGACGCATCTGTTTGAGAACGTCGCGCATACCCGCGCCTTCAAACTGGAACACGCCTGCGGTGTCACCCTTGCTGAGCATTTCATACGTTGCAGGGTCATTCAGCGGAATGCGGCTGAGATCAACCTCAATGCCCATTTTCTTGAGGAAACCAACGCCCCTTTGCAAAATGGTCAGGGTTGTCAGGCCCAGAAAGTCGAACTTGACCAGCCCGGCCTGTTCAACAAACTTCATGTTATACTGGGTAACCAGCATGTCACTCTTCGGGTCTCGGTAGAGTGGCACCAGTTCCACCAGTGGGCGGTCACCAATCACAACACCTGCGGCGTGTGTACTGGCGTGGCGGAAAAGCCCTTCAATCTGCTGGCCAATTTCCAGAAGCCTGCGCAGCGATTCATCGCTTTCACGCATCTCCTGCAATTTGGGCTCGCCCGCTATGGCTTCCTTCAGGGTAACAGGTTTGGCGGGGTTGTTGGGAATCAGTTCCGCAACGCGGTTGACCATGCCATATGGCAGCCCCAGCACACGCCCCACGTCACGCACCGCAGCACGGGCCTGCAATTTTCCGAACGTGATGATCTGCGCCACACGGTCCGCCCCGTATTCACGCCGCACATAGGCTATCACCTCGTCTCGCCGGTCCTGACAGAAGTCGATATCAAAGTCAGGCATGGACACACGTTCAGGATTCAGAAACCGTTCGAACAGCAGATTGAACGGCAGCGGATCAATATCTGTGATGGTCAACGCCCATGCGGCCAGAGAACCTGCACCCGACCCACGCCCCGGCCCCACCGGGATATCATGCGCCTTCCCCCACTGAATGAAGTCCGCAACGATCATGAAGTAACCGGGGAACCCCATCTTGGAGATAATATCCAGCTCAAACGCCAGACGATCGCTATATTTCTTGCGGGTTTCCTCATCCACGTTCATGCCCGCAAGGCGTTTTTCCAGCCCTTCCCACGCCATGGCGCGCAGGGTTTCATCTTCCGTAGCCCCTTCACGCACCTTGGGGCAGATAGGCAGCAGCGGCTTGCGCGTTTCCACCTTCACGGCGCAGCGGCGGGCAATTTCCAGCGTGTTGTCACAGGCATCCGGCAGATCGGCAAACAGTTCCCGCATGACGGCAGGCGGCTTGAACCAATGCTCCGGCGTCACGCGCCAGCGGTCACGCTCGGCCATGGTGCGGCCCTGCGCAATACAGATCAGCGCATCATGGGCTTCATACATTTCCGGCTTGGGGAAGAAACATTCGTTGGTCGCCACCAGCGGCAGGCCAAACTGATTGGCCAGAGCCAGAACGCCGGGCTCCACGGCCTTTTCAATAGCAAGATTGTGGCGGTGCAGTTCCACAATCAGCCGATCATCAAACGCTTCATGCATCTGCGCCAGCCAGCGTTCGGCCTCTTCCTTCTGCCCTTCCGCCAGCATCTGGAACAGCGGCCCCCGTGTGCCGCCCGTAAACAGCATCAGCCCTTCCGATTTCTCGAAAAGTGTCTCCAACTGCACAGTCGGGTCAGACGGATCAGATTCCTTGAACCCTTCGGAGGAGAGAAACTGAAGGTTGGTCAGCCCCACCTCGTTCTGGGCCAGAAGCACAATGGGCTCCGCCGGGCTGCCGGGTTTGTCATTTCGGGATGGCAGACCAACCTGACAGCCAATAATGGGCTGTATGCCGGATTTGGTGCAGTACTGCGAAAATTCCAACGCCCCGAACAGATTGCCCGAATCCGTAATAGCCACGGCGGGCATCTGCATGTCTTTCGCCATCCCCGCCAGTTCTGGCACACGAATGGCCCCCTGACTGAGGGAGTAAGCGGAATGAACACGGAGATGGACAAAATCAGCGTAAGACATCCTTTGGTCCTACCACAGCCCGCCCGAAATCTCACCTCTTGCAGGCCCCTATTTGGCACCCCATGCGCCCTCTTTTTTATGCGTGCGGAAACCACGCTGAAGGGGAGATACCTGCGCCATTCCCCATGCGCTTCTCCTCCCGGCGCGGCATCGCCCGCTTATAGTCCTCCGTGACCGTGCGGGCTGACACAGCGGCCACAGAAAACAGAGCCAGCCCACTTTCTCCCGCCCTTGCAAGCTCTGCGGAGCAGCCATTCATCAGGCTCAAAAACCCGTGTGTTACGCTGTCCTGCCCTTGCCATGGCACGCCCCCTCCCCAAGGGTATAGGCTTACAAAAACGTGACGGAGTACAAAAACGTGCAATATCGTCAGCTAGGCCGTTCCGGTCTGCTTGTGTCCGCCTTCACACTGGGAACCATGACCTTTGGCGGAAAAGGGGCCTTCGCCAAGACCGGCAACACCGATGTAAAAGGTGCCTCCCGCCAGATTGACCAATGTCTGGATGCCGGGATCAACATGTTTGATACGGCGGACATCTATTCCTCGGGCGAATCAGAAACCATTCTGGGGCAGGCGCTCAAGGGCCGCACCAAGGAAGCGCTGGTAACCACCAAGGCCCGCTTCCGCACCGATGATGGACCGAATGGAGAGGGTTCCTCCCGCTATCATCTGATTGCCGCCTGTGAAGCCAGCCTGAAACGGCTGGGGCGTGATCACATTGATCTCTACTACCTGCATGAGTGGGATGGCATCACCCCGCTGGACGAAACGCTGGAAGCGCTGGATACGCTAACAAAAGCTGGCAAGATCCGCTACGCTGGTGTTTCAAACTTCTCCGGCTGGCATCTGATGAAGGCGCTCTCCATTGCTGAGCAGAACCGCCTGATCGCCCCGGTGGCCCAGCAGATTCACTATACCCTGCAAGCGCGTGAAGCTGAGTATGAACTGCTGCCCATAGCGGTGGATAAATCCATTGGCGTGCAGGTCTGGAGCCCGCTGGCCGGGGGGCTTCTCTCGGGCAAATATCGGCGCAACAAGCCCATGCCAGAAGGGCGGCAGCTTGAAAACTGGGGCGAACCCCCGGTGCATGACAAGGAAAAGCTGTTTGATATTGTAGAAGTGCTGGTGGCTGTGGGGGAAGAACTGGGTGTTTCCGCCGCGCAGGTGGCACTGGCCTGGACCATGCATCGCCCGGCCATAACATCCGTGGTTATTGGCGCCCGCACGGATGAACAGCTTGCAGATAACCTGAAAGCTGCCAGCCTCACGCTTTCTGAAGATCAGATCAAGCGGCTGGATGAAGCCAGCAAACCGCCGCTGCTTTATCCTTACTGGCATCAGGCCAGCACTGCTGCTGCCCGCCTGAGCCCTGCCGACCGCCTGCTTCTGGCGCCTTTTACAGAAAAGCCGTAAAACGCACGCATTGCGGGCCAACACGGGGTATGGAAAGCACGCCATCCTGCCCCGTGGCGGCCTTTTTCTTTTGTTCATCAGGACGCATTAATGAAGCTTGTCAAAACCAGACAGGAACTGGCTGATATTGTCACACAATGGCACCGTGCGGGCGAAACCATTGGCGTGGTGCCCACCATGGGCTCCCTGCATGCGGGCCATCTTGCCTTGGTCAAGGCGCTGGATGGCAAGGCCACCCGGCGTATTGTGACCATTTTTGTAAACCCCATCCAGTTCAACAACCCGGATGATTTTCACCTCTACCCCCGTGGGTTGGAGGCTGATGCTGCATTGCTGGAAGAAACGGGGGGCGTGGATATACTCTACGCGCCAGACGAGACACAGATTTACGCCCCCGGCTTTTCAACCCGCGTGGTTGTTTCCGGGCTGGACGCCATGCTGTGTGGGGGGGACCGGCCAGGCCATTTTGATGGCGTAGCCACCATTGTCACCAAACTGTTCATGCAAACCCGTGCAGATATCGCCGCTTTTGGCGAAAAAGATTTTCAGCAGCTCTGCATTGTGCGCCGTCTGGTGCAGGATCTGGATCTGCCTGTCTCCATTCTGCCCGTGCCCACCGTGCGTGAGGCTGACCAGCTTGCTCTTTCGTCCCGCAACAGGCGGCTAACGCCTGTTCAGCGGGCCCGCGCCGCCCACCTGCCCGCCAGCCTGCACACATGCATTGCAGAACTGAAGGCAGGGAAAAATTCGGAAACCTGCCTGAAAACCTGCTGGCAGGATCTGGAAGAAACAGGCTTCACGGTGCATTACCTTGAACTGCGCTCCAGTAAAAATCTACAGGCCACACAGCCATCAGACCCTTCTGCGCGCCTGTTTGTGGCTGCAAGCCTTGGCGATGTGCGGCTGATTGATAACATGCCCCTGTGCTGAGCCAATTCTGTTCCAGCCACCCCAAACCCCACCAAGAAAGCCCTTATTCATGACCATTACACGCCTTGAGCCCGAAGAACGCCTGACGGGTGCCGTTATTTACAACGGCCTTGTGCATCTGGCCGGACAGGTAGCCGATGATGCCTCGCTGGATGCCGAAGGCCAGATGGCCGATATTCTGCGGCAGGTGGACGCCCTGCTGGCCAAGGCTGGCACGGATAAAAGCCGCCTGCTTTCTGTTCAGATCTTTCTGGCTGACATGAGCGATATGGCCGCCATGAACCGCGCCTGGGATGCATGGCTTGACCGCAACAACAAACCGGCCCGCGCAACTGTGGAAGCCAAACTGGCCAACCCCGCATGGCGCGTGGAACTGACAGGCATCGCCGCCCTGCGCTAAGCAGCAGGACCGAAAGGGGGCGGCTTTTCTGAAAGCTGCCTCCACGCTCTGCAACCGCAACCGCAACCGCAACCGCAACCGCAACCGCAAC
>NZ_LHZU01000140.1 GCF_001580995.1 Acetobacter senegalensis
TCTGGGGCCACCGCCCCAACCGCCGCGCCAGCCCATGCCGCCGCCGTAAAATCTTCCTGGCCCGCCAAAGCCCGGGCCACCGCGAAAGCCGCCACGCCCCGGACCACCAAAGCCAGGACCACCGGGGCGAAAACCGCCGCCCATACCGCCGCCTCTAAAACCGCCACCGGGCCCCATGCCGCCACCGCCACGGAATCCTCCCCCACCGGGGCCGCCACCATGAAAACCGCCGCCTCCCGGCCCACCACCACCGCCCGGACGCGCCAGAGCCTGCGCCACAGGAGCCAATCCGGTTGCCAGAGAAAGGCAAACCGCCAGACCATATTTGAATGATGCTTGTTTTTTCATGATCCTCTCCCCGCAGGGTAGATATCCAATTCCATGGGGCTCCGCTTTCTCAACCGAAGCCGTTGTGGGTTCTCATTATAAGATGGGGCATCAGATGCCGCGTTTCCATCCCCAATTCGGCTCTGCTGCATGAAATACTAACACGATCTGCAACAAACATTCACCTTACATGCCTCTATACGGCAATCTCATGGCGTCCAAAGACACGAACATGTAAGAGATGGACAAGATATCAGGCAGAGAAATTGCTAACCGCAACAGCGTACCATGAGTCTCTAACGGGACATATCAACGCCAAACCCTAAGATTTGATCTGTTGCCAGCGCCTTAACCACATCCTGTCAGATACGCATTTCCAAGCAGTATCTAAAATTTATGGTACCATTTCAGGAAGGAAACCATGCCACCCACCTGCTTTTATAGCAGCTATGCGATGACATTATTATAGCCCAACTCTCCGGAAAGGAGTTGAAGGGTTATTTACTATTTTGGTGGGAAAAGTCTGGTCGGAGTAAGAGGATTCGAACCTCCGGCCCCTGCGTCCCGAACACAGTGCTCTACCAGGCTGAGCTACACTCCGATGACCTGCACGGGGCTATACCGCTCTCGTGCCGGTTTAGCAAGAGCAGAAACGCACGGAATCGCATTTCTGCCCCGTTTTATCGTGCTTTAAAGCTGCCCGGCAGGCACTTTCTGCTGCGCAATCTGTGGCTGAGAAAAGGCCAGAGCGGTCTCAATATCAGGAACCGTATGAATCATGGCGCGGGAGACAGGTTCCGCAAAGCCTTGCGCTACGGCAGCATCCAGCATGGCAATCACATGGTCAGCCCAGTGCTCCACATTGACCAGAATGATTGGTTTCCCATGCTGGCCAAGCTGCTTCCATGTCAGGATTTCCATCATTTCATCAAACGTGCCAAATCCACCGGGCAGGATCCAGAACGCATCCGCACGTGCAAACATGATCTGCTTCCGCGCATGCATGGAGTCCACAACAATCAGTTCTGCAACGCCTTCATGCATTTTTTCACGCGTTTCCAGAAAATCCGGAATAACCCCGGTTACAGCCCCGCCAGCCGTTAAGGCGGCATCTGCCACCACACCCATCAGGCCATGAGCTCCACCGCCATATATCAGCCTGATGCCCTGCTCTGCCAACACCTGTCCGGTTTTCTGGGCTGCCTGCCGATAAAGCGGATTATTTCCAAAACGGGATCCACAAAACACAGCAACAGCACTCAGCGTCACAGGCATCAGCTTTTTCTCCTCTGGCAAAAATGATGCATTACTGTCTCATGCCTGTTCACGAAACGCCAGCCGTATGATGCCGCTGGTGGCTTTTCACCACCATGCACAAAACAACCCCCAGCAGGCAGCACAGCGCCGTTATCTGAAACAGCACGCCATACCCCCACAACGGTATGATCAGGCCCAGAAGCGGGCCGGAAATACCAATGGCAATATCCAGAAAAACAGAAAACGCACCAATGGCCCCTCCTCTGTTCTCGGGCCCAACCTGTTCCACCGCACCCACCCCAAGAGCAGGAAACAGAAGCGAGAACCCAGCCCCGGAAAGAGCAGCCCCCACATTCGCCCAGAGCGGAGAATTGCCCCATGCCAGAACACTCAGGCCAAGAGCTTCAACCAGCAGGGAAAACAGGGCAACGCTCATGCCCCCCCGCTTTGCAATCTGTGATGTGAAGGCAAAGCGGGTCAGCACAAAAACCGAGCCAAACAAAGACAGCCCAATGGCTGCACCATTCCAATGCTGATCTGCAAAATAAAGCGCCAGCAATGCTGAAATTGCCCCAAACCCGATTGATCCTGCCGCAAGCGCCAGACCATACGGCATGACACGAGAGAGAATATTGAAAAAGGAGTGCTGCTTTGTGGCAGGAAGCGGATCAACTGCTGGCTGACGATTCGCCAGAGGCAGACCTATGCCCATCAGCATGGCTGAAAGCAGCCCCACCCCAAAAAAACCGCCAAAAGCCGGTAAAGTTGTTGCATGGTAAAGAAGTGTGGCAATCGGAGCGCCTAGCGCAATGCCTCCATAGGAACAGATTCCATTCCAGGAAATTACCTGAGCAGTATTTGCCACACCTACCCGTCTGATATTCCAGACAATAGCAGCCGTGGCGACCCAACTTTCTGCAAACCCCAGAACAATACGCCCCACAATCACCAGAAGCAGGGAAAGCATGGGCACACTGGCCAAAACACCTGCCATAGCCAACATGACACCGGAAAGCACACCTGCCGCCAACCCGACCAGCACAACTTTCTTGGGGCCTATGGTGTCAATCCTGCGCCCGGCCGAGGCGCGGGTAGCAAAAGTGGCCAGATACTGAACAGAAACAGCAAAGCCTGCCATGGCTGAACTGAAGCCCAGCTTTTCACGCACAAACAACGGCACAACAGCCATTTGCAGGCCAATGACCGTGTAACAAAGCAACGTAAAAAGCACGACCGCCAGAATGGTCATAAGGACGGAGGGCGAACGTACAGCCGTGACAGACATGATAAAACCCTTAAACAATCCGCTTTTTCTGTTTCTTCACACACTCCGTCCGCAGATGCCAGAAAAGCCCGGAAGTGCTTTTTGAGAAAGAGTCCTGTAAAATATGCTCTTCCAGATACCGGAAGATGGAACTACGCGTCATGACCACGTCATCCCCCGATGCAGGCGGATACCTCGTCCTCTCATCCCGCATTGCTTATGAAAACCCATGGACCCGCGTAAGGGAAGACATTATCCGCCGCCCAAACGGGAAAGACGGGCTATATGGCGTGGTTGAACGTGGTCAATTTGTTGTGATACTGCCCCTTGGCCGTACGGACGATGGAAAACCCACGGTTACCCTGGTCAACCAGTATCGCTACCCTATTGGCAAACGGTTATGGGAATTACCCATGGGCATGTGGGAGTCCCGCCCTGATGCCTCGCCCGCAGATGTTGCGGCAGGGGAACTACGCGAAGAAACAGGCCTGATTGCCCGCACCATGCATCACGCTGGAGAAGTGTATCAGGGAGCAGGGTATTCCACCCAGAAAGGGCACGTCTATCTGGCGACGGATCTGACCCCTGGCCCCACAAACCGGGAAGACACGGAGCAGGACATGACATGCCACACGCTATTGCTGGAAGACGTTGAAGAGATGATCCGTAAAAACGAGATCACCTGCATGGTCAGCCTTGCCGCCTTTGGCATGCTGCGTGCACAGAACCTGATATAATAAGGATTTTTTATAATTTTGTATTTCAGAAAACACCTTCCGGACCATAGTTCCGGCCTGGAAGGTGCAGAATGTTTCTTATTGAAAAAGGCAGACCATAAAACAGTTTTTTAGAATGGTCTTACAATGACCATGATCACAATAATCATCATCAGAACTGTCGGCACTTCATTGGCAATACGGTAATATCGTTCAGGGTGACGGTTCTGATCTTTTTCAAAATCTTTCCGCCACCGTGCACAAAATCCATGAAACGCAAACATGCCCAATAAGGCAGCCATTTTGCAGTGCCACCACCCGGCATGCCAATCAACGGCCCCTGGCGTAAGCACAAGAAGAATACCAAAAAGCAGGCTGGATATCATGGCAGGATTGATAATGGCCCGCAGAAGCCTGCGTTCCATGATCTTGAACCGCGCACTTTCTTCCGATCCAATCTGCACCTGACAATGATACACAAACAACCGAGGCAGATAGAACATCCCCGCCATCCACGCCATGACAGACATGACGTGAAACGCCAGAAACCAGCGTGTCCAGGGCAGGAAGGCTTCAATTGTCATGCCAGACGTCCCTGCGCCTTCAAGGCTTCTTTCAGAAGGGGTGCAAATTCACAAAGATGATGAATAACAACCAGATTTGGCCAGTCAGGCACGTCTTCACCTGCCTTGCGCAGTAGAACGCACATCATCCCGGCATCAATTGCCGCCCGTGCTCCTGTATTACTGTCTTCCAGAACAACACAGTTTGCAGGAGCAACCTGTTCTTCCTTTGCCGCATGCAAGTAAACATCCGGCCGCGGTTTGGGGATTCCCATATCCCGTGCAGAATGAATACGACCTTCAAAATACGGTGTCAGGTTGGTTGCAATGAACTTGGCATCCATTTCCTCAACAGAAGAATTGGAACCAACCCTGACAGGCAGACCAAGTTTTGTAACATCTTCAAGCATGGCATAGACACCGTCTATCGGCTCCACGCCCTGCTTCATGGCGGCGACAAAACGAGCCTGCGTTCTGGCGGCCCAATCCGCACCAAGAGATTTTCCGGTTTTCTGCTCAATAACATCCTGAATACTGGGCAGCGCCATACCAGAAAATGTATCAACGGCCAGATCATCTGGCACGTCCATACCTGCTGCTCGCGCTTCCTGAGCACTGATACGGCAGCAGGTTTCCTCACTGTCCACCAGAACCCCATCACAATCAAAAATGACAAGTTTCAGGCTACCATCAGCGGAAAGAGCAAGAGGAGAAGCCATCATGCTGTCTCCCTGACTGTTTTAACCAGATCAGCAACATGTTCCACAGGCGTTTGCGGCAACACGCCATGGCCAAGGTTGAACACATGAGCCCGGCCTTTACCCGCATTTCTGACTGCCAGCGCTTCCCGTCGCATGGCCTCTCCACCTGACAGAACGGCAATCGGGTCCAGATTGCCCTGAAGACCAATGGACTCCGGCACCTGCGTGCGCATCAGCGCCAGATCCGCACTGGTATCCAACGCAACAACATCTACACCTGTTTCCCGTGCATATTCCGGCACCATCATGCCGCCCAGACGCGGGAAACCGATGATTTTCACAGAAGGATGTTTTGCTTTCACAGCCTGAACAATCTGCCGGGTCGGCGCAATAACGTGCTTACGGAATTCGGAGGGCGGAAGCAGACCTGCCCAGGAATCAAACAGCATGACGGCTTCAGCCCCAGCTTCAATCTGGGCACAGAGGTAATCTGCCGTCGTTTCTGTCAGCAGAGCCATGATACGATCAAACAGCGCGGGTTCGGCAAACGCCATCTGCCGGGTAATGGCAAATTCACGCGAACCACCCCCTTCAACCATGTAACAGGCCACGGTAAAGGGAGCTCCAGTGAACCCCATCAGAGTTGTCGCTCCGCCCTTCGCCACACCAATATCGTCCGGGCCATCAAGAACTTTGCGCAGGCGGCTTAATGTTTCAAGAACAGGTGCGGTAATCTCCGCAATGCGGTTACGGTCCAGTCTGGCAAAATCTTGTTCGCTGCGGATAGCGCCCAGAACAGGGCCTTTTCCTTCAACAAACTCTAAAGACTGACCCAATGCCCAAGGCAGGATCAGAATATCGGAAAACAGGATGGCACCATCCATTCCAAAACGGCGGATGGGCTGCAATGTCAGTTCCGTGGCGATATCTGGCGTCATGCATCGCGTCAGAAAATCAGCCTGCGCACGCATGGCCCTGAATTCAGGAAGAAAGCGTCCTGCCTGTCTCATCATCCAAAGCGGTGGTGGCCACATGGCCTCACCATTCAGGGTTCTGAGAAGGCGCTTGGAGGGGGGGATTTCTGTCTTGCTGCTCATGCTCAGAAGTCCTGCACGTCTTTTTCCAGCCTGTCCACGCCCTCTTAACTATAAAAAAAGAAGATAGAATTGATTGTAGGGGTTAAGAGGTACTGTGGATGACGGGGTACCCACCATTCCAAAAATGTACCCCATCTTTCCCACAGTGTGTACAGATTACAGAGCCTTGGAAAAGCAGGGGTTTTTTGAGTTATCCAGAAAATACCCCAATGAGGCTGTGTACAACTCACCGGTTCATGACTCTTGCAGGTTGTGCACGGTACTCGGTACGGGCTTGTCATGATCGCCGTACAATCCACATGTACCCCGGTACTCAGGATAGTACTCACACCCCTATTTTTTGCTCAGTACCTGAAAGGGACTCGCTCACGTGACAGATTTAGTACTTAAGCCGACTCCATTACAGGACAAACGTCACGAACTAGTACTAGCCAGCGGTTCGGCTATCAGACGAATAGTACTGACCAATGCCGGACTTGCTTTTTCAGTCATGCCTTCCAGTGTTGATGAAACGGAACTGAAGGAAGCTGGGCAGCGTGAGGGCTGGTCTCCCGCAACGGTGGCCCTCCGGCTGGCAGAAGCAAAAGCCCTGGCAGTGGATGTGCCTGATGCCTTTATCATTGGCGCGGACCAGATGCTGTCCTGCAACGGCGTTCTGTTTGACAAGCCAAAGGACAAGCAGGCTGCCCGGCATCATTTATGCTCGCTGCGCGGGCAGACACATATTCTCCACACGGCAGTTGTGGTGTGCCGGAATGGAGCAGTGCTCTGGCGGCATGTGTCTGAACCACGTCTGACCATGCGGCTGTTTTCAGATGCGTTTCTTGAAGCCTATCTGGCGGAAGAAGGAGAGCGCTGCCTGGCCTCAGTGGGAGCTTACCGGATTGAGGGACCGGGCGCGCATCTGTTTGAGAGAATAGAGGGGGATCACACTGCTATTCTGGGTCTGCCCCTCTTGCCGCTTCTGAGTGCGTTGCGTGAAATAAGTGTGATACTTTCCTGAAAAAAGGGGCTTGCCACCCGGAAAAACGCCTTGTATTAGGCATGCACACACATACCACCCCCAAGTGGTATGGTTGGAACAGTGTGGGGCCATAGCTCAGTTGGGAGAGCGCTTGAATGGCATTCAAGAGGTCGTCGGTTCGATCCCGATTGGCTCCACCAGTTCTTCCTTCCCTGACATTCAGACATTATTTCGTCGGACAGGCTGTGGCAGAAGGTATTTTCCTTTTGTTGCGCTCCCTTGCGTCTGACAGATGTAATCGTTCTTTTGCTCCCTGATGTCCTGCAAAAAAGCTGGAATGGCGGAATAAGGCGCAAAGCTATTGTGGCGAAAGTCCACTTTCTCCCAAAAAGAATGACACTTCAAAATATTCTTCGGACCTCTCTCCTGAAGGAGAGTGCCCGTTAGATGCGTGCTGTTCTTCTGTTGAGACACTTGAAAGCTGATCGTATGGCGCGAGAAGCCCTTCTTTTCTTTCCGGACTGAGCGCCATCACGCCCTGCTCTGCTTCTGATCTGGGTGGACAAAACAGGGCTAAAAGACAAAAGAACAATTTCTTCCTTTTTTCGGGTCTGGTTTGGTTCATGACACGCTTCTCTCCCCCAAAAGCATTGCCCGGTGGTAGTTTTACCCCTTGGCTGATTGTGTTGCTGGGGTTGGTAACGGCCATTGGTCCGCTTGCAACGGATATGTATCTTCCGGCTTTTCCGGAAGTGGAGCGCGATCTGGCCGGAGGGCCGGGCTCTGCGCAGTTTACATTGGGGGCCTGGTTTCTGGGGCTGGCGATAGGCCAGTTCTCTCAGGGGCCTTTATCTGATCGGTTTGGCAGGCGTGCGCCGCTGGTGATCGGGCTCGCCATTTTTGTGCTGGCCTCTGCCGGGTGCGCCCTTGTGCAGGATTACCACCTGTTTTGCCTCTGCCGTTTTATTGGCGCGGTTGGTGGTTCAGCCTCTGCGGTGATTCCGCGCGCGATCGTGCGGGATGTAGCGACAGGCAAAAAGGGTGCCCGCATCATGTCGCAACTGACACTGGTGTTTGGGGTCATGCCGGTTCTTGCCCCCAGCCTTGGCAGTATCGTGCTCAAGTTTGGCAACTGGCGATGGATCTTCTGGGTTGGCGTCTTTTATGGGCTCGCTGGTATTGTCGGTATTCTGCTGTCTCTGCCTGATACATTGGTTCCTGAACGGCGGATCGCCTTTTCTCCTGTCAGAATTGCCAGCCGTTATATTCTTATTCTTAAAGAACCGGTTTTTCTTTCCAATGCGCTGCTGGCTACGTTTTCGACCTTTGTGATGTTTGCCTATCTGGGCAGTGCCCCTGTGCTGTTTGAACAGGTGTTGCACTTTTCCGCAGGGCAATTTGGTCTGTTCTTTGGCATCAATGCCGCCGCCTTCATTCTGGGAACACAGATTAATGGTCGGCTGGTGCATAAATTCGCCATGCCCGTGCTGCTGGAAAGTGCCCTGCTATGGGCTCTTGTGGTTGGTGCGCTGTTTGTGGTGCTCGCCCTTACCGGCATTGCGGGTGAACATCATCCTATTCTGACCTGTGCGCTTATCACCAGCATCACCGGCGCGCTGGGCTTTATCGGGCCTAATGCTACCGTGATGTCCTTTTACCATCACGGGCAGCATGCAGGCAGCGCATCGGCCATGCTGGGAACCATGCAGTTCAGTATCGGTTCACTGAGTAGTGTATTGGTGGGGCTGCTGCCTGGGGGTAGCGCTATACCAACAGCTATTGGCATGATGACAGGTATCCTTGGCATGGCGGTTGCTGATCTCATGCGCCGCCGTGCTCCGGCCATAGGGACGGAGGACGACTAGGGCCTCATGATTTTTCTGGAAGAGGGAAGAATGGTATGAACCAGCAGGCGACCGAACAGACATCCTTGCTTACGCAGGCACGGCAACGCAGATCTCCCTTTCCTCTTCCGGCTCTGTTGTTAGCGGGGGCCTGTTCCCTTGTGGCAATAGGCCAGCCTGCGCAGGCGGCAACGGTGTCAGCACCGGTTTTGCTGGAACACGTGCGGTTATTTGACGGTACGGACACGCCCGAGCAGGAGGATATGGCTGTTCTGGTGGAAGGTCAGTCCGTTGCGGCTGTAGGCCATAATGGTGCGGTCAAAGCGCCTAAAGGCACCAAACGGATCAATCTGTCCGGTAAAACCCTTATTCCCGGCCTGATTTCCAACCATAGCCATGTTGGGGTGGTGTCGGGCACCAAGGTAGGCGCGGAGAATTTTACCGCTCCGGTTATCAAGACGGCACTGGACCAGTATGAGCGCTATGGCGTGACGACAGTAACAGCACTTGGCCTGACCAAATCGCCTCTGTTTGATGATCTTCGCAAAGCCCAGCATGCCAACACGGATGGCGCTGATCTGTTCGGGGTGGATCAGGGCATTGGTGTGCCGGGCGGCATGCCGCCGGAGGGGATGGTCAAGGTTGGAAAAGACCAGATTTTTCGCCCTTCAACGGCAGAAGAAGCCCGTCAGGCCGTGGATACCATGGTCAGCGAAGGCACGGACCTGATTAAACTGTGGGTAGATGATTTCCGTAACGGTGTAAAATCAGCCAAGCCCCTGCCCGTCATGAAGCCGGAGGTCTGGCAGGCCGTGATGGCGGAAGCGCATGCCAAAAATGTGCGGGTGGCTGTCCATATTCATGATCTGGCTTATGCCAAAAAGCTGGTTTCTGCGGGCGCGGATATTATTGCCCATGGTGTGCGTGATGAACCCGTGGACGATGAACTCATCTCCCTGATGAAAAGCCATAACGTATGGTATGTGCCAACAATCAGCCTGGATGAAGCGACCTATCTGTTTGCCGAACAGCCTGCCCTGCTGAATGATCCCGTTCTGAAGGCGGGCCTAAGTGAAGACCTGACCCGTCAGTTCTCCGATGCAGCATGGCGGGACAAAATTGTTAAGTCACCGTTGGATGCGGCGTCTCATAAAGCTGTCGCCATGAATGAGCAGAACTTGCTGGCCCTGTATAAAGCGGGAGTCAAAATCGGGTTTGGCACGGATTCCGGAGCCGCGCCTGTCCGTATTCCGGGCTTTGCCGAACATCGGGAACTCAGGCTGCTGGTTGAGGCTGGGCTGACACCGTTGCAGGCCCTCCGGCTGGCAACCAGTCAGGCTGCGGCTTTGCTCAATCTGTCTGATCGTGGGGTCATTGCCCCCGGCATGCGGGCGGATTTTGTGGTGCTGGAAGCTGACCCTGCCCAGAATATCGCGGCAGTTGATCAGATTAGCGCCGTGTGGCGCGGCGGCGTGCGGGCTGATGGCCCACTTGTGCCGCGGTAACGCGCAGCGCATTCAAAACTGGAAACAGAACAGGCTTCCGTAATGCTGCGGAAGCCTGTTTTTTTGTCTAATGAAGCGTGCTGCCCTGTTGGCAAAAGAGACACCGCCAAGAGTGCTTCAGGCTGGAAAAGGCTAAGTCGTTTTTCCGGCTTCTGATTGCCTTTAACGGGGTTGCTGCGTCTGCTGTGGCGGCTTGCCGTAGATTGCTTCTGTTTCCGGAATAACGGAATGGCCATCGCCCTGATCCAGCGGTCCGTTGGCCGCGTTGGAAGGTGTAAGGGCCTCATACCGGTCTTCAGGTTTCTGGGGCTTTTCTTCAGGCAACTGGCCGTTGGCGCGGGCTATGTCTTCGCGTTCTTCCTGTTCCTTGGCACGGCGTGCTTCCGCTGGGGCCGCTTCAGGCATGAAACGACCGGGGCGCTCGTAAGGAAGATCAATATTGTCACCTTCAATTTCTCTGTGACAGCCCCCCAGAAACGGGAGGGAAAGGAGTGTAAGGCCTATCCCCACCAGAAAACCGGAAGAATGTGGCCGCATGCCGGTTGTCCGGTTGGGCCGAGCCAGAGAAAAACGATGTATCACGGAAGAATGGTGTCCTGCCGCAGGTTAGCCTTCCAGGTGACGCGCTTCCTCAGGCAGCATGACGGGAATGCCATCACGGATGGGAAAAGCCAGATGGGCTTTCTGACTGACCAGTTCGTTGGTTTCAGCGTTATAGGTCAGCGGCCCTTTGGTAACGGGGCAGACCAGCAGGGAAAGCAGGCGCGGATCAAGTGGGGCGTGGGTTTCAGCACCAGACATCAGGTATCATCCATACAAAATCATCATGAAGGCGGCCCCTCTTCTTCCGGGCCAGCCAGATCAAGCAGCATCTGTAGCACACGCACACGGTCTGTCAGCGTGCCAGCATCAAGCAATGCCTGTTTTTCAGCCGGAGGGAAAGGACAGATCATGGGCAGGGTGACCAGCAGCACATCATCTCCCATCTGTTCAATGGCGGACCAGCGTGCGCCCAGCCCCCGTTGCTGGAAATACCGGCGCATGGAATCCAGCAGTTTCTGGCGATCAAAAGGCGCGGAGGGAAGTTCGCTGAGGTCAGATGCAAAGGAAGACGCATCAACCCGGGCTTGCCGGTAACCGCGATGCAGCCCGGTCTCCCGCAGAAGCCGGAACCGGGCAATGCCGCTGAGCGTGATGGCGTATGTGCCATCAGAGCGTTCCGTGAAGGAGGTTATCCGGCCAATGCTTCCAATATGGTAAAGCGGAGGAGCGTCATCCGTTTCTGCATCTTCCTCCTTCCAGACGGGTTGAATCAACCCAATCAGCCTGTGGGAGGCCAGCGCATCTTCCACCAGCGCAATATAGCGCGGCTCAAATACGTTCAGAGGCAGCTTTCCCCGCGGCAGCAGCAAGACACCACTGAGCGGAAAAAGCCCGATCTCGGCCGGAATATCGGCCAGTGTCAGGTCAGACACCCGCGGAATGGCCCGCGGGATGTCCTCGTCCTCAGGGAAATAAGAAGCCAACGGTCCGGGTATCAGGAAAAAAGGAGGGAGGAGAGCTTGCGGCGGGCCGCAAGGGTGGCAGGGTCATCATGTCCCCAGGCTTCAAAGAAGCGCAGCAGTTGCAGGCGGGCAGCCCCTTCTTTCCAGTTCCGGTCAGCGCGGATCACGGCCAGAAGTTCATCCGCGGCTTCTTCCCGCTTGCCAGCGGCGTTCAGCCCGGTGGCCAGTTCACAGCGCGCATTATAATCGTTGGGGTTAGCGGCCAGACGTGCCCGCACTTCCTCCATTTCCTCGGCGGCCTTGCGGCCTTCCTTTTTCAGTTCAAGGGCCGCGCGGGCCCCCACAACTTCCGGGGCTTCCGCAATTTTGGCGGGTACATCCGCCAAGGCGGCTGCGGCTGCTTCTTCATCATCAAGTGCTAGCATGGCTCGGATCAGGCCACCCCACGCCTTGGGGTTTTCAGGCTCTTCCCCAATCACGGCGGAATAGAGCTCGGCAGCGTGCTCAGGGCGGCTGGTTTCCAGCGCCACATTGGCCTGCTCAAGCAGTTCGGTTGCGGGCATCGTGCCACCACCAGCGGCTTTCAGCACGTTTTCTACAAATTTCTTGATCTCGCTTTCCGGCAGGGCTCCCTGGAACAGATCCAGAATCTGCCCTTTCCAGAAGGCGGCAACCAGTGGGATGGACTGAAGCGGCAGACCAACCTGCGCCAGCTGGGCGGTCAGCGCCCGATTGGCTTCAATATCAATTTTGACCAGACGCAAACGGCCTTTGGCAGCCGTCACCACTTTTTCCAGCACAGGAGCAAGCTGTTTGCACGGCCCACACCAGTCGGCCCAGAAATCCACCAGCACAGGCACGGTGCGGCTTGCTTCAATCACGTCCTGCATGAAGGTGGCCTGAGAGCCATCAGAAACAAGCGGGGCAGAAGCCTGAGCGCCCGCGCCTTCATTCTGCGCGCCGGGACGGGACTGGCCGATAATATGGTCCATCTGGTGTTATCCTTGCTCAAAACTGCGGTGGAGGCATGCAAAAAGCGCTCCACATTTTGCGGCATGCGCCGCGCTTATCGTTCTAGATGGTCAATCAATCGTCCCGGTGCAATGGGAATTCAGGCAATCCATGCCCATATGGGCAGATTAAGTGTGTTGGGCAGCATTCCCATACAGCATGGGTAAGGGCTACAACAGCAACAGGACAAAACAGGAACGGCGGCGAACCCAAGATGGAAAATACCCCTCTGCCCGGTCATCAGGCCATTCGCGTTCGTGGCGCGCGGGTGCATAACCTCAAGAATGTGGATATTGATATCCCGCGGGACAGCCTGACCGTGATGACGGGCCTTTCTGGCTCCGGCAAATCTTCTCTGGCGTTTGACACCATCTATGCCGAGGGCCAGCGTCGGTATGTGGAAAGTCTCTCCGCCTATGCCCGCCAGTTTCTGGAACTGATGGGCAAGCCGGATGTAGATTCGATTGAAGGGCTTTCTCCGGCCATTTCCATCGAACAGAAAACCACCTCCAAGAACCCGCGCTCTACCGTAGGCACGGTGACAGAAATTTATGATTACATGCGTCTGCTGTGGGCCCGTGCCGGAGTGCCGTATTCCCCAGCGACGGGTCTGCCCATTGAGGCGCAGACCGTCAGCCAGATGGTTGACCGTGTGATGGCTTTGCCAGAAGGCACGCGTCTGCTTCTGCTCTCGCCTGTCATTCGGGACCGTAAAGGAGAATACAGAAAGGAACTGGCCGAACTGCAACGCAAGGGTTTTACCCGCGTGAAGGTGGACGGCACGCTGTATGAAATTGGTGATGTTCCTTCCCTGAACCGCAAGTTGCGGCATACGGTGGAAGTGGTGATTGACCGTATTGTGGTCAAACCCGGTCTTGAAACGCGGCTGGCGGACAGTTTTGAAGCTGCGCTGGAACTGTCAGATGGCATTGCCTACACGGAAGAAGTGCTGCGTGACAGTGATGCCACGCCAGAAAGGCTGGTATTTTCCTCCCGTTTTTCCTGCCCGGAAAGTGGGTTCACGCTGGAAGAAATTGAACCCCGGCTGTTTTCCTTCAACGCGCCGCAGGGGGCCTGTCCATCCTGTGACGGGATTGGCACGGAAACCTTCTTCAACCCTGCACTGGTTGTGCCCAATCCGTCTCTTTCCTTGAAAAAAGGCGCCATTGCGCCTTGGAAAGATGCAAAATCGCCTCTGCTGGACCAGACATTGCAAAGTCTGGCCGAGCATTTTGGCGTCAGCATGGAAACACCGTGGAAAGATCTGCCGGAAAGTGTGCAGAACAGTATTCTGGATGGTAGTCTGGAAGATGTGACATTCACGTATAAGGATGGCAAGAAAAGCTATAGCGTAACCAAGCCGTTTGAAGGGGTGCTCGGCAGTCTTTCCAGGCGATTGGCCAATACGGATAGTATGTGGGTGCGTGAAGAACTTTCACGCTATCAGTCTGAAAAGCCCTGCCATGTCTGCAATGGCGCACGGTTGCGGCCAGAAGCGCTGTGCGTGAAGGTAGCGCAGAAAACCATTGCGGAAGCCAGTGATCTGCCAATTGGCAAAGCGTTGGACTGGTTTGATACGGTGCTTCCTACCCTGACACCACAAAGAGCAGAAATTGCTCGTCGTATCCTGCGTGAAATTCTGGAACGTTTGAAATTTCTGGATGATGTGGGGCTGGAATATCTGACTCTCTCCCGTAGTTCTGCCACCCTTTCTGGTGGCGAAAGCCAACGTATTCGCCTCGCCAGCCAGATCGGGTCCGGGTTGACCGGGGTTCTGTATGTGTTGGATGAACCCTCCATTGGCCTGCACCAGCGTGATAATGAACGCCTGCTTGGTACATTGGACCGTTTGAAAAAACTTGGGAATACTCTGATTGTTGTTGAACATGATGAGGACGCCATTCGCAGTGCCGACTGGCTGATTGACATGGGGCCCGGTGCAGGCGTCAATGGCGGTACAGTTGTGGCTGCCGGTACGCCTGAACAGGTTGCAAAGTCACCAGAAAGCCTCACTGGTGCGTATCTGTCTGGCCGCAAGAAAATTCCTGTTCCGGAAACAAGGCGCCCGATTGATAAAAAACGGATTCTGACAGTTGAAGGCGCAAGCGGGCATAATCTTAAAAACGTAACTGCACGCTTCCCATTGGGAACATTTACCTGCGTGACTGGTGTATCTGGCAGCGGCAAATCCACGCTGGTGATTGATACACTTTACAAAACCCTCTCACGGGAACTGATGGGGTCTTCAACCACACCGGAACCCTGCAAAGCGATAAAAGGGATAGAACTGCTCGATAAAATTATTGATATCGACCAGTCTCCCATCGGGCGTACACCGCGCTCCAACCCGGCAACCTATACGGATCTTTTTACCCCTATTCGTGACTGGTTTGCCGAACTGCCTGAAAGCAAGGCGCGGGGCTACAAGCCGGGCCGTTTCTCCTTCAACGTCAAGGGCGGTCGTTGTGAAGCCTGCCAGGGCGATGGTGTGCTCAAGATCGAGATGCACTTCCTGCCTGACGTGTTTGTCACATGCGATACCTGCAAGGGAAAGCGGTATAATCGGGAAACGCTGGATATCAAGTTCCGCGGAAAATCCATCGCGGATGTTCTGGCCATGAGTGTGGATGAAGCCGTACCCTACTTCTCCGCCCAGACCCGTATTCGGGACCGGTTAAGCATTCTGCAAAAAGTGGGGTTGGGGTATGTAGCCTTGGGCCAACAGGCCACAACCCTTTCGGGTGGTGAAGCCCAACGCGTTAAACTTTCCAAGGAACTGGCACGTCGGGCGACAGGCCGCACGCTTTATATTCTGGATGAACCAACAACAGGACTGCATACGGAAGATGTGCGGAAACTGCTGGAAGTACTGCATGCGCTGGTTGACCAAGGCAACACGGTTGTCGTGATCGAACATAATCTGGAAGTGATCAAGACCGCAGACTGGATTGTGGATGTCGGACCGGAGGGCGGTGACGGCGGCGGACAGATTGTGGCGGAAGGCACACCGGAAGAGATTGCGGCTTGCCCTGCAAGCCATACAGGGCACTTTCTGGCACCGCTGCTTGTTCAGAAACCGGCAAAGAAAACAACCAGAAAGAAAAAATAAGAATGCAGAGTCAATTCGGGAAAAACACGTTGAGGTCCATGGCGGCGTGTTTTTTGTGTGGTGCGGGCGTTCTGGCCGCTTCGCATCTTGCCTGTGCTGCTCCCCTTTCTTCCGTGTTGTTCGAACAGAACACATGGAAGGAAATCCAGGCGGATATTGCTGCCGGTGCCACCACAATTATTGTCCCTGTGGGCGGTACGGAACAGAGTGGTCCCTTCATTGCTGTCGGCAAACATAATACGCGGGCATTGTATCTTGCGCAGCAGATTGCTGAAAAAGCAGGAAATACTCTGGTGGCGCCAGTGATAGCTTATGTGCCGGAAGGCGGAACGTCTCCCCGGTCTTCTCATATGCGGTTTCCGGGAACCATTACTGTTCCACCAGATGTTTTTGAAAAACTTCTGGTTTCAGCGGGAGAAAGTTTTCAGGTTCAGGGATTCAAACTGATCGTGTTTCTGGGAGATCATGGTGGCTACCAGAAATATCTGCAAAAAGCGGCAGAAACACTTACGCAAAAATGGAAGGGAACAGGCGCGAAAGCCCTGTATGCTGCCGGCTACTATACAGTTGTGGCGCACCAATATGCTGACTGGCTGAAACAGAAGGGATATGGGAAGGACGTTGGCATGCATGCTGATATCAGCGATACCTCCCTCATGCTGGCGGTTGCTCCCTCCATGGTCAGAGAACAGGCATTACGGGCTTCTGGCACGCCTTCATCAGTAGACGGTATCTATGGGGGAGATCCGCGTCGGGCTTCTGCGTCGTTGGGGCAGGCAGGGCTTGCCATGCAAGTGAACGCGGCCGTGCAGGCTATTGAACAGGCCCGTGGGAACTAGCGGGCAGTAAACAAACGCTGTCTGAACAGCCGGTCCGGTCTGGGCAGGCAGCTATTGGTATCTGAGACAGGCGATAGTGCGGGTCGATATTTTCGTCTCGCCCTGCCTTGCTTGCTCTTTTCATCCGCAAAAATGTCTTTACAGTCTTTCCCTGTGGCTAATTAAAAACAGCCATTAAGAAAGTTTTTATAAGCTCAGCTGAAAATAGACGCAAAAAAAAGCCTGTGCTAAATATTTCCATGCTTACTAAAAGAGTACAAAAAAGGTACGGTCTGTAATATTATGGTAGTAAAACGACATCTGGCAGCCGCAACGGCTGTTCTTGTTGCTTTGGGCGCAGGATACGGCGTGGCCACAGCGCAGGAAGCCGCTCAGTCCCCTGTGCAGACACCTCCGTCTGCTACCAACCCTCAGCAGCCTGTTCCGGGAACAGCTCCATCTGTTCAAACGCCCCCTGCTCCGGCGGTTTCCTCTTCTGCTGAGGGGCCGGTTATTTCAGGGGCCACGGCGCCTGCTGTGCAGACCATTCCCGGTATGCCGCCGGTTATCAATCCGAACAATCTGTATAGTGAAACAGGTGCAGGCCATATCGCTCCGCAAATTGCGCAGGACCCGGCCCGTGTCTATGTGCCCAATCTGCGTTCTAATGATGTGTATGTGATTGATCCCGCCACATCCAAGGTGGTTGATCGTTTTCCTGTTGGTCAAAGCCCGCAGCACGTTGTGCCATCATGGGATCTGCGCACCCTATGGGTGACAAACAATGCAGAAGGTAAAACCAGCGGTAGCCTAACCCCCATTGATGCCCACACAGGTAAGCCGGGCCCCAATGTACCAGTGGATGATCCTTACAACATGTATTTTACGCCAGATGGTAAATCCGCCATTGTAGTGGCGGAAGCGCGTAAACGGCTGGATTTCCGTGATCCCCACACCATGGAGCTTCAGCAGTCAGTTGAAACGCCAGACTGTAAGGGTGTGAACCACGCGGATTTCTCCATTGACGGGCGTTACGCCATTTTCACCTGTGAATTTGGTGGGCATCTGGTGAAGGTTGATACCGTCAACAAGAAAGTGCTCGGTTATCTGAAGCTTTCCAGCGGAGGAATGCCGCAGGACATTCTCATCTCTCCCAACGGCAAGACATTCTATATTGCTGACATGATGGCTGATGGTGTGTTTCTTGTGGATGGTGACAGTTTTCGTGAAATTGGCTTTATTCCAACAGGTATCGGCACCCATGGGCTTTATCCAAGCCGCGATGGTACCAAAATGTATGTGGCCAACCGGGGGTCTCATAAAATTCATGGTAAACCGCACAGCAAGGCGGGTGGCGTAACGGTAATTGACTTTGCCACAAACAAGATTGTTGCCAACTGGCCCATTCCTGGTGGTGGTAGCCCTGATATGGGCAATGTCAGTGCTGATGGAAAAACGCTTTGGCTATCCGGGCGCTTTGATGATGTCGTTTATCAGATCAACACGGAAGATGGCTCCATGCAGAAGATCCGTGTTGGTGCGGAACCGCATGGGTTGACGGTCTGGCCGCAGCCGGGTCGCTACTCAATCGGTCATACGGGTATTCTACGCTGATACAGTAAAAGATTTTATTAAAAGCGGAAAAGAAAAACCCCTTCCTGAACAAGGAAGGGTTTTTTTTAAGTGAGGGGAGCAGGTTTGAAAAAACCTCTCCCCCGTCTTTCTATTGTCAGGCGTTCAGATAAATGGTTTTGGTCTGCACATAGGCTTCCAAACCATATTTACCGTCTTCCCCACCAAGGCCACTATCCTTGTAACCATGGTGGAAACCTTGCGGCGCCTCTCCGCCCTCGCGGTTGACATAGACCTCACCAAAGTTGAGATCAGAACTGATACGCATGATACGTTTCAGATCATTGGTGAAGACATAAGCAGAAAGACCATAGCGACAATCATTCGCCTGGCGGAGAGCATCATCATAATCAGCGACTTTTGTCAGCAGCATGACGGGGCCGAACACTTCGTCTTTCACAATGTCCATGTTCTCCCGCACATTTGTCAGAAGCGTTGGGGCATAGAAAAACCCATTGTTATATTCATTGCCTTTCAAACGATGACCACCAGTTTCCAGCTTTGCCCCTTGCGAGACCACTTTTTCAACCATGGCGTGAACTTTTTCCAGTTCCTGCAGGCTGACTTTAGGGCCCATATCAGTTGATGGATCAAGCGGGTTACCAACTTTTAGGGCATCAATTTTTTTCCTGACCAGCGTGGAAAATTTATCGTAAATGGCGGCATGAACATAAGTGCGTTCATTGCTGGTGCACACCTGCCCGGCATTGGTGAAACGGGCAAGAACAGCCGCTTCAGCCGCTTTTTCCAGATCTGCATCTTCCATTACAATGAAGGGTGCCTTACCCCCCAGTTCCAGACGGACTTCCTTGAGGGTATTGGCAGCAGCAGCCATGATCTTTTTGCCGGTGGCTGTGCTGCCGGTCATGGTGATCAGCTTTATATCCGGGTTTTCGACCAATGGGGTACCAACGTCTTTACCATCGCCTGTCACCACATTCAGCACCCCTGCCGGAATACCGGCTTCCTCTGCCAGACGTGTGGCTTCCAGCGCAGCTAGAGGAGCCAGTTCATGGGGTTTGATGACAATGGTGTTGCCTGCTGCCAGAGCAGGAGCCACTTTGCGAATAAACAATGCCAGCGGGAAGTTCCATGCGGAAATACCGCCAATGACACCGTGTGGAATTTTTTCCAGAAGAATTTTCTCGCCAGGGCGGCTGCCGGGCACAATATCGCCTTCCAGACGGCGGGTATTTTCCGCAGCAAAGCGCAGAAGGCCCGATGCAAATCCAACTTCGACTTTTGCTTCCTTAAGCGGTTTTCCCATTTCACTTGAAATAATGCGCGCCAGCCGTTCGGCATCTCTCTCAATCAGCGCCTTGAAAGCATAGAGAGCATCCGCACGTGCTTCAGCCGTTTTACGGCTCCAGGCCGGAAATGCGGCATTGGCGGCGGCTACGGCGCGCTCTACATCATCTTTAGCTCCGTTAGCCACCTGTGCCAGCACATTTCCGTTTGCCGGGCTCTTTATTTCTGTAAACGTGTTTGTAGATGCTTTTGTCCATTTACCGTCAATAAACAGGTCATAATGCGTTTTGTGATCTGTATCAGTCATCAAAATCTCCTTGTTGCAGAGTATGGAAAAAGAGAGAGTCGTTTGAAAAAGGCGGCGGATAGATGCAGAACGGGTTTTGTGTGGACGCTTACCGGCATCTTGAACGGGATGTTTCTTCAGTTGTCTTTTTATATTCATCCGATCATACACGAATGATTTTTATCCGGTATGCATTTGCAATTTTCAAATACTCTCCAAAATTTCTCTGATTTCTGTAGCATGATTTAACAACAATCATGTCTGGCTTGGGTTTCATAGTTTCACAGGGAATGTATAAAGGAAAGTGATTTAAAAAGAGCAAAAACATCATTTAAAGTGAGGATAAGATGTACGTTCCCAAACTGTCTCAGCTCCGTTTTTTCTGTGCTATTGTAGAAGGCGGTTCCATTGCCGCGGCAGCCCGGAAGATGAACTGTGTTCCGTCCAACATTACAATGCGACTGAAAGAACTGGAGACGGATATTGGACAGGATCTTTTTATAAGGGATCGTAAAAAATTACTGATTACACCGGCAGGCCGGCTGTTTTATCGGGAAGCGCGGGAAATTGTCAGTCGAGCGGAACGGCTGCCCTCTTTGTGGTCCCAGCCAAAATCACGCGGCATTCTGAACGTAGGGGCGTTGGATGTTGCATTTTTAACGTGCCTTCCCAAACATGTGCCGCAATTTATGATGGATCATCCGGATGTGGAGCTGAATGTTTTGCAACATTCCAGTTTTGTACTGGAAAGAATGCTGAGTGAAGAGAAAATTGACCTCGCCATTACCGATGGACCAGTTGAAAACACGCTTCTGGAAGGCTCTTTTGCGTTTCATCAATCCCTTTATCTGGTCATGCCGGAGCATATCAAGAAAATCACACCGGACGTTATAAACCGGTCTGATATTTATCTGTTCAATAAGGACTGTTTTTACCGAAGATGTGCAGAGTTATGGATGGAGCAGAAAGGATATCAGCCGCGTTCTGTGCTGACCATGGAATCCTATGATCTGATCCTGTCTTGCCTTGATATGGGAATTGGTCTGGCCTGTATGCCGGAAAGTGTTGTTGCCCAGTTTCGGGTGCGGGGTAGAAAGCTCAATATTTTCAAAATGGATGATATAGGGCCAACAGATGTTTACTATGTCTGGAGGAAACACGGGAAAAATGACATCATCCAGGCGTTTCTTGACTACATGAGAGAAGACTGAGCAGCCTTCTCTTCACTGAGAGAAGTAGGCAGAGAAAGAGAGAATCCCATTTTAGGGATTTTTTTGCCATTTTAAAAGATATTTGAAAATCAGACGTACGTTAAACCAAAATTGCCGACATTTTCACATGCGGCCTTAAGTACATCTCCTTTCATAATACGGCTTACGCCTGCCGGTGTTCCCGTCATGATCAGATCTCCTGCTTCAAGCCGGACAGATTGTGAGAGTATGGAAATTATTTCCGGAATAGACCAGATCATATCGTCAATGTTCCCTGACTGCCTGACCTCGCCGTTAACTGTTAGCGTGATTTTGCTGTGTGCGAGAGATGGTATCTGGGAGGCAGGTTTGATGGCGGAAATTGGACAGGATGCATCAAACCCTTTTGCAAGGCTCCATGGTCTTCCCGCTTTTTTTGCAACAGCCTGAAGATCTCGCCGGGTCATATCCAGGCCTACTGCGTATCCGTAAACATGCTTGAGCGCTGTTTCGGAAGAAATATTAGCGCCCCCGGCAGCAATGGCGACAATAAGCTCCACTTCCGGGTGCAGGTTATCGGTTTTGGGTGGGAACGGCAGAACCGAGGCCTGGGTGACGGCATCAGCGGGTTTGGAGAAGAAAAAAGGTGGGTCCCGGTCAGGGTTGCCGCCCATCTCGCGGCTGTGTTCGGCATAGTTTTGCCCAACACACCAAATGCGGCGCACAGGAAAACGGCTGTTTTCTCCCTGTACCGGAAGCGTGGGAACAGAGAGCGGAAAAAGTGTTGGGAGCACGTTTGTTGGCATGACCAGAATTTCCTGAAAATGAGGGACCCAAGACAAACCCGTAACGACATATCTGAGTGAAACGTGGGCAATCCGGTAAGGTACCGCTTCAGGGCGGCCTGCCAATGCACATTTTCTTGAAATAGGCCCTTCGTTTTGCCTCCGAGATATCTCGACAGACAACCTGCCGAGTGCTTCAACACTCTTACGTTGAACATGCGGACCATTGGTTCATGAAGCCGTTGCTCATGACCTTGCCAGAATGGGATCGCATCATAGGGAGACACATTTGAACATGTCTTTACGAACTCACTTTCTCTCATCCGCCATGCGTGTCTGTGCGGGAATGCTGGTCATGGCCGCAGTGGCGCCGCATGGTCTGTCAAAAGCCTATGCGGCTGACGCTTTAGCTCAGTCGCAACCAGAACCTCTTCCCCTGCCTCCCTCTGTGCCGACGCCGCAGGATGTACCTTATGGCGGCACCATTAGCCTGAAGGTGGATGCAACAGACCTGCCACGTCATATCCTGAGCATGCAGGAAACCATTCCGCTTCCTGCGAATGTGGTGGAAAAAGGGGGGAACTTCACGCTCCTGTATCCCATGTGGCTGCCGGGTAATCATTCCCCTACAGGCACGATTGACCAGCTTGGCGGATTGAAAATACAGGCTGGGGGGAAACAGATTCCGTGGGTGCGGGATACTGTTAGTGTCAGCGCGTTCCATGTTCAGGTGCCCAAAGGAACGCATCAGCTTGAAGTATCCTATCAGTTGCTAACCCCGGTCTCTCCCAAGGAAGGCCGTGTGGTGATGACAGACGTCATGGTGAATGTGCAGTGGTCGGCTGTCTCCTTGTATCCGGCAGGGTATTTCACACGCCAGATCCAGTTCAAACCGCAGGTTGTGTTCCCTGTGGGCTGGTCTTATGGCACAGCCCTGCGGGCTGATGGCGCACAAAGTGGAAATACGATTACGTTCAAACCCGTTTCCTTTAATGTTCTGGAAGATTCTCCCATTTTTTCTGGAAAATATTTCCGGAAATTTGATCTGACACAGGATGACAAGGTGCCTGTGACATTGAATGTCATGGCGGATCGTCCGGAAGATCTGGCGGCAACAGATGAGCAGATCAAGGCGCATCGGGAACTGGTCCATCAGGCCAACCTGCTGTTTGGGTCACATCACTATGACCACTATGATTTTCTTCTGGCGCTGACGGACAAGCTGGGTGGCATTGGTCTGGAGCATCATCAGTCCAGTGAAAATAGCGGCCCCCGTGGATATTTTACCCATTGGGACAAGACATTTGCTGCACGCGACCTGCTAGCGCATGAATTTACTCATTCCTGGAACGGAAAATATCGCCGTCCGGCAGATTTGTGGGCGGCCAATTTCAACACGCCCCAGCGGGGAAGTGGCCTGTGGGTCTATGAAGGTCAGACCCAGTATTGGGGATATGTACTGGCCGCGCGTGCAGGGTTGATGACAGCACCGCAAGTGGAAGATGCCCTCGCCGAGGTCGCTGCGGTCTATGATGGCAGACAGGGCCGCACGTGGCGTCCGCTGATTGATACAACCAATGATCCAATTATTTCACAGCGTGCACCGCAATCCTGGAGAAGCTGGTCACGAAGCGAAGATTATTATTCTGAAGGCCAATTGATCTGGCTGGATGTAGATACGCTTATTCGCAAACTGTCCGATAACAAAAAATCCCTGAATGATTTTGCGAGTACGTTCTTTGGTACTCATAATGGCAGTTTTGTCACCAGCACCTATCAGTTTGATGATGTCGTGCAGGCTCTCAACGCCGTGCAACCCTATGACTGGGCAACATTTCTGCACCAGCGTGTGTATGATATTCGGGATCACGCACCGTTGGACGGTTTTACGCGCACGGGCACGCGTCTTGTCTTTACGGAAAAGCCGTCTGACTACATCACATCCTATTCCACACTGCGGCATGTGACGGATTTCCTGTTCTCGCTTGGTTTTAGTGTTGGCAAAAAAGGCGTGCTGGCAGAGGTTCTGTGGGGCAGCCCTGCATGGCAGGCAGGGGTTACGCGGGATCAGGAACTTGTTGCTGTAAACGGGCAAGCTTATGATGCTGATGATCTGAAGGATGTCATTACAGCAGCAAAAAGCAAGGATGGTGCGCCTATCAGCTTGCTTTTGCGGGATGGGGATAGCTTCCATACCGTTTCCATCACCTATCATGGTGGTTTGCGCTACCCGCATCTGGACGGAAAAATGGATGGTCTAGCGGCTATCCTTGCTCCTGTGGGCGGGCAGTCCTCTGCAGCGGACCATAAGGAGTAAAATGCTAGGGGATATAGGTCTTTTTTATGCCCGTATCCCTTCCATAACCGGAGAAGAGAGAGCACTGCATGGAACAGAGTCTTCATAGCGCGGAAAATGATGCGATAGATAAACTCTCGCCCACCAAGGTGCTCTCTTCCCAGCAGAATGATCTGAAGCAGGCTATTCGGACGTTCTGCCTGGCGCATCGGCAGGATGAGCATGCTGTCTTCCTGATAGAGGGGGATGCCGGAACAGGAAAAAGCATTGTTCTGAATTCTATTTTTAATGAAATACAATCCCTCTCTCGGCAGAAGGAAAAAAACAGCCCCTTTTACGGAATGCAGAATTATCTTGTTGTCAATCATCCTGAAATGATGAAGCTGTACAAGAATATATCAGAACAGTTTCCGTATCTGAAGAAAAAGGATTTTGAACGCCCAACAACCTTCATCAACAGGATGCAAAAGGCCGGAAAGAGGGCGGATATCCTGTTTATTGATGAAGCCCATCTTCTGTTGACCCGAAGCGACAAATACAATCATTTTGAACAGAACAATCATCTGGAAGAACTGATCCGGCTTTCCCGTATTACGGTTGTTGTTTTTGATGAAAAACAGGTTCTGAAATTCAAGAGCTGCTGGAACCGTGACCTTCTGAAAAAACTTGTTGGCCCCTACCCTGTGCAGACATATTTTTTAACGCAGCAGTTCAGGGTTCAGGCAAATGCGGATGTACAGGAATGGATAAGCGCCTTCTGCCAAAAAATTATTCGGCCGATGCCCGCAAAGCAGACGTTTGACCTCAGGTTTTTTGATGATGCACAAAGTCTGTATGATGTTCTGTGTCGCAAAAACGCAAAACATGGCCTTTCACGCATGTTGGCGACATATGATTACCCCTACAGGCTGGATGGGCATGACCATTTCATTCATGAAGGCCGGTTTCACCTCCGATGGGATCGGTCCAAGCCCGATGAAAAACTTCCTTGGGCCGAGCGGCCGGACACTATAGAAGAAGTGGGATCAGTCTATACCGTTCAGGGGTTTGACCTGAACTATGTCGGGCTGATTCTGGGGCCCTCCGTGCTGTATGATGCCTCGACAGATGGCATCCGTATTGACACCAGCAAGTATGAAGATGGGGCCGCTTTTGCCGGGCGGGACGGTCTGACTGACCCGGAGAGTGTGAAGGAACGGATCATGCTTAATGCCATGAATGTGCTTATGACGCGTGCCGTGCATGGGCTATATATTTATGCGCATGACCCCGCACTGCGGCGCAAACTGATGGAAATTCAGGCCGAACGGGACTACGCTTCCTCCCGTGTTACAAAAAGTCTGGTGCCTGAGGGGTGAGCCTTTGGAGAGGATGCATGGCTGCGTCCACTCTTTAGCGAAGGCTCTTCTGGTGCTTTTGGGGCATGTGAAGGCCCCGCAGTGTGACACGGTACGCCAGAACACGGTTTTTTCTTTTATACAGGACTTGTCCTGTCCCCATTCTGGTGCCAACTGATGAGAAGAAACGGACTCAGCAGAGAAATCAGGACCCCTTCCCATGTTTATTGAAACTGAAGACACTCCTAATCCCGCTACGCTCAAATTTCTTCCAGGTCGCCCCGTGATGGGCGATGCAGGCACCATTGATTTCATTGATGCCGACTCTGTGGCCGGGCGCTCCCCTCTGGCGGATGCATTGTTCGCTATCCCCGGCGTTTCCCGCGTATTTCTGGGCAATGATTTTGTGTCCATCACCAAGGCCGATAGTGAGGACTGGTCTGATGTGCGTGCCAAGGTGCTGGCAGCACTGGTAGACCATTTTGTAGCCGGTTTCCCTGTTGTGGCGGAAGGCGTGGGTATTACGGAAGAACCCATTGCCCCGGAAGACAAGGAAATTGTCGAACAGATCAAGGAACTGCTTGATACGCGCGTGCGCCCGGCTGTGGCGGGAGATGGTGGTGATATTGTCTTCCGTGGATACCGGGATGGCGTGGTGCGTCTGACCATGCAGGGGGCCTGTTCCGGGTGTCCGTCTTCCCGTGCAACATTGAAGCACGGCGTGGAAAACATGCTGCGCCATTATGTGCCGGAAGTTGTCGGCGTAGAGCAGGTGGAGGGCTGAAAAGCGCTTCCATCTTTCCGTCTGCACGCCTCTGACCTAAAAGAGAGCAGAAACTGAAACCCCTGCATCGGTAGGGATGTGGAGACGGAACAGAGATGCTGGATGAAAGCGGGCTGGATATTCTTTTCCAAAAGGCGCGTACGCCTCGGCGGTGGATGGCCCGGCCGGTCGAGACGGATGTTTTGCGCCGCCTTTATGATCTGGTGAGTCTGGGGCCAACATCCGGCAACTGTAGCCCAGCCCGCTTTGTGTTCATTACCGGGTCTGACGGACGGGAAAAGCTGCGGCCCGCGCTTTCCTCCGGGAATGTCAATCGCGTCATGGGTGCGCCCGTTATTACCATTGTGGCGCACGATCCCCTGTTTTTTGATCAACTTCCCCGCCTTTGCCCCAGTGAGGAACTGCGCTCCTGGTTTGCTGCGGATGTGGGGCTGGCGGAAGAAACAGCCTTCCGGAATGGCACCTTGCAAGGTGGCTACATGATTATGGCGGCTCGTGCGCTGGGGCTGGATGTACTGCCGGTTTCCGGTTTTGATGCCTCTTTGGTGGAGGACGCCTTTCTGGCGGATACCGGATGGCGTGCTAACTTCCTGTTGTGTCTTGGCTATGGGGATACGGAAAATCTGCCTCCCCGCGCGCCGCGTCTGGCGTTTGAAGAAGCCTGTCGTCTGCTGTGAGCATGATTTCACGTATTCTGGTTCTGGATGGCAGTGCGGCAGGCGATGCTGCATGCGGTCTGGCAGCGTGTGTCTCGGTAGGGAGTGAGGGCGCGTATGCCCTGATTGCCCAGCAGAAAGCGGCAGGAAAACAGGCGGCGGAAGGTATCGGGCTGCTGGCTGGGCAGGCTCTTGCACAGGCAGGCTGGCAGGCTGGAGCACCCTTGCAGCCACAACTGGTAGCGGTCGTGGTTGGTCCTGGGTCCTTTACGGGGTTGCGGGCTTCCTGTGCCACAGCGGCGGGATATGCGTTGGGGCTTGGTGTGCCCGTTGTCGGCGTTACGCGGGGCGAAGTCCTGCGGTCTGTTCTTGATACAGAAGTAAAGAAGGCTGACGGCTTGCAAGGCTGGCTGCTGGTGACGGCTGCGCGTAAAGGCCGCGTGTTTGTGGAAACTGTGACAGGCGTGCAGGCCGTGGCGTTGGCGGACTGGCAACCGCCTGAAGACCGCTGGCTGGTGGCTGGTGATGCAGCGACGTCCCTCCCTATGCCAGCAGGCACGGTGCTGTCCGAGAGTGCAACTCCCACAGCAGAGCAGATTGCCGCTGCCGCGTTGGCTCGTCAGAAAGGGGAACTTGGCCCTCGGGAGGCGTTACCCCTCTATGTGGACCCTCCGGAGGCTAAATTGCCTGCTGCGGGTTTACGCTCGGCTCCGGTCTGATGCCTGGCGTCGGCGGGAGTGCGGCCAATGGAACTTCTTTGGAGATCCTGCCGGTTTCAGAGCCCCATGGTGGGCTTTTGGCGGCCCTGCATGCCGCCAGTTTTCCTCCGGCTGATCAGTGGGATGAAGACGCCATGCAGAGCCTGCTGTCTTCGCCCGGCGTGGCTGCGGCAGTCGGGGTGAAGGATGGCACACCTGCTGGCTTCATTATGATCCGGTCTGTTGCGGGAGAAGCTGAAATTCTGACCCTGTGCGTGGTGCCTTTCTTCCGGCGGCAGGGCGTTGCACAGGCCTTGCTGGCGTGGGCTTTGCTGACAGCGCAGACAGATCAGGTTGAGCAGATGTTTCTGGAAGTCTCGGTTCTGAATGCAGGCGCAAAAACATTGTACGAAAATGCGGGTTTCGCAAAAGCAGGGCTGCGCCGGTCTTATTATCCTGACGGATCGGATGCGCTGGTGCTGTCTAAACGCCTAGATGACTGAAGCACCGGGGTAGATTCGGGGCAGATCAAAATCGTGTTTTGATGCGAATGCAATGAAGCCTGCGCCGGGGGGACACTTTCTATCGTATGGTTACGACGGCATCGTGCCCGGTGTCATGATGATCGGGATTTTTTTTGTGTGCGGCCTCTTCTCTTTTCAACAAAGAGGAAGGCGCATTCTGTCATCGTTATTGGTCTGTTGTCTCTTCTGAACCGTTGTTCATGATTGCTTGCCGGTAAAGCGGCTCAAGTATAACCTCTGATCAGACAGACGGATTCAGCCTCATGTATGCAGACACCAGTTGTCTCGGTCTGGGAGCAACTGGGTCAGTTTTGTAAAACCCGGCGCAGTTTTTGTGCGCCGGTCAAAAGGGGTCAGAGTGCGCGAGCGCCAATATCTGTGCGCCATTGTGCGCCGTCCCATGAAATGGCTTTGACTCCTGCATAGGCTTTGTCTCGTGCTTCCTGCACCGTGTTGCCGACAGCACAGACTGACAAAACGCGCCCACCGGCAACAACCAGTTCTCCTGCCGCATTTTTTGCTGTACCAGCCTGAAAAACCGTTACATCTTTCAGGGCATTGGCATCCGCGATGCCGGAGATAACGGCCCCGGTAAGGGCTTTGCCGGGATAGCCTTGCGCTGCCATTACAACGCTGATGGACGCCTGATCGGAAAAAGTGATGGGCGTGGCATCAAGCTGGCCATCGGCCAGAGCTTTCAGGGCAGGCAGAAGATCGGAGGTCAGGCGGAGCAACAGGGCCTGAGCTTCGGGGTCTCCAAAACGCACGTTATATTCAATCAGTTGCGGGCCTGCATCTGTCAGCATCAGCCCGGCAAAAATCACGCCCCGGAAGGGGGTGCCACGGCGTGCCATTTCCTTCAGCATGGGGCGAACCATGACATCCAGCGCCTGTTCCTGTGCCGCCCGGTCAAACCCGCGCGGAGGGGAAACGGCCCCCATGCCGCCCGTATTGGGGCCGGTATCTCCATCGCCAATACGCTTATGGTCCTGCGCCGCGCCAATGAGTGTTGCGGTTTCTCCCGAGCAGAACGCGAACAGCGAGACTTCTTCTCCCACCAGGCAGTCTTCAATCACCACGCTGCGTCCGGCATCGCCCATGCTGCCCTGTGTCATCATGTCGCGCACGGCGTCTTCCGCTTCGGCAAGTGTCTGGGCCACAACAACGCCCTTGCCTGCTGCCAGACCATCCGCTTTGACAACGATGGGCGCACCGCGTTCCTGTATGTAGGTCAGTGCGGCATCCACGCTGGTAAAGCGTTCGCCCTGTGCGGTGGGAATACCCGCAGCGTAGCAGATTTCCTTGGTGAAGCTCTTGCTGCCTTCCAGCCGGGCGGCGGCGCGGGTGGGACCAGCGCAGGCGATTTCGGCCTTGGCGCAGGCATCTGCAAGACCGGCTACAAGCGGGGCTTCCGGGCCCGGTACAATCAGGTCAATGGCCTGTTCCTTGGCAAAGGTGATCAGCGCCGGCACGTTTTCTGCCCCAATGGCAACATTCACGCCATGTTTGGCCGTACCGGGGTTGCCGGGCGCAATGAACAGGGCTGTCAGGTGCGGTGAGCGGGCCAGTGTTGCGGCCAGTGCATGTTCCCGTCCGCCTGATCCAACCAGTAATACCCGCATTGTTTTCTCCCGCATGTAAGGTCTGCTCTTTCAGGGCGAGCGTCTGTAGCATAGATTGCGCTTATGGACGAAGGCTTTGCAGCAGGCGCACCCGCAGGGAATGTGCCGGAATATACCGTTTCAGAAATTTCGGGGGCCATCAGGCGCACGCTTGAGGGCACATTCGGCCGCGTGCGGGTGCGTGGGGAGATAACGGAGTTCAAACGTTATCCTTCCGGCCATGTCTATTTCTCTCTCAAGGATGAACGCGGCAAGATTGCGGGTGTGGTCTGGCGAGGGTCTGTCTCCCGCCTTGGGCTGGTGCCGGAAAACGGGCTGGAAATTATCGCAACCGGCAAGATTTCCGCCTATGGCGAACGCTCAAGCTACCAGCTTGTTGTGGAACGCATGGAATATGCGGGTGAAGGCGCGTTGCTGGCCCGTATTGAACGCCTGCGCCTGAAACTGGCGGAAGAAGGGCTGTTTGATGCTGAGCGCAAACGCCGTTTTCCGCTTCTGCCGCAGGTGATCGGGGTTGTGACCTCCGCGCAGGGCGCGGTGCTGCATGATATCCGGACCACATTGGCCCGTCGTTTTCCGCGCCAGTTGCTGGTGTGGCCTGTGGCTGTGCAGGGTGAAGGTGCCGCTGCGCAGGTGACAGCCGCCATAAACGGTTTTTCTCAGTTGGATGGCACAGGTCCGGTGCCGCGCCCGGATGTGTTGATTGTGGCGCGTGGCGGTGGCTCGCTGGAAGATCTGATGGCCTTCAATGATGAAGGCGTGGTGCGCGCGGCAGCGGCCTGCACCATTCCGCTTATCTCCGCCGTGGGGCATGAGACGGACACCACCCTGATTGATTTTGCGGCGGACCGGCGGGCCCCCCCCCCCACCGCCGCTGCCGAAATGGCTGTGCCCGTTCGTACCGAACTACTGGCAGACCTTGAACACCGTGGCGCGCGTGCGTTGGGGGCTCTTTCTCGGCAAATGCAGACGGCGCGGTTGCGGTTGGACCGCGCGGCGGCGGCGCTGCCCGACCTCCCAGCCCTGCTGCAAACAGCCCGTATGCAGCTTGATGATCGGGGGCGCAGGCTGGATGTCGCGTTGCCGGGGTTTGTGCAGAAACAGCGGGCCGCGCTTGTAGCGATTGAGCGGCATATGCCTTCGGTAGAGACATTGCTGTCTGCCCGGCGGACCCAATTGGCCCTGTTGGGAAATGGCCTTCTCAATGGGTTGCGGCACGGTCTGCAGGGTAAGGAAGCGCGGCTGGGCCGGGTAAGGCTTTCCCCTGCTCCGCTTGCCGCACTGGTGCGGGAGCGGCGGGTGGCGCTGGCAGGCTCAGGAGGGCAGTTGGAAGCAGTTTCCCCCAAGGCGGTTCTGGCGCGAGGCTATGCGTTGGTTACGGCGGAGGGGCAGCCCGTTACATCGGCTCGGGCCCTGAAAACAGGCGAGCAGGTAATACTTACTTTTGGGGATGGAAGTCAGGATGCCGTGATTGGCCGCAGGAAAGCCGGTGAACGCGCACAGGGGCTTCTTGACCTGTAAGGCCACGTGCGGGCCTTGGAGTTTGAGGCGGTTTAAGAGTATCACGGCACAAAGAGAAACGGGGCTGCAAGGCCCGACCTGAGTGTAAGGGAAGAGCGCATGTCCATCCGTTTTATGACCCGTGCCACGGGCTGTCTGGTTCTGGCTTTGCTGGCAGGGTGTGCGGCCCAGCCACAGCATACCGCCTCCCGCATACCATCGCAGAGTTTTGCGCCAGGCATGGTGTCAGATGCCCCCCACCCGGATGAAAGCAAGCTGACGAATGATCCCTCCGCCCCGGCCAATACGCCCTTGTGTGGTGTGGCTGCGCGGGAGGCTATTGCCGCGGCAACGCAGAATTACCCGCAGCCGCTCGGGTCCGGAAACAGTTGCGTGCAGAATGCGTGCTTCAACCCCCAGACTGGCACTTATATTGCCGCAGATGGCACACCCCGCGTCTGCCGTTGATGCAGCCGTAGGAGTTTGGGCTGCGCTGTGAGCGCTTTAATTGCGTGAAGCAGACTTTTCGACGCAGCGTTTTGCTGATAGGAAAGACCCAGCCGCGAGAGTGACGGAATGGTAGACGTAGTCGGCTCAAAATCGACCGCCGCAAGGCATAGGGGTTCGAGTCCCCTCTCTCGCACCAGAGCTTGTCTCACTTCCCAAGACCGGACAGGGCGATGACCGTTTTAGATTCCGTAGTTTCCTCTCGTCCGGCTACGCGCCCCGCTAATCCGTGCTTTTCCTCCGGGCCATGTGCAAAGCGGCCGGGGTGGAGCGTATCTGCTCTTTCTGGCGCGCTGACAGGCCGTTCTCATCGCTCGGCAGAAGGCCGTGCGCGGCTGGGGGATGTGATAGAACGCTCCCGCACCATACTGGGCGTACCAGAAGGCTGGCGGATCGGTATTGTTCCCGCTTCTGATACGGGCGCTGTGGAAATGGCGCTGTGGTCTCTGTTGGGGCCGCGCCCGGTAGATGTGCTGGCGTTTGAGAGTTTCTCTTCCCTTTGGGCGCAGGATATTGTCTCCCAGTTGAAGCTGGAGAATGCGCGTGTGCTCAAGGCGGATTATGGCGCGCTGCCTGCGCTGTCTGACGTCAATTGGGCGCATGATGTTGTCCTGGCCTGGAACGGCACAACGTCAGGTGTCTGCCTGCCGTCTGCTGATGTGATTCCGGCGGAGCATGACGGGCTTGTGATCTGTGATGCTACATCTGCCGCTTTCGCCATGGATTTGCCGTGGGACAGGCTGGATGTGGTGACGTGGTCCTGGCAGAAAGCGCTTGGCGGTGAGGCTGCCCATGGGATGCTCGCCCTCTCACCCCGTGCTGTGGAACGGCTGGAGCAGTTTCAGACATCACGGCCTCTGCCCAAGATTTTCCGCCTTATGGCCAAGGGCGCGCTGATTGAAGGGATCTTCAAGGGAGATACCATCAACACACCTTCCATGCTGTGTGTGGAAGATGCGCTGGATAGCCTGAAATGGGCAGCTTCTGTTGGCGGGCTTGAAGGACTGAAAGCGCGCAGCCGGGCCAATCTGGCGGAAGTGGCAGCATGGGAAGCCAGAACGGACTGGGTTTCCTTTCTGGCAGAAAATCCGGCCGAGCGTTCTTCAACCTCCATCTGTCTGCGGATTGTGGCCCCGTGGTTTCTGGCGCTGGAACGGGCCGAACAGATGAAGGTGGTCAAGAAAATGACCGCAGTGCTGGAAAAAGAAGGCGTGGCGTTTGACATTGCCAGCTATCGCGATGCACCGCCCGGCTTACGGATCTGGGGTGGCGCAACGGTGGAAGCCAGTGATGTGCGCGCTCTTCTGCCCTGGCTTGACTGGGCATTTGCAGAGGTGTCTCCGGCCTGAAAAACGCCTGAGAGAAAAACATATACTCTTGAAAAACCGGTCATTGTGGCCGGTTTTTTTTATGGCATACCGCAGAACTCCGATAATGGATGGCATCCTAGAGGCTCTGTAAGCCGGAACACATATGCGTTTTTGGTTTTGCCCCTGAAACAGGGTGGACGTGCGAAGAAAATCGACGCATCGTTCGGGAACCAGCTTGAAAAAGCATAGACCCAAAAACAAAGTGCAGACTCATGGTATCGTGTTCCTTACCCCTGAAATCTGGAAAAACTGAACAGCGCACATCGTGGTGCGGACGCCTTGTGGCATCGGGCTTTCTGGCCGGGCTTCTCTCCGGCACAGCGTTTGCAGCACCGGTGCCAGCTTCTGTGCCGCCATCTGATCCGCTCACGGTGCAGACAGGCACGGATATTCCAGCAAAGGTTGCCTTCCCTGTTGCCGAACAGCAGCGCGATTACATCAAGCGTGTTGCCATGGTGCCAATGCGAGATGGCGTGAAGCTTTATACGGTTATTGTTATTCCCAAGAATGTGCGGAATGCCCCCATTCTGCTGACCCGTACGCCTTATAACGCCAAAGAGCGGGCAAACCGTACGCCAGATGCACTGACCATGCGGGAACTGCTGCCGCAAGGGGATGATGTCTTTGTAGAAGGCGGCTACATCCGCGTGTTTCAGGATATTCGCGGGAAATATGGCTCGGAGGGTGATTATGTAATGACCCGCCCGCCACGTGGCCCGCTGAACCCCACAAAAACGGATGAAACCACGGATGCGTGGGACACCATAGACTGGCTGGTGCATAACGTTTCGGAAAGTAATGGCCGTGTGGGGATGACCGGATCATCCTACGAAGGGTTTACGGTTGTTATGGCGTTGCTGGCCCCGCATCCCGCGCTGAAAGTCGCGGCACCTGAAAGCCCGATGGTGGACGGCTGGATGGGGGATGACTGGTTCCATTACGGTGCTTTCCGGCAGGGCACGTTTGATTATTTCACCTCGCAGATGACCGTCAGAGGAAGCGGGGATTCCATTCCGCGTAAAGATGCTGACGATTATACCAATTTTCTGAAAGCTGGCTCTGCCGGAAACTTTGCGACACAGGCGGGGCTAGACCAATATCCGTTCTGGCAGCGGATGCATGCCCACCCGGCTTATGATGCCTTCTGGCAGGAGCAGGCGCTGGATAAACTTCTGGCCCAGAAAAAACCCACCGTGCCCATGTTGTGGGAGCAAGGGCTGTGGGATCAGGAAGATATGTGGGGAGCCATTCACACATGGCAGGCCTTGAAGGATGCAGATGTCAAAGCCCCCAATACGCTGGTCATGGGGCCGTGGCGGCATAGTGGCGTCAATTACAATGGTTCAGAACTCGGCCCGCTGTCCTTTGAGGGGGATACCGCGCACCAGTATCGGAAAGATGTGTTCCGTCCGTTCTTTGATGAATATCTTAAGCCGGGCAGCGCATCCGTGCATTTGCCCGATGCCATCATTTACAATACGGGTGACCAGAAATGGGATTATTATCGTTCCTGGCCGTCAGTTTGTGAAACTGAATGCACAAATAAACTGACCCCTCTTTTTCTGGCCAGTGGGCATAGCCTGAGCTTTACGCATCCGGACAAGGATGACGCAGACAGCTATGTCTCTGACCCCGCACACCCTGTTCCCTTTCTGGCTCGGCCATTTGCATTTTCCATGGGGCCGCGCTGGAAAAGCTGGCTGGTGCAGGATCAGCGGGAAGCGGAATCCCGCCCTGATGTGCTGACTTATGAAACAGAAGAACTTGATGCGCCTGTGCGTGTCAGTGGTGTGCCGGTAGCCGATCTTTTTGCGGCAACAACGGGCACGGATTCAGATTGGGTGGTCAAGTTGATAGATGTTCAACCAGCCGCTACGCCGGATAACCCTAAAATGGGTGGGTATGAACTGCCTGTTTCGATGGACATTTTCCGTGGCCGGTATCGTGCCAGTTTTGAAAAACCGGAAGCCATACAGCCCAATACCACGCAGCATTATCATTTCACGTTGCCAGCAGTGAACCATGTGTTTGGCAAGGGCCACCGTATTATGGTGCAGATCCAGTCTTCCTGGTTCCCGTTGTATGACCGTAACCCTCAGAAGTTTGTGCCAAACATTTTTGATGCCAAAGCCGAGGATTATACGGTTGCTACTCAGAGCATTCACCATGGAGGAAATGCCTCAACGGCCATTCTGCTGCCCGTTGTGAAGGCTGATCAGAACCCGTAAGAAGAGTGCTAAATAAAATCATGTGATTTTCAAGAACCAGCTTTTCGGGAACAAGGCGCATCAGGCTCTGATGCGCCTTGTGTTGTATCTGAGAGACGGTTCTGCACGGAGACGAGAAAATGACCAAAGCGACAGTTCATATGGCCCGGCTGACAGCGGCAGAAATGCGGGAGGCCGTTGTCCGTAACCCTGTTATTCTTTTGCCGCTCGGCAGTTTTGAAGATCAGGGACCGCATATGCCCATGGGTGACTATCTTCTGGCGGACGCAGTAGCCGAACGTATTGCCCAGAAAGCGACACAGGCAGGGCATGAAACCTATGTTGCTCCGGTTCTACCCTTTGGTGGTGAAGATTTTTTTGGATACATGCCCGGTGGCATCGCTCTTTCTCAAACCACACTTCAGGCTGTCCTGTCAGATATGCTTGAAAGTCTGCTACGCCATGGCTTGACGCGTCTTGTTATTCTGAACGGGCATGGCGGAAATTGCACCATGATCCATGATGTGACGCATAGCGTTATGAAGAAAAGTGGAATGATTATTCCCAGCTTTTACCTCTGGCGTGTGGCTGCAACAATAATGCCGCATATCATGGGGAAGGAAAAAGCGGCCTTATCTGGCGGCCATGGTGCGAACCCTTTGACCAGTATTGGTATGCATCTGCTACCAGAGTGCATCAAACCGGAACGTCTTATTGCGCCGGATTCAGAAAAAACAGCGTGGGGTTTAAAAGTTGTTGATTTTGGAACGGTTGATCTAAACGGGGTTCCGGTTTCCATTCCCCTGGAAGGGGACAGCACGGCAACGCACGGTGTCGGGAAAGGGAATCCTCATTTGTGCTCGGCTGAAGATGGTGAGAGGTTGACTGCAAAGCTGGTAGAATACGGTGTGCAGCTTGTGGAGCATGTCATTAAGAAAGCTCCTGAAAAAAACGATTTCAAGAACGATATTTTCAATATTTGACGAATGTCAAAAGGCGGCAGATAACCTGCCGCCTTTGCGTTGATAACCTGTTACAGCCAATCAGGCTGGCGCATCAATTGGCACGACATTGATCAGCTTTTTGTTTACAAATTCTTCAATGCCCATCATGGCCAGTTCCCGCCCATAGCCTGAGCGTTTTATACCCCCAAACGGCAGGTCCGGCCGGGTCCATGTGGGGTGATTGACATACACCATGCCAGTGCTGATGCGTTTAGCAACATCCACCCCGCGTTCCGTATTTTGCGTGAAGACAGAACCACCCAATCCGTATGGGTTGTCATTTGCCAGGGCAATGGCTTCGTCTTCATCCTTCACCCGGAAGAACAGGGCAACGGGACCAAAAAATTCCTGATAAAATGCAGGATTATCTTTTGTGATGTCTGTCAGGATGGTGGTCTGAACAAACGCGCCCTTGTTTGGCGGAGCAGGGCCAACCCTGTGGGCAGTCGCACCGTGTTTAACAGCATCTTCCACCTGCTCGTTCAACTGGTCCGCCGCACTCTGAGAGGACATGGGAGGCACGCCTGTGGCATCATCAGATGGATCACCAGGGGAAAGCTTGGCCAGTTCTTCGCTAAAGCGTTTGAAGAACGTATCGGCAATCTTATCAACTACAATAATGCGTTTTGCAGCCACACAGCATTGGCCACCATTATTCATACGGCCCCACACCGCCCACTTGACCGATTTTTCAAGGTCAGCATCTTCCAGCACAATAAAGGCATCGCTGCCACCAAGTTCCATGGTGGTTTTTTTCAGGTTCTTGCCTGCCTGCGCTGCAACTTTGGCTCCTGCACCTTCACTACCCGTCAGGGCAATACCCTGCACGCGTGGGTCATCAATCAGGGCTTCAAGCTGCTCGCGTGTGGCAAACAGGTTGGTGTAAAGCCCTGCCGGAGCACCGGCATCATGGAACAGTTTTTCAAATGCGGCCGCTGCCTGAGGAACAATGGAGGCGTGTTTGACCACCACAACATTCCCGGCCATCAGATGCGGCCCCGCTACGCGGGCGAGCTGATAGTAAGGGAAGTTCCACGGTTCAATGGCCAGAATAATGCCTAAGGGCTGGCTGACCACCATGGCGTCATCACCGCGTTCTGCACCGCCGGGCACTTTTTGCGGAGCCAGAAATTTTTCTGAATTCTGGGCGTAGTAATCAAGAATATCGGCAGAAAGGTCCACTTCTGCTTCGGCCTCACGCTTGAGTTTTCCCATTTCAAGCGTGAGGAGTTTTGCATAATCCTCCTTCTGCTCACGCAGCAGGGACGCAGCCCGGGCAATAATTTTGGCTCGGTCTGCAAAGGAGGTCTGAGCCCAGCTTTTGTATGTGGTCTCCGCCTGATCCAGAAGGGTCTGAAGTTCTCCGTCTTTCAGATCAGGAAAGGTAGCGATCGTCTCATTGGTGTATGGATTAACAGTCTTGTAAGCCATTTCCAGAGCCTTTCGGTTCCCCTTGACGGAGATCAGGCGCGAAAGTCGATCACGATACGGCCTTCGACCTTTCCCTCCTCAAGGCGTGTGAAAATATTGTTTATGTTCTCCAGCCTGTCGGTCTGGGTCACGGAAGTCACTTTGCCCTCTGCAAAGAAGGAGAGAGCTTCAATCATATCGAGCCGGGTTCCCACAATGGATCCGCGAATGGTGGTGCCTTTCATCACCATATCGAAGATCGAAATTGGGAAATCTCCCGGCGGCAGTCCGTTCAGAACCAGCGTGCCCCCTGCCCGCACATAACCCATTGCCTGTGAAAAGGCTTTTGTGGAAACAGCGGTAATCAGGCCGCCATGCACACCCCCAACCTCTTTCTGGATGAAGGCGGCGGGATCTGTCGTCCTGGCATTAACGGTCAGAGCTGCGCCAAGTTTCCGGGCGGTAGCCAGTTTTTGATCATCAATATCAACAGCAATCACATTCAGGCCCATGGCCACGCCATATTGCACGGCCATCTGGCCCAGGCCGCCCACACCAGAAATGGCAACCCAGTTGCCAGCTTTGGTGTCTGTCATTTTCAGACCTTTATATACCGTCAGCCCAGCGCACAGCACCGGGGCAACTTTCACGGGGTCTATCCCCTTGGGCAGGCGGGCAACATAGTTGGGGTCTGCCACCACATATTCGGCAAAGCAGCCGTTTACGGAATAGCCGGTTTCCTGCTGTTTGGCGCACAGGGTTTCCCATCCGCCCAGACAATGTTCGCAATGGCCGCAGGCGGAGTAAAGCCACGGCACGCCAACTTCATCCCCCTCCTTCACCCAGGTTACGTTGCTGCCAACCTTGGTGACAACGCCTACGCCTTCATGGCCCGGAATAAAGGGAACGGTAGGCTTCTTGGGCCAGTCGCCGCTCGTGGCATGCAGGTCTGTATGGCAAACACCGCAGGCCGTCATTTTTACCAGAATCTGGTCTGGCCGGATGTCGGGAATGTCCAGTTCTTCAATGGTCAGCGGTTTGCCGAATTCATGAACAACAGCGGCTTTCATTTTTCCTGACATAGTTCCTTAACTTTCATTCTTTATCTTATTCTTACAGGCCACCTGCGGGGCAGGCAGAGGCCCTCCCTGCCGGTTTTTGGCTGGAAGAACAAGAGGGGGCTTTCGGGCTAAGAGATTGAAAAGCATGAATTCTACAGCCCTTGTGGTTGAAAGATCGTGTTGCCCCGCCAACTGCCAGGAACGGAGCGGAAAGTCAGTTGGCGTGGTCGGTGCCGGGCTTCTGGTGCGTGAAGGTTCTCTGTGGTCGGGCGGATGCTTCAACGTCAGGCTTCCAACTGGTTTTTTACCCCCAAGAAACCACCACACATCTCTTATCCCGGCAGCGTTTTTTCGCGGTCATTCACTCTGAGCGATACAGATGCTTCTGCGGCTTCTGGTGTTTTTCACGCTGTTTTTGGAGGCCATGGCTCCTATTCAACTCTATCTCTTTCTGAATTACGCCGGCCCATGCAAAAAGCTGCATTGACCTGTATCAAAAAAAGCCACGTTTCCTTTCTAGGGCAGACATGACTTATAGAAAGCCTTGTTTTGAAAAGAGATTTCCTGCCCTTGAAACAAAGGTTTCATGGTTGCCATGAACCGGCAGGAAGAGCAGAGGACAGCTTGATGGAACTGAGTGTAAAGACCCTGGGTAATCTGCCCACAACGGTCGTGATGTCTGATTATGACCGCAGCACGGTGCGGCCGGGCATTGCTCATCTGAGCGTCGGCAATTTTCATCGTGCTCATCAGGCTGTGTATGTGGATCGTGTTCTCGCTCTGCCCGAACAGGGGGGCTGGGGAATTGTTGGTGTCGGTCTGCTGGATACACCCGCAGAAGCAGCGAAGGCTGCGGCATTGCAGGCGCAGGACGGTCTTTACACTCTTACGGAATGCCCGGCGGATAAACCGGATGTGGTGCGGGTGATCAAGTCCCTGATGGAGTATGTTCACGCCCCGGCTGATCGGGCTGCGGCCATCCGTCGTCTGGCTGATCCGGCTATTCGGGTGGTCACCATGACTATTACGGAAGGCGGCTATTATATGGATGAAGCTGGACAGTTCATGCACAGCCATCCCGATATGGTGGAGGATCTGGCACGGCAGGTTCCCCATTCTGCTTTTGGTGTCATGGCGGAAGCCCTGCGGTTGCGACGCGAGGCTGGCATTGTGCCGTTTACCGTATTGTCGTGCGATAATGTGCCCCATAACGGGCATGTGGCGCGCAAGGCTCTGGTGGGCTGGGCCGAACAGCGGGATAAAGATCTGGCTGGCTGGATCAGCCAGAACGTGGAGTTTCCTTCCTGCATGGTTGATCGTATCACGCCCGCTGTGCGGGAAGCTGATATTCAGCGTCTGGATGCCGCAAGCGGTATAGAAGACCGCGCTCCGGTTTATTGTGAAGATTTTATTCAGTGGGTGGTGGAAGATACGTTTCCCTCAGGCCGCCCTGACTGGGAGAAAGTGGGTGTTCTGTTTACACAGGATGTTGCGCCCTATGAGCAGGTGAAACTGCGTATGCTCAACGCAACCCATTCCATGATGGCGCTGCCCGGTGTGTTGATGGGATACCGGGTTGTGAGTGATGCCATGCAGGACGCCAGTCTTTACGCTCTGCTGCAGCAGTTTCTGGGGTTTGATGCGGAGCCTCTTTTGCAGGCTCCTCCCGGTATGGCGTTGCAGGAATACGGGGCGCTGCTGCTCTCCCGTTTTCGCAACAAGGCCATAAGTGACCAGCTTGTGCGCATTGCGTCTGATAGCGCCTCCAAGCTTCCGGTTTTTATAAGGCCTACCGCGTCAGGTGTTGTTGCGCAGGGGCGTGACGCGCGCCGGATAGCCTTTTTGCTGGCCTGCTTTTGCGCCTATCTGGCAGGGCGGGATGAAAAGGGTGCTGCGTATGATGTACTGGAACCGCACCTGACAGAGGAGGATAAAAAGCTGGCATTTGATGCTGACCCAGCCAAGGCATTGGAGATGAGTGTTTTCTCTGGCTGGGATCTGGAAAAATCAGATGCGTTTGTCACGCAGTTTGTAGAAATGCGGCAGGCCCTTAAAGCACAGGGTGTTCGGAAAACCCTCGAAACCGGCGTTCTGGCCTGAGGGTTTCTTTTGGGCTATTCTTTTAATTGAGAGAACGGCGCCCAGCAGCGGCCATCTCGTGCCAGCAGGGCGGATGCTGAGGCTGGGCCGTCCGTGCCCGCCTTGTAAGGTTCGGGCGGCGTAGGGTCTTTGGCCCACGCCTTTAGAACCGGGTCCACTGCCCGCCAGGCGGCTTCTATATTATCGGCACGCTGAAACAGGGTGGCGTTGCCTTGCAGACAGTCATACAGCAAGGTTTCATACCCAACATTGGGTATGCTGCCGAAGGCTTGTTCATACCGGAACTGGGAAACAACTTCCTTCACTATGGTTTCCGGGCCTGGCTGCTTGGTATTGAAGTGCAGATCCGCTCCTTTTTCCGGACGAATATTATAGACAAAGCGGTTAGGAGTCTGGGCTGCGCCCTCCGCCGTATGAAAAAGCGGATGAGCTGTCTGTTTGAACTGCACCACAATTTCCGTCACGCTGGAGTCCAGCGCTTTGCCCGTGCGCAGGTAAAACGGCACGCCTTTCCAACGCTTACTGTCAATTTCGATCTTCAGCGCAGTATAGGTCTCGGTCCGGCTGTCGGGGGAAACGCCCTTGCTGTCCCGATACGCGGGAAGGATGCGCCCCTTTATCAGGCCAGCTTCATATTGGCCTCTCACGGCATTTTGGGGAGAAATGGGCCGGATGGCCTCAAAAACCTGCTGCTTGGCGTTTCGAATGGCTTCTGGTTCCAGCGATGTTGGGGGTTCCATGGCTACCAGCGCCAGAATCTGGAACAGATGGTTGGGCACCATATCCCGCAGGGCTCCCGTGGCGTCATAGAACACGCCGCGGCCTTCTACTCCCAGTATTTCTGCGGCGGTAATCTGAATATGATCAATATACTCGCACCGCCAGAGTGGATCGAACAGAAGGTTGCTGAAGCGGAGGGCAAGCAGATTCTGAACGGTTTCTTTCCCCAGAAAATGATCAACCCGGTAGATCTGTGATTCCTGAAGGAAGGAGAGCAGGTGCGCGTTCAGCGCCTGAGCGGACTGGAGATCCGTTCCAAACGGTTTTTCGATAACCAGTCTGCGGAACCGATTGTCTGTTTCCTTTAAAAGACCGGCCTTGGCGAGCGTTTCTGCCGCAGGCTCAAAAAAACGCGGTGGCGTGGCCAGATAGAAAACAGCATTCCGATCGCCAATATCCCGAGCAAGGGTGCTAACAGCGTCAACTGACGTAAAATCCAGTGTCTGATACGTCATGCGCTCGGTAAGCCAGGACCAGGCGGTTTCATCTATTTTGGGTGTATAGAATTCCGCATGGCTGTCCTGAGTGAACGTCTCCATCTTGGCGCGCAGGGAGGCTTTCCATGAGGCGGATGTCAGGTCTTCCGCGCTGACGCCAATAATCCGGAAGTCATCAGGCAGGAATTTGTTACAGGTGAGGTCATACAGGGCCGGAACCAGCAGCCTGTGGGTCAGATCTCCCCCCGCCCCGAGAATGACCAGCGTGCCAGCCGGTGCCGGTTGCGTGGCGGCCGGGGCAACAGGAGCCCCCGCCGGGATGCATGTGGGTGAAAGCTGAACCAAGACCGCTCTCCTTTATGCGTGGGCGACTCCACAAGGGGCGCCTTTTGAAAAACAGGGCTTTTTATGGTCCTGCCGGGAGAGGAACAATTCCATTTATGTCCAGTTTGGTCTAGGTTCGCCGCCCGGTCAGGCATTCAACAAGAACAGAAGATAGGGAACGTTATGGGGTATCGGGTTGCAGTTGTCGGAGCCACAGGTGCGGTTGGGCGTGAAATCTTAAAGACACTGGCGGAGCGGGAGTTCCCGGTTGACAAGATTGTGGCCCTGGCATCTCCCCGCTCTACCGGGCGTGAGGTTTCCTTTGGCGATAAGGTTCTGAAAGTACAGAACCTTGAAACCTTTGACTTTACGGGGTGGGACGTTGCCCTGTTCTCCCCAGGTGGGGCTGTTTCCGCCAAATATGCGCCGGTTGCCGCCAAGGCAGGGTGCGTGGTGATTGATAACACCTCCCACTTCCGTATGGAGCCGGACGTGCCGTTGGTGGTGCCGGAAGTGAACCCGGATGCCCTGAAGCGCATGAAGCGCAATATTATTGCCAACCCGAACTGTTCAACCATTCAGATGGTGGTGGCGCTTAAGCCCCTGCATGATCTGTTTACGCTCAAGCGTGTGGTTGTGGCCACGTATCAGGCCGTTGCGGGCGCGGGCAAGGACGGCATGGATGAGCTGTTTGCCCAGACTCGGGGCAGTTTTGTGAACGATCCGCCCAAGATCGAACAGTTCCAGAAACAGATCGCCTTTAACTGCATTCCGCAGATTGACCGCTTTATGGATGACGGCGCCACCAAGGAAGAGTGGAAAATGGCCGTGGAAACCAAGAAGATTCTTGATCCCGATATTTCCGTGATTGCAACCTGTGTGCGGGTTCCGGTGTTTATCGGTCATTCTGAAGCGGTGGTGGCCGAATTTGAAGAACCTGTGGATATCAAGCGTGCGCGTGAAGTGCTGCGTGAGGCAGATGGCGTGATTCTGCGCGATGAGCGTGAAGACGGCGGGTATGTGACTCCAATTGAATGCGTTGGGGAAGACGCAACCTATGTTTCACGCCTTCGTGTCGATCCCACTGTTCCTAACGGTCTCGCATTCTGGTGTGTGTCCGATAATCTGCGGAAAGGTGCGGCTTTGAACGCGGTTCAGATTGCTGAAACCATGATCGCCCTGGACCTCCTTCCCAAACACGGCTGAGTGAGGCGGCCCCGCCTCTCGGTGTCGTGTTGCCTGGTTGAATTGACCACTCTGCGGGTGGGGCGTAGGACGAAATCAATGCAGAAACGCTGGCACTAAGCCAGTGTAGGGATAGACGGACGGGATACGAGGCTGACAATGCAGGATATCCGGAAGGCCCTCTACGTAGGGAGCCGAAGTGACGGCAGACTCATTCAGCGGCCTATGTCGCCGCATCTGCAAATTTACCGCTATCGGCTCTCCATGGTTCTTTCCATTTCGAACCGATTGACCGGTGTTGCAGCAACAGCGGGAGCGGCCTTGGGCGTGTTCTGGCTTGCCGCCGCCGCCAAGGGGCCGAAATCTTTTGAAACGGCACGCAAGGTTACAGGTAATCCGGTTGGCCAGCTTCTGCTGGTGGGATGGCTGGCTTCTGTTGTGTACCACACGGTGGGCGGCATCCGCCATCTGATCTGGGATAGCGGTTACCGCTATGACAAGACGGAAATCAACAAGGATGGGCCGGTTGCTGTTGGTGTTACCGCTGGGGTGAGCACGGTTCTGGCCGGTGCCCTTCTGTGTGTGGCGGGTGGCCGGGCACGTTCCCGCGCCAAGGCAAGGAAGGCAGGCTGACATGAACGCTTCTGTTTCTCATATCGAGGTCATGCGCTCCCAGCTTGGCCGAGCACGTGGGCTGGGCGCAGGTGGATCAGGCGTAGGGCACTGGTGGGCGGAGCGTGTTTCCGCAGCGGCTCTTCTTCCTCTTTCAACGTGGTTTGTCGTTCAGATGTTCCGTCTTGGCGGGGCTGATCACGCGGAAGTGGTGAAATGGGGTGGCAAGCCGGTGAACGCCACAATGCTTACCGCACTGATCATCACCACATTCTACCATGCCCAGATGGGCCTGCAGGTGATTGTGGATGATTACGTGCATGGCAAGGCGCACCTGCCCACGCGAATTCTGGTGAAAATCGGAACGTCTCTGATCGGACTTCTGGGCGTGTTTGCGGTCATCAAGCTGGTGGCGGCGGGCAACAGCCAGAAATCCTGAAAAAACTCTGAGCCTTGTGCCGCCTGCCTGACAGGATATGCGCGGCACGAACCTGAAGACATGACAGGCCGAACGCACATGGGAGCGCCGTCACGATGAATGCCAATACCTCTCCGTCACGGGGAGCCTACCGGATTATTGACCACGCTTATGATGTTGTGGTTGTGGGTGCAGGTGGATCCGGCCTGCGTGCTACGCTGGGCATGGGGGCTGCTGGCCTCAAAACTGCCTGCGTGACCAAAGTTTTTCCCACACGGAGCCATACCGTTGCCGCCCAGGGGGGTATCGGGGCCTCTTTGGGAAATATGGCGGAAGATAACTGGCGCTGGCACATGTATGACACCGTAAAGGGGTCTGACTGGCTGGGTGATCAGGACGCCATTGAATTCATGTGCCGTGAGGCCGTGCCCGCCGTGCAGGAACTGGAACATTTCGGTGTGCCGTTCTCCCGCACGGAAGAAGGCAAGATTTACCAGCGCCCGTTTGGCGGCCATATGAGCGATTACGGCAAGGCCCCTGTGCCACGTGCCTGCGCCGCCGCCGACCGTACCGGCCATGCCATTCTGCATACGCTGTACCAGCAGTGCCTGAAACATAACGTTGAGTTCTTTGTCGAATACTTCGCCATTGATCTTATTATGGATGATGAAGGCGCCTGCCGTGGTGTTGTGGCGTGGTGTCAGGATGATGGCACGATCCATCGTTTCAATGCCAAGATGGTTGTTCTGGCAACCGGTGGATATGGTCGCGCCTATCAGTCTTGCACCTCAGCCCACACCTGCACGGGTGATGGCGGCGGTATGGCCATGCGTGCTGGCCTGCCTACGCAGGATATGGAATTTGTGCAGTTCCACCCGACTGGTATCTACCCCGCCGGCTGTCTGCTGACGGAAGGTTGCCGTGGTGAAGGTGGGTATCTGACAAATTCTGAAGGCGAGCGCTTCATGGAGCGTTATGCGCCAACGGCCAAGGATCTGGCATCGCGTGACGTTGTTTCCCGCGCCATGACCATCGAGATCAAGGAAGGCCGTGGTGTTGGTCCGAAGAAAGACCACATCATGATGCATCTGGAGCATCTGGGGTCTGATCTGCTGCACCAGCGTCTGCCGGGCATTATTGAAACCGCCCGTATCTTTGCTGGTGTGGACGTGACCAAGGAACCTGTGCCGGTTCTGCCGACCGTGCATTACAACATGGGCGGTATTCCTACCAATATTCATGGTGAAGTTGTCCGCCCAACGGCTGATAATCCTGATGCCGTTGTGCCGGGCCTGATGGCGGTGGGTGAAGCCGCCTGTGTGTCCGTGCATGGGGCTAACCGTCTGGGCACGAACTCCCTGCTCGATCTGATCGTGTTCGGGCGTGCGGCGTCCAAGCGTGCAGCAGAAGTTGTGAAGCCCACGGACTTTGTAAAACCTCTGCCAGCAGGGGCAGGTGAAGCCGCACTCGATCGTCTGGACAAGCTGCGTTATGCCAAGGGTGGAACCAAAGTCTCCGCCATGCGTGATCGTCTCCAGCGTGACATGCAGACCCATGCCGCCGTGTTCCGTACGCAGGAAAGCCTGCAGGAAGGCGTGGACAAGATTCACGAAATCTGGGGCGGTTTGGGTGATATCTCCGTTTCTGACTCATCACTGATCTGGAACAGTGATCTGATGGAAGCTCTGGAGTTTGAAAACCTTCTGGCCAACGCGACAGTAACCCTTGAAAGCGGTCTGGCCCGGCACGAAAGCCGTGGCGCCCACGCGCGGGATGACTTCCCTGACCGTGATGACAAGGAATGGCTGAAGCATTCCGTTTCCTGGCTGGATGACAAAGGCAGCGTGTCGCTGACTTACCGTCCGGTTCATATGAAGACACTCACCAATGATGTTGAGGTCTTCCCACCCAAAAAGCGCGTTTACTGATCTGTCGGCACGAACGGGCGAATAAGGGAGGTAAAGATGGTCGAACTCAGACTGCCGCGCAACAGCGAGATCGGGAAAGGCAAAACCTTTCCCGCGCCAGCCGGGGCCAAAAACGTTAGAACATTCAAGGTGTACCGTTGGACACCGGATGATGACAAAAATCCGGTTGTTGATTCCTACGAACTGGATCTTGATACAATCGGGCCGATGGTGCTTGACGCCATTATCCATATCAAGAACGAAGTGGACCCTACGCTGACATTCCGGCGTTCCTGCCGTGAAGGAATCTGCGGGTCCTGCGCCATGAACATTGATGGTGAAAACACGCTGGCGTGTCTGAAGCCCATCAAGGACATCAAGGGCGATGTGCGCATCTATCCGCTGCCGCATATGCCGATTGTCAAGGATCTGGTGTCCAACCTTGATGGTGCTTACGCTCAGTTGCGTTCCATTGAACCGTGGATGAAGTCTGACAGCGCGCCGCCGCCGGATTCAGAACGCCGCCAGAGCATTGAAGAACGGGAAAAGCTGGATGGGATGTGGGAGTGCATTCTGTGCTTCTGCTGCACAACCTCCTGCCCGTCCTACTGGTGGAACGGTGACCGTTATCTTGGCCCGGCCGTGCTTCTGGCAGCGTATCGCTGGATTGCGGACAGCCGTGATGAACATACGGGCGACCGCTTGGATTCTCTGGAAGATACGTTCAAGCTGTATGCTTGCCGTACCATCATGAACTGCACCCAGACCTGCCCCAAAGGCCTGAATCCGGCCAAGGCAATTGGGCGTATCAAAGAACTTCAGATTGAGCGGAAGCTCTGACATCAGTCAGAAGTCTTTCTCCTCAACGCTGCTAAAATGATGGTCAGTCTTGTAAGAGAGAGGACCTTCATTCTGAACTGAGCAACCCCCACGCAGTTTGATGACAGCGTGGGGGTTGTTTTTTGCGTTTCTGAAATGCGTGAGGAAGGGTTGGGTACATACCCTCTCGTGATATGGCGTGCTCAGCTAAAATGCTGAACGGCACATGCCATAATGGGAGGATATGCAGGAAGAATGGTTTCTTTTTCCAGAATGAAGCACAGGATGTTGGAGTCTCTGGCTCAGGTCGCAGAGATAACAAAAATACCTGTGCTTCTGCTCTGTTCTATCCTTCTTCTGGCGCTCTGTTATTTTGCCAGCTACAGCGTGCTGCCTTTTTCAAATGGAGATATTGCGTACTACGTTATAATCGGGCGCGGTATTCTGCGCGATCATCTTCTCCCATACAGCTATGCCTTTGATCATAAACCGTTGGCCGTTTATCTGGTTTATGCGGTGTGGGACCAGATTATTCCGCTTCCTTATGGAAAATTCGAACTTCTGGCCTGTTTGCTGATGGGCGCCTTTGTCTGGTTCTGCCGTGCCTTCGGGCCTTTTAACAAAGAGCTGGCGTGGCTGATCCTGACGGTGGGTGGATCAGTTTTTGGTATTCTGGATGCCAATACGGAAACGGTTCTGGTGGCGGGCGAAGCCCTGTTTCTCCGGTTGCTTTATCAAGGGAATACTCAGGGAAAACTGCTACAGTTTTTTGGTGCCGGACTGGTTTTTGCGGGCATCGTAAATGTCAATTATCTCTCAGCCGTCTGCCTGTTTCTGCCGTCCCTTTTTCTGTTTCTGGCTCCCGGCTGGTTTCGCATCAGGCATATCCTGCTTGCAGTATTAGGGCTGGTGACAGGGTTAGCGCTGCTATTCGCACCTTATTTTGTGGTTGGTCATGGTGCGTTACAGGCATATTTTTCCATGCAAAGCGCCTTTCTGCATCATTATGGGGCTTCCCTTAAAGCCCGTATGCGGAGTGTGCTCCGGTGCGCCATTTACACAGTCCTCCTCTTTCCCGTGCTTCAAGGTTGGATCAGGGTTTTCCCCCTTACCCTGAAAGGAGAGGACAGGAAAACACTTGTTCTATTATTGTGGTTTTTGTCATCCCTTCCCGCGGTTATCCTCTCCGGACATCCGTTTGAGCATTATTTTATTTTGTGCTTTGCGCCTGCTGCCATCATGGCCGCGGTCCTGTTTGAGAAAAACTATGTCTTCCCAGCTTACTGTTTCGTGCCATTCACGTTTTTTTTCGTTGGGGGCATGATTCAGGATACCCGGAAGAACATAGATGAAAGACTATATTATAATCGGGTGGATTATGCTTTTCTGTCAAAAGAAATCGGGACGCAAAAAGTTCTGAATATTCGTGGCAGTCACGAGACGTTTTACCTCGCTGATTTGCGTCCTTTCGATGTTTATCTGTTTCCCACACACATAGATATTCTGTTTGGGAAAGAGAACGCGTGGCAGCGTTATATGCAGGATCTTCTGCGCAGGCCTGCATATGTCATAACGCCTTATGCAGGGTGTGCGCGTAATCTGGTGGAACCAGTTGTGTGTCAGTGGCTGGCGACGCATTATACGCGTATTTACTCACTGAATACGCGACATGCTCGCCCGGAAAAAGATCAACGATTTTCCTTTGATCTCTACAAGCTGACTTTACCCGAGCAACATGACGACCTCGCAAACCAGACACATTCCTTACAGTAGGGCGCGTTATCAGGTAATCCTGAGACAATGACGACGAGTTGAAGGGTAGCAAGCAGGAAGGACCTTCGGTGCTAAGGTGACTGGTTGAAACAGTCATGACTCATCGCATGTGTGGGGCGCAGCCATGCTACGGGAAAAGCAATTTTGAGGCAGGTAGCATCCCTTTGAAAGCGGCCTTTGGCGGCAGTGTATGTAAAAAAGTGCCGTAGGTTAGACATAAAAAGATCCGTCAGACTGGACAGACAGGTTTTTTCGCCGCTTCCTTTTAAAGGGAAAATTGGAAAGTCAGCAGTTAAGAGGCTGAGGTGGATTTTCGAGGCGGGGCAGGTAGATTAAAGGGCCATTGCGTGAGCCCGCGCGGACGAGAGACGAACGCATTCAGACAGATAAAGACCCGCCTGCTGGATGTGACAGGCTTTTCAAACACCCCTCAGTGTTCGGCAAAGGTAAGAAGGCACGGTATGCTGGTCAGGAATGCAACAGAACAAGACGCGCCAGCCATAGCGCATATCTATAATCATAATGTGCAGTTCAGTACGGCGATCTGGAATGAACGGGCTGTGGATGGTCCTGACCGTGAGAGATGGATCAGGGAACGGCAGGTAGCAGGGTATCCGGTGCTGGTTGCGCAGGACAAGGCGGGGAAGGTGGTAGGATATGCCAGTTTCGGGCCATGGCGTGCGTTTGACGGGTATCGGCACACGGTTGAGCATTCGGTTTATGTTGATCCGGACCATCAGCGGAAAGGAGTTGGTCGCCTGCTGCTGGAGGCCCTGATCGACCGTGCGAAAGCGGATGGCCTGCACGTTATGGTGGCGGGCATAGAGGCTGGCAATGAGGGTTCAATCGCTCTGCATAAGGCGCTGGGGTTTGAAGAAACTGGCGTGATGAAGGAGGTGGGAGCCAAGTTCGGGCGGTGGCTGGACCTTGCGTTTCTGTGCCTCAAACTGGACGATCGGCCCATTCCCTGAAGGGCGGGTAACGCAGAATGGATTGACGCCACGCCCCAGAGGGTGGAACACATCATGACCCCTTTATGATCAGGAGCTTCTGCAGTCGTGTTTGACGGCCAACTGACTTCTCTGGCGGGCCGCACACGGGCCTGGACGGATAGCCTGTTTGTTGACCACGCCGTATTTCGGCTGGTGTGGACCAACTTTCATACCGTGGTGCCTGGCAAGGTCTACCGGTGCAACCACCCTACCCCTGCGCGGCTGAAATGGGCCATGAAGCGGTATCAGCTGCGCACGCTTGTCAACTTACGTGGGCACAGAAAATGCGGTTCGGATGCCCTCTCCCGCTCTACAGCGCACAAGCTGGGCCTGGCACATGTGGATATGGCTTTTGAAAGCCGGGGCGCGCCGCACCGGGATCGTATTTTGCGGTTTGCTTCCCTTTACCAGAGCATTGCCTTTCCCATGTTGATGCATTGCAAATCTGGGGCAGACCGCGCGGGGCTGGCATCCGGGCTGGTGGTTCTGTTTGAAGGCGGAAGCGCTGCGCGTGCGCTCAAGGAACTCTCCTGGCGATATGGGCATTTTCGGGGGTCACGCACAGGGATTCTGGATGCCTTTTTCATGCGCTATCAGGCCGAAGCGGAAGGACGCCTGCCGTTTCTGGACTGGGTGCGGGATGAATATGATGAAGTGGCGCTCAAGCGCGATTTTGTGGCCGGAAAGCTGGCGTCTTTCATGACCGATCAGGTACTGCGCCGGGAATAGGCACTGGCGTGCAAGACAGGGGCAGGATGTATGGAGCATAAGCCTGCGGGAGCCCGAAAGACGCATGTCTTCCGGCATGGAACCATGCTGGCCGCAGCGTTGGCGCTGGTGTCCTGGGGGAGCGCTTATCCCGTTGTGCGCATGGCGCTGCATAGTATGGCGCCCATTCCTCTGGCTGCGGCACGTTATGCGGTTGCGGCCATTGTGGCGTTGGTCTGGGTGGCCTGGAAACGGCCGTTGTTGCCACGAGTACAGGATCTGCCGCGTTTTGTGCTGTGTGGCGCAGTCGGCATTACGCTTTATAATATTCTGTTCAATGTAGGTGAGCAGACGGTCTCTTCTGGTGCAGCAAGCCTGCTGATCAGTTTTTCACCCCTCATATCAGCCTTTATTGCGGTTGCGTTTCTGGGGGAACGTCTCTCTTTATGGGGCTGGGTGGGGTCTCTGGTCAGCTTTGCCGGTGTGGTGTTGATTGCACGCAGCCAGCCGGGTGGCCTTGCGTTTGGTTCCGGCGCTGCGGATATTGTGGGGGCAGCGTTTTCTGCGGCCCTCTACAACACGCTCCAGAAAAAACTGGTGGCGTCTTATGGTGCTTTGGCAACCACGGCGTATATCCTGATAGTGGGTGCTGTATTGCTGGCACCCTGGTGGGCAGAAGCGTGGCACAGCCTGAGTATTGCGGGACCAGGTACATGGGGGCTGGTGCTCCAGTTAGGTCTGTTTCCCGCAGTGTTGGGCTATGGGGCTTGGGCCTATGTGGTGGGGCATCTGGGCGTGGCGCGGTCTTCGGGGCTGCTTTATCTGCTTTCTCCCACCACGTTGGTGTTGGCGTTTCTTTTGGCCGGGGAAGTGCCGACATTCAGAATTCTGCTTGGCGGGGCCATCATCTTGAGCGGGGTGGCCTTAATGAATGCTAAAGGCCGGAAACCAAAAAGCGCGGGATAGACAAAAGAAAGGCACGAAAGAAAAAACGCCGGAAGCAGACATGCTCCGGCGTTTTCTGAAGAACTCTTCCTGTTTTTGATCAAAGTGAGAAACAGGAAGCGCTTTTCTTAAGGTTTTTTAGATGGGAATGGTGCGTTCCAGCGTGGTGCTGATGGCGGTCAGACCCGGCAGAACCTTGCCTTCCAGCCATTCCAGAAACGCACCGCCAGCGGTGGAAACATAGGTCATGTCTTCCAGAACCCCAGCATGGCGCAGGGCGGAAACGGTATCTCCCCCACCGGCAATGGTTTTCAGAGCACCGGCTTTGGTCAGGCGTGCCGCTTCCTGCGCAACAGCGTTTGTGCCTTCATCAAACGGAGGCATTTCAAACACGCCCAGCGGACCGTTCCAGACCAGCGTTTTCAGGCCCGCCAGTTTTTCTTTTAGCAGTTTGACGGTTTCAGGCCCTACGTCCAGCGCCATCCAGCCATCAGGAATATCCGTAACCGGGGCAACAGCAGTGGGGGCTCCCGCCATGAAGTCTTCTGAAAGCACAACATCAACAGGCAGAATCAGCTCGCACTTCTTGGCTTCAGCCTGCGCCATGATCTGGCGGGCCGTGTCCAGCATGTCTTCTTCCTTTAAAGACTTGCCAACCTTGTAGCCTTTTGCTGCGAGGAACGTGTTGGCCATGGCACCGCCAACGGCCAGAACATCCACTTTTTCCAGCATGTTTTCCAAAAGTGCCAGTTTGGTGGAGACCTTGGCCCCCCCAACAATCGCACCAACCGGACGTTCCGGATTTTCCAGCGCTGCATCCAGCGCTGCAATTTCCGCTTCCATCAGGCGGCCTGCATAGGCGGGCAGATGCTCGGCCACGCCAGCAGTGGAGGCATGGGCCCGGTGCGCGGCAGAAAACGCATCGTTCACATACACATCGCCCAGATTAGCCAGGGCTGCGGAAAGATCGGGTGCGTTGGTTTCTTCACCCGGCTGGAACCGGGTGTTTTCAAGCAGAAGAACTTCGCCATCTTTCAGGGATGCAGCAGCAGCTTCCGCATCTGGGCCGATGCAGTCATGCGCAAAGCTGACAGGCTTGCCCAGAGCCGTGGCGAGCGCTGTGGCGATGGGCTGGAGTGACATGTCCGGCACCACTTTGCCTTTGGGGCGGTCAAAGTGGCTGAGCACAATCACCCGGCCCCCCTTGTCGGCCAGTTCCCGAATGGTGGGAACAATGCGCTCGATACGGGTAAAATCAGAAATAACCCCATCTTTCATGGGAACATTCAGATCGACACGCAGCAGGATACGCTTGCCGCGAGGGTCAAGCTTATCCAGCGTGTTGAAAGGGATCATGGCCATTAGAGAGTTCCAAACAGAGCGGCTGTATCAGCCATGCGGTTGGAGAAGCCCCATTCGTTATCATACCAGGAGCAGATACGAACCAGCTTGCCGCCATCCACCAGAGAAGTCTGGGTTGCATCAAACGTGGAGGATGCCAGAGCATGGTTGAAGTCGGAGCTGACCAGTGGCGCATCGGAATACGCCAGAATGCCCTTCAGCGGGCCAGATGAAGCTGCCGTCTTGATGGCGTTGTTGACGTCTTCAACAGAGCCCGGAATTTTTTTCGGCACGAAATCAAGGGAGACCAGAGACACATTGGCCGTTGGCACGCGAATGGCGGTGCCATCCAGCTTGCCTTTCAGGTGTGGCAGAACCAGCCCCACAGCACGGGCCGCGCCGGTGGAGGTGGGGATCATGTTCAGGCCAGCGGCACGGGCGCGGCGCAGATCCTTGTGCAGGGTATCCACAGTGCGCTGGTCACCCGTGTAGGAGTGAATGGTCACCATGTAACCGCGTTCAATGCCGAACGTATCTTCCAGAACCTTGGCAACGGGGGCCAGACAGTTGGTGGTGCAGGAGGCGTTGGAGATCACCGTCATATCCGGTGTCAGCACGTCCTGGTTCACGCCAAACACGATTGTGGCGTCCACATCTGTTGCGGGGGCGGAGATCAGCACCTTGCGGGCGCCAGCCTTCAGCAGTGGCTGTGCTTTTTCCTTGGAGGTGAACAGGCCTGTGCATTCCATGGCCACATCCACACCTTCAAACGGTACCTTGGACGGGTCACGCTCTGCGGAAACCGTGATCGGGTCCCAGGTGCGGCCCTGTGTCGTGATGATCAGCTTGTTGCCGTCAACGCGCACATCCGCGGGCAGGCGTCCATGCACACTGTCATAGCTGAGCAGATGCGCGTTGTCTTCCACACTCCCAAGATCGTTAATCGCTACAGGGACAACATCGGTCCGTCCGCTTTCAATCAGCCCGCGCAGGACGAGTCGGCCAATGCGACCGAAGCCGTTGATAGCGATTTTGACTGCCATTTGTCTGTTCTCCGTTTTTATCTTTTATGGTCTTGTCAGTAACGGTCCCCGAGCGCGTGCCCGAGGCTGGTCCGGCGCGAACGAGGAAGCTCCCCGTGCAGCGCCTGAGGCAAAAAGGTGATGCTCCACCTTTTCACAGATCGCTTCAGCAGTAATGCCGAAACGCTCATACAATGCGTTGGCCGGGGCAGACGTGCCGAAATCATCCATGCCAACAAAAATTCCTTCCGGGCCAAGCCAGCGTTCCCAGCCAAAGCCGGATGCGGCCTCAATCCCTATCCGTAATCCCGCTCCTCCCAGAACTGCACGGCGGTACGTGCCGGGCTGGGCGGCAAACAGTTCCCAACATGGGATGGATACCACCGCAGCGCGGATGTTCCGCTGCGCCAGATGGTGCGATGCTTCAAGCGCAATGGCAACCTCTGGGCCGGAGGCAATCAGCGTGACCTGCCGTTTTTCCGGACTGCGGATAACGTAACCGCCACGGGTTGCGCCCCCCAAGACTGCGGCCGGAAAACGGAGGGGCGTGTTCTGGTGGGGACACAGTACCAGAACAGCCGGGCCACCCTGCCAGTGGAGAGCGGCCTCCCAGCATTTGAAGGTTTCCTCTGCACTGCCGGGGCGGAAAACGGCCAGATTAGGGGTGGCGCGCAGGCTGGCCAACTGTTCAACCGGCTGCCACGCGCCGCCGCCATCCCCAAGGGCCAGACCGTCTCCGGTAAGAAGATACAGCACTTTCTGGCGCGTGAAGGCCGCCATGCGTAGCGCGGAACGCATGCGGTCCACGGTCATCATGCTGGCGGCGGCGCAGGCCAGCACACCACCATGCAAGGCAAGACCGTTGAGCATACCAGCCATGCCGTGTTCTTGAATGCCGCATTCCCGACCTTTGGCCAGTGCCACGGGCCTTTGCCATCCGGCAGTATTCTGGTCAGAGGGGGGCGCGTTCTTGGCGGAGGCTGCGGTAAGGCAGGTCAGTTCCGGCAGGATATCCGATAGAGCATCCAGCCCAGCCAGCCCGGATTCCTGAGTGGAGGTTTCCAAGGCGGTGCGCATCCGCCATTCCCATGCGCGCTGCCAGTCTTCATGGAACAGCGTGGGCGGGCGGGCTGTCTGTTCGCGTTCAAAGGCGGTGCGCTGGCGGTGCCGGGCAAAGCGGCGCAACCAGGAGCGACGGGTGGAAGCGCCGCGCCTTGCCGTGGGGCTCCACGGGCCAGTCAGTTCTTCTTCTGGCGGAAGATCTGGGCCAAGGGGAGAGAGTGGAGCGGCGGAGGGCAGGCAGGCAATCAGCGTTGGTTTGCGGGCCCGTAATGTTGCGGCCAGAGCGGAGGTGATGGCGGGAAGATTGTCGGCCTCCACCTTGCGCACCGTCCAGCCAGAGGCACTGAACCGTGTGAGCGAATCGACAAAATCAGCAGTATCCGGTTCTGAAGGCGGTGCGACCAGCACGGCCAGACGGTCCAGCCCGAAGCGGCCCGCCAGTTGGGCGGCTTCCATCGCAACACCTGTGGCAAGATCCGTATCCTGCGCCAGAACCCAAGTTCGGTGATTGACCAGAGAGCGGCCAAACCGGCGGCAAAGAGCCTGTTCAGCCAGAGCCATGCCTGCGGCGGCAGCTACCCCCTGCCCTGCCGGGCCGGGAGCCACTTCCACCGCAGGATGACGACCATATTCAAGAGGAACAGCAGCGTGTTTTTTCTCGCCTGTCAGGCGCAACATGGCGCGGAGCAAGGGCTGCATGGTGGTGGAGGGCACCACAAAACGGTCCCGGTCCGGCCAGTCTGGTGCTGCGGGGTCAAACCGGAGCACCCGGCACCACAGGGCTGTTACGGGCAGGCACATCAGTTCCAGCACTGCGCGAATATGGGCTGGCAGGGTTTCCGTGCGGAGTAACTGGCGCGCAGCGTGGCTCATCCGCACAACGCTGATCTGTTGAGCGGAGAGGCCTCCTTCCTCATTGGAAAGGAGATGGTCTGTCGAAAGGGCTGTTGCCATTCGCCTGCCTCAGGTGACGGGCCTGTCATGACGACCGGTCTTCTCATCACTGCGTTTTGGTCAATAAAGGGGTGTGGAGATTTGAGCAAGGGCTCATCCACATAACCGAATGTACACAAGCAAAGGCCAGAAAAACGACAACAAAACGGCAGACGGGCGTGATTTTGGCCTGTCTTTATGAGGGTGTTGCCTTGCGTTGGGCGCAAAGGAGCGCGAAAGAGAGAGAAAGACCACTCTACTTTTTCAGCCTGCTCGGAGATCTGCCCCTCATGCCCTCTGTTTCCTGTTTTGCAGAAAGGCGGCCTGTTGTGCGGATCATGCTGCTGGCAGGCGTTGCGCTGTGCCTGAACGGGTGCAAACTGGTGGACCAGAAAACCTTTAATCCGCAGGCGGGCACACCGCCCAAACCCTATATTCCGCCGCCGCCGCCCGGTCCGCCCCCTGTGCCGCCGCTGGTGGAACTGGTGGGGGGCACACCTTCTGAAGAATGGGCAGCCCCAGTTGACCGGATGGTGCATGAGGCACTGGCACGGAAGCCAAACATTCTGTTTGTGGTAAAATGTCTGGTGCCGGCGTCCGGAAAAAGCGAACTTGATCAACTGACACTGGTGCAACTGGTGCAGGGTGATGGGCAGGCCGTGACAAAAGAAATTGTCAAGGCAGGAGCGGCTCCTGAACAAGTGGAAATAACCGCTATGCCAGATTCGACCGTGACGAAGCCGGTCATCAGGGTGTATGTGCAGTAAAGCTTACACCATTATGTGAAGTCATACTGTAAAAAGACACCGGCCAGACGGCCGACGGGCCATGCGCCGTGCCCCGACCGTTTCTGACGACGCGAGGAGAGTAGTAGCGTGGGATTGATCAAGAACGCCCGGCATCCGTTTTATGAACATTGCCATTCGGCGTTGAACGAGATCAGGCAGCAAGGACGGTACCGCACATTTACACCGCTGGCGCGACTGGCTGAGCGTTTTCCCCTGTATGAGGAAGAAGTTGCCGCCGTGCCGGAAGGGCGTGAAGTAGTGGTGTGGTCAACCAATGACTATCTGGGCATGGGCGTGGTGCCGGAAGTGCAGGAAGCAGCCATTGCGGCTATCCGTGAGCACGGCGCTGGCGCAGGGGGCACCCGCAACATTGCCGGAACCAGCCCGCTACACACGCAGCTTGAGGCGGAACTGGCATCGCTGCATGGCAAGGAAGCGGGCCTGCTGTTTGTTTCCGGTTATGTGTCCAACCAGGCCAGCCTGCAAACCATCCTGACCTCCATGCCGGGCTGGATCTGCTTTTCAGACCGCATGAACCATGCGTCCATGATCGCCGGTATCAAAGGGGCCCGCGGCTCTCAGACCGTTATTTTTGAACATAATGATCTGGCTGATCTGGAAGCCAAGCTGGCGGAAGCTCCAGCGGAAGCCCCCAAGTTGATCGCGTTTGAAAGCGTGTATTCAATGGATGGGGATATGGCGGATATTGCCGGTATCTGTGCGCTGGCGCGCAAATACAATGCCATCACCTATCTGGATGAAGTACACGCCGTTGGCCTGTATGGTGAAGAAGGCGGTGGTGTCTCCCAGCGTGATGGCGTGGCGGATCAGGTTGATATTATTGAAGGCACGCTGGCCAAGGGATTTGGCGTGCATGGCGGGTACATCACGGCTTCAGCCGAGATTGTCGATTTCCTGCGCTCCACGGCATCTGGCTTCATTTTCACAACGGCACTTCCTCCGGCTGTTGTGGGTGCGGCGCTGACCAGTGTGCGCAAGGTCCGTGCTGAAGGCTGGCGGCGTGAGAAGATGTTTGAGCGGGTGAATACCTTCCGCCAGCGTCTGCGTGCGGCGGGTATTCCCTTCACCATGACGCCCAGCCACATTGTGCCGGTGCCGATCGGGGATGCAGAAACCTGTAAGCGCATCAGCCGCCGCTTGCTGACGGAATATGGTCAGTATGCCACCCCCATCAATTATCCCACGGTTGCCAAAGGCACGGAACGTCTGCGGCTTACGCCGGGGCCATTCCACACTGATGAGATGATGGACGAGATGGTGCGGGCGCTTTCTGTCCTGCTGCGGGAAGAAGGGGTTATTCCCGGCCGTTCAGCAGCGGAACGTCAGACAGAAAAAGCAGCCTGAGTTTTACGTAAGAAAAAGCCGGAAAACTGGCGGCAAAAGCCGGGTGGAGGAAACACCCCCGGCCCGCTGAAACGGACTTTTCAATCAGCTCATAAAAAAGGCCTCATCCCACACGGGACGAGGCCTTTTTTGCTATCAGCCGGCTTCGCGCAGGCGGCCAAGGGCTGCTCTCAGTTCATCATAGGAGACAGCGCCGGGAATGATTTCCTTGTCTCCGATAATGAAGGTGGGGGTGCCTTCAAGATCTATGGAGCGGGCGAGTTCCAGATTATGGCTGGCTGCGGCAATGACCTTGGGGTTTTTCATGTCAGAAAGCAGGCGATCCGGGTCTAGCCCGACATGGAGCGCAATGCGGCGAATCCGGTCAGTGGAGGCGCTGGCGGGGTCTGCCATCAGAGCTTTCTGGAACGGCACATAGGCGTTCTGTAATCCGGCAGCCAGAATGGCCTGCGTATCCATCACGCTGTTGGGACCCAGCACAGGGATAACCTTTTCAACTAGCTTCAGGTCAGGCTCGGCGGCCACCAGCTTATCCAGATCGGCCAGAACCTTGCGGCAGTAAGGGCAGCGGGGGTCATAAAATTCCACCACCTTCAGCTTGCCGTGTGGGTTGCCCAGCACAACGTCTGTCGTGCTGTCTCCAAACTGGGCAGGATTCTTGTGCACGGCTTCAAGGGCTGACGTGGCTTTCTGCGCAGAAGCCTTGGCCTGTAATGCCGTGATGGCATCTGACAGGATGGAAGGGTCCGTCTTCAACGCATTGCGCATGATCTCAACAATTTCAGCGCGTTGCGTGGGAGTGAAGCCACTGTCAGCCGCGCGCGCTGGGGCTGCGGTGCTGCTAAGCAGAAGAAAACAGGCGGCCCCGGCAAGGGCGAGTGGCCTGAAAGAGGAGGAGATCAGCTTTTTCATGGTTTTTCACCTGTAAAGCAGAACTGGTGGGATGGGAATGCAGCGTTCGCATGCTAACAGAGAGCAGGAAATGACACGGATGTGTTGCTGCCTGTGCGGAACAGGGTTATCGGAAGAGAACCATGCGCCCCTTTGCGGGCAGACCAGATGAAGTGGAGACATCAAGGCGTGCCCGAGCGTTTCAGAAAGACCCGTTCAGCCCGGCTTGCGCCGTTATTTTCAGGTCAGGCCCGCATGGCGGCGCTTATGATGACCTGTTCCCTATCGGCTTGTGGCCTTATTGGGGGGCACAAGGATCCAGGCGCCCCTGTGGTCACAGGCTTTGTGGGCGAAGTAGCGGCGGACGAACCCCAAGCCGCCCTTGTTGCCCGTGATGTGTTAGCCAAAGGGGGCAATGCGGCAGATGCTGCGGCTGCCCTTGGCATGGCGTTGTCTGTCACCCTGCCCTCCCGTGCGTCTCTGGGGGCTGGCGGGGCATGTCTGGCCTGGAAGCCGGGGCAGGAACAGGGGCAGGCTTTTGTATTCCTGCCAAAAGCCGGACAGGCTGATGCCAAGGCTGATCGCCCTGCCGCAGTGCCCATGCTGGCGCGTGGCCTGTATCTGATGCAACTGCGGTACGGCAGTGCGGATTTTGCCGATATTCTGGTGCCAGCGCGTAATCTGGCCACGGATGGTGTGCCTGTCAGTGGGCTTCTGGCGTCTGATCTTGCGGCTGTGCAGTCTCCCTTGCTGGCGGATGAAAAGGCCCGCGCCATTTTCAGTAATGGCAACGGCAGTGTGCTGAAGGTGAGTGACCTGATGGTGCAGCCGCGCCTTGCCGGGGCGCTTGAGCGGATGCGGATTGCTGGCGTGGGCGATCTGTATGGAGGCTCACTGGGACAGACATTTGTGCAGGCCTCTCAGGCTTCGGGTGGTGGTTTGACCTCGTCTGATCTGCGCGACAGTCTGGCAACGGCTGAACAGCCGCTCATGCTGAGCGCCGATGGCGTTCAGATCAGTTTCCTGCCGCCGCCGGCAGATGGTGGGTTAGGAACAGCCGCAGCCTTTGCCGGTGGTCAGGGTCATGCCACGGTACGGGGCGAAACTGTTGTATCCGGCTGGCGTGCACGGCAGGCCGGTAAGGGCGGCAGCGCGAGTGTTGCGGATGCGCAGGCTCTGCTTACTTCCGGCAGCTTGCCCAGCGGGTCCGCTCTGCCTCCTCTTCCTGCCTCAACCTCCTTTGTGGTGACGGACCGACAGGGAGAAACGGTAAGCTGTGCGCTGACCATGAATAACCTATTCGGTACCGGGCGTGTGGCTGGTTCCACCGGCATTGTGCTGGGGGCTTCTCCACTCCGGCGGCCCCAGCCATTGCTGACAGCTGCCATTGCGCATCAGGGTGCGGCACAATTCCGTGCTGCTGCAACGGCATCCGGGCAGAATGTGGCTGCTGATACCGCTGCGGTTGCCTTGCAGGCTGCATTGGCCGGAGGGCGGCCGGAAGTGACATCAGGGCCTGGGCGGGCCAATTTTGTATCCTGCCCTGCTGGTTTGCCGGGGGATTCCGGCAAATGCTTTGGCTGGACAGACCCGCGCGGTTCTGGTCTGGCCATATCGTCTGACCGGCAGAAATAATATTTTCTGGCTATGGCGAAACAGGCGGCTTCGGCCGCCTGTTTTTGGCTTGAATTGTTCTTATTTTGTTCTAAATAAAATGGAACAGAACCAGAGGTCTGACACTGTGGAGTCTTTCTCGCGTGATGCTCGTCATTGCGGGGGGCGGCGTTTTTATGGCAGGTCTTGAGAAAAGCGCGTTGGAATAAAAGCTTCAGTCTGAGGCTTCTTGTCCCCAGCGTGAGATGCGCCTTTGGCCGGAGCCGGAGGCAACAGGGAAAAGGTGAAGCATGGATAAGGCAAAAGCCCTTGAAGGTGCACTGGGGCAGATTGAACGCGCTTTTGGCAAGGGCTCCGTTATGCGTTTGGGCCAGCGCCCGCGTGAACAGGCGGATGTAATTCCTACCGGTTCTCTGGGGCTGGATATTGCTCTGGGTATTGGTGGCCTGCCGCGTGGCCGCGTGATTGAAATCTATGGGCCGGAAAGTTCCGGTAAAACCACGCTGGCGCTGCATGCCATTGCAGAAGCGCAGAAGCGCGGCGGCACCTGCGCCTTTATTGACGCCGAACACGCGCTGGACCCCGGCTATGCCAAGAAGCTGGGCGTGGATGTTGATAACCTGCTGATCAGCCAGCCCGATGCCGGAGAACAGGCGCTGGAGATTGCTGATACGCTGGTGCGTTCCGGTGCCATTGATGTTCTGGTGGTGGATAGTGTGGCTGCTCTGGTTCCGCGTGCGGAACTGGAAGGCGATATGGGTGACAGCCACGTGGGGCTGCATGCCCGGCTGATGAGCCAGGCGCTGCGCAAGCTGACCGGTTCCGTATCACGCTCCAACACCATGATGATCTTTCTGAATCAGATTCGTCTGAAAATTGGTGTCATGTTCGGCAACCCGGAAACCACAACCGGCGGCAATGCCTTGAAGTTCTATGCGTCCGTTCGGCTTGATATCCGCCGTGTGGGTTCCATCAAGGACAAGGACGAGGTCGTGGGTAACCAGACCCGCGTGAAGGTGGTCAAGAACAAGATGGCCCCGCCGTTCCGGCAGGTGGAATTTGACATCATGTACGGTGAAGGCATCAGCAAGGTCGGGGAACTGATCGATCTTGGGGTCAAGGCCGGTGTGGTGGAAAAATCCGGCGCTTGGTTCTCTTATGATAGCCAGCGCATTGGGCAGGGGCGTGAGAACTCCAAGCAGTTCCTGCGTGATCACCCTGAAATGGCGGCGGATATTGAACGCAAGGTGCGTGAGCACGCTGGCGTTGTGGCAGAAGCCATGATGACCGCGCCGGAACAGGAAGAAGAGTAAAACCTGCCTGAAACCTCAACACGAAACGTGTGAGAGGTTTTTTGGAGGCTGGTAACCCAGCCTCTCAGAGGGAAACCGGGCGGCTGAGAAGGCTGGCTTCCGCATCATAAGAGGCCAGTATTGCCCGCTCTGCTTCTGAAACGGCTTCTGGCGTAAAACCCTGTTTGCGCCAGAATGTCTGGGCATGCCGAGTAGATGTCAGGCTTAGCAGCGGTACACTGAGCCTGCGGGCCGCATCTTCTGCCAGCGCAATGGCCTTTTGGGCGGCTCCCTGCCCTCTGGCGCTTTCTGCCAGAACCAGATCATGAATATACCAGCGGTCTGCCGGAACAGGCAGGCTTCCCAGCAGCGTGTTGAGCGGAGGGCTTATGCTGCCCCGCCACGGATGGCTGAGCATATAGCCCATTACTCCCTCAGAACCGGAAAGCACCCAACATCCCTGAGGTGCAAGTGCCAGTCGCTCTGTGAAAATTTCGTTATCTTCCGGGTAATCCGTATGCACGGTAGCCGCCAGGGCGACTGTAGCCGCAAGATCGGCTGGCATCATGGGGCACCAGATGGTATTTGCGGAAAACAGTGTCATGACAGGTTTGCCACAGCTCCGGCCTGAGTAAGAGAGAACATGAGTCCTCACATTATCATGCAAAATACCATCCAGCCAAAGCAGGTCGCCTGATGCCTGATCGGGTAAGACTGACCTTGCGGGTAGACGCAGATGGCAAGGCCGCTTTAGGGCACGGAAAAATTCGTTTGCTGGAAATGTTGGCGGAAACCGGGTCCATTTCTGCGGCGGGCCGGGCCATGGGGATGTCTTATCGGCGCACCTGGTTGTTGGTGGACAGTCTCAATCAGTTATTCAAAGCGCCTCTTGTCGCCACCCGGCCAGGTGGTGGTGGTGGTGCTTTTCTGACAGAAGAGGGCGAGACCGTTGTCCGGCTTTATCGGGAAATAGAGCAGGAAGCGGCGCAGGCTTCAGCCCAGAATCTGGCCAGAATCGAGCAGCTTCTTGCGCCGGGGCAGGCCGAATGCCCTTAAAAAGCCGTAACGAAGCAACAAACCTGTCAAAAAAGTAAAACGGTTATGCCGTCCATTAACGCAATGCGGGAGATTGGTGTGTCATCATCCATTCAGCGACGTGACTTGATAAAGGTTGGGGCCGGGGCCACCCTGGCCTCTCTGGCCAGCGGTGTTGTGAGCAAGGCCAGAGCCGAAGGGCTGAATGGTGCAGTCGGCGCGTTTGATGATGGTACGGTACGTCAGATTGCCAAGCAGCTTGCCAGTGCGCCTTATAAGGCGCCGGATCAGTCTTTGCCCAAGGCCATTGATAATCTGAATTTTGATCAGTTCCGCAGCATTGCCTACCGTGAGGAAAAGGCACTGTGGCACGGCGAGAATCTGGCCTTTGATGCTGAATTTTTCCCGCGTGGCTTTCTCTACCGTCCCCGGATTGAAATTTATGAAGTGAAGGATGGTCAGTCCGCCGTTGTTCCTTACACGCCGGACCTGTTCTCCTACGGTGATCCCTCCCTTGAGGTCACGGATGATCTCGGGTTTGCGGGGCTGCGTCTGCGCACGGCCATCAATACGCCGGGTGTGATGGAAGAATTCTGCGTATTTCTGGGGGCCTCCTACTTCCGGGCTGTCGGCAAGGGGCAGAATTACGGTCTTTCCGCCCGCGGCTTTGCTGATGGCACGGGTGACCCAAAAGGCGAGGAGTTCGCGCTGTTCCGTGCCTTCTGGCTGGAAAAGCCGCAGCCCAATGTGCAGTCCATTGTGATCCATGCGTTGCTGGACAGTCCTTCCCTGGCCGGAGCGTTCCGTTTCACCATCCGCCCGGGTGACACCACGGTGTTTGATGTGCAGTCCGCCATTTTCCCGCGCACCAAAATCAGCCAGTCCGGCATCGCCCCCCTGACGGGCATGTTCTATTTTGACGCCAATGACCACAACCACGTGGATGACTGGCGCCCCGCCGCGCATGACAGTGAAGCCCTGCAAATGTGGACCGGCAGCGGTCAGCAGTTGTTCCGTCCCCTGCGCAACCCGCTGGATTTGCAGTTTTCTGCGTTTAATGATGTCTCCCCTCGCGGGTTCGGGTTGATGCAGCGGCGCAGGAACTTCCATGATTTTGAAGATCTGGCCCTGAATTATGAAAAGCGCCCTTCCCTGTGGATTGAGCCCATTGGAGATTGGGGTGAAGGCTGGGTGGATCTGGTGGAAATCCCGACGCCCAACGAAGTGAATGACAATATTGTTTCCTTCTGGCGGCCCAAGGTGCCCTTGGCAGCGGGCAAGGAATACAGTTTCACGTACCGCATGTACTGGGGGTGGGATAACCCCTTCCCCACATCTCTGGCACGGATCGGGGCCACGCGGGTCGGCTCCGTAACAGATGACAAGAACGCCCGTTTCTTCGCCATTGATTTCATGGGCTCTCCGTTCGATCATCTACCCAAGGATGCGCACTTCCATCTGGTGCCGCAGGCATCTGTTGGCACCATCCGCAATGTGGTGGTGGAACCCAATCCCAACATCAATGGCTGGCGCACAACGTTCGAATTTGTGCCGGGGGATGAAAAACTGGCGGAACTCCGCTGTGTTCTGGCCTCTGATACCGGACCCATTTCAGAAGAATGGTTGTACCGGTGGACGCCCTGAGCATGCAGGCAACGCAGGGAACCACACCGTTTCAGGCCTTGCCGCCAGAATCGCCGCTCAACATGCCCGTGCAGGATCTGCACGCGGCCCCTGATTTTGAGGGGCGGCCACGGATACCCGTTACATCCCCCCGCACCGTCGCCTTGCGGCGGCTGGCCGTTCTGGGCTCAGCCATAGCCCTGACGGCCTACGGTGCATGGCGCACGCACAAGGTTCTGGACGCCAATGGCGTGTCCATCCTTGGGATGATCATGCTGGTGCTGTTTGTGGCACTGTTCATGTGGATTGCGCTGGCGTTTACCTCTGCTCTGGCGGGTTTTGTCTCCCTTGTGACACGCGGCGGGCTTGGGCTTGGCATTACGCGGTCAGGCCCATTGCCGGAACTCCGCAGCCGCACGGCCTTGTTGCTGCCGACCTATAATGAGCCACCCCACCGCGTTATGGCCGGTCTGAAAGCGATTTATCAGAGCCTGCGGGAAACCGGGCAGATGGGAGCGTTTGATCTCTTCATCCTGTCCGACACCACAAACCCCGATGTATGGGTTGAAGAGGAAGCCGCCTTTCTGGCCCTGCGGGAGCAGACAGGCGGGCATGAGAACATTTTCTACCGTCGCCGCCATAACAATGTGGAACGCAAGGCAGGGAATGTGGGCGAATGGGTGCGCCGCTTTGGTGGAGCCTATGAGCAGATGGTTACGCTTGATGCGGATTCCGTCATGTCCGGGGACACACTGGTGCGGATGGCGGGAGCCATGGAGCGGCACCCCACCGTTGGCCTGATCCAGACCCTGCCGGTTATTGTGGGGGGCACCACGCTGTTTGCCCGGATGCAGCAGTTTGCCGGGCGTGTTTATGGTCCGATTATTGCGCATGGTATTGCGTGGTGGCATGGATCTGAAGGCAATTACTGGGGCCATAACGCCATTATCCGCACCTGTGCTTTTGCCGGGCAGGCTGGGCTCCCGCATGTTCCGGGACGGCCACCTTTTGGCGGGCATATCCTGAGCCACGACTTTGTTGAGGCCGCGTTGATGCGGCGTGGGGGCTGGGCCATTCATATGGTGCCTGCTCTTGATGGATCTTACGAGGAAAGCCCGCCTTCTCTGACAGATGTGGCCATTCGTGACCGCCGCTGGTGCCAGGGGAACTTGCAGCATGTGAAGGTTCTGCCCACCAAGGGCCTGCACTGGATCAGCCGTATGCACATGATTGTGGGGATCGGGGCTTATGTTACCTCCCCCCTGTGGCTGGTGTTTTTGCTGACAGGTATCCTGATTTCCTTGCAGGCTCACTTTGAGCGGCCCGAATATTTTGGCGATACAAAAACCCTTTACCCTCATTGGCCGCATGTTGACCCGGTACAGGCGAAATATGTGTTTATCGGCACCATGGCCATTCTGCTGGCCCCTAAACTGCTGGCGTATGTTGCCCTGCTGTTTGACCGGGTGACCTGCAAAGGGTGTGGAGGCGCTATCAGAGCCGCAGGGTCAGTTCTGGTGGAAACGCTGATTGGTGGTCTGATCGCACCGATCGCCATGCTGATCCAGACATCCGGGGTGATGTCCATTCTTTCTGGGCATGATTCCGGCTGGAACACGCAGCGCCGCGATGATGGCGGTTTTCCGCTGATGGTGGTGGTGCAGCAATATGCCAAATTCACCCTGTTCGGGCTGGTTCTGGGTATTGGCGCGTGGGTGGTTTCTCCCTCCCTGTTTTTCTGGATGACGCCTGTTCTGTTGGGACTGGTATTTTCCATTCCCTTGGTGGCGCTAACCAGTAGCCGCGCCGTGGGGCAGAATTTCCGCAAGGCCGGGCTGCTGCTGGTGCCGGAAGAAACATATCCGCCGGATGTGCTGAAAAAACTGGAACATGCGCAGGAAAGCGATGAAGCGCCCCAGCTGCCGGATGATGCCCTGCGTGCCCTGCGTGCAGATACGAGTCTGCTGGCCGCGCACCGTGCCATGTTGCCCCCGGCCCGCAAGGCGGGTGATCCCATTAATGCGGAAAGGCTGGTGGGACTGGTGAAGGTGGAAGAGGCTTCCACGTTGGCTGCGGCAGAGCGGGCACTGTCTCCCAAGGAAAAAGCGGCTGTTCTTGGGTGTAGTGAAGGCGTGGACGCTATTTTGCGTTTGCCAGAGTAAGAGCCAGAGCAGCGTAACAAAACAGGTTACGTGACGTTGAAAAGGCGGGATGAGCGGATCAAGGCGGAAGCATTGGCATAACAGTCAATGCCGAGAGCCGCTTATCCCGCCTGCCATATTGGCTTGGCAAATTTTTTATACCGCACACACATTGCAGACACAGTAGACTGAAAAGCAGACCGCGCAGGTCAGGCTGCGACAGAACAGGACAGAAAAATCATGCGTCTGGATGATGAACGCCAAAGCAGCAATATCGAGGACAGGCGCGGTTCGGGCGGCGGAGGGCGTGCGCCCATCCGTATCGGCAGCATAGGCGGCCTCGTTCTGGTTCTGGGCGCGCTCTATTTTGGAGTCGATCCCCGATTGGTGCTTAATCTGCTGGAGGGCGGCGCGCCGTCTGCAGGCTCTGGGTCAATGGTGGCACAGCAGGGGCCTGCTCCCGGGAATGATGCACAAAAGCGGTTCATCTCCAGCGTTCTGGCCTCCACGGAAGATGTCTGGACCTCCTATTTTCAGCAGATGGGCCGCACATATCACGAACCGCATCTGGTGCTGTTTAGCGGCGGAGAGCCGTCAGGGTGTGGATATGCGCAGACCTCAGTCGGGCCGTTTTATTGCCCGGCAGATCATAAAGTATATCTCGACCTCGCCTTTTTTCAGGAATTGCAGGGCCGGCTTGGGGCTGGCGGAGATTTTGCCAAAGCCTATGTCGTTGCTCATGAAATCGGGCATCATGTTCAAAACGAACTTGGCATCATGCAGCAGGCACAGACCCAGAGAAGCAGTTTGTCTGAAACGGGTGAAGGCGGTGTGTCTGTCAGGATAGAGTTGCAGGCGGATTGCTTTGCTGGCGTGTGGGCCAAGCGCGCGAATGACGCCAAACAGATCTTGCAGACGGGCGATGTTGAACAGGGCATGAACGCCGCCGCCGCCGTGGGTGATGATCGGTTGCAGAAAATGGCGCGGGGTTACGCCGTGCCGGATAGCTTTACTCACGGGACGTCCGCGCAGCGGGTGCAGTGGTTCCGCCGGGGGCTTAATTCGGGTGATATCCGCCAGTGTAATACTTTTGGCAGCCCCTCTCTATAACGGGGCTGCCTTTTAAAAGTCCTTTCGGGCCCGGCCCTTTTGCTGCCGGTGTCTTTTCAAACAGCTTTCAAAGGCTGAAAAGCCGTTCTCAGGCGCTGGCGGCATCAAGCTCCTTGATGTCGTCCGCGCTGAGTTCCAGTTGCGCGGCTTTTGCAAAACTGGCCACGTGTTCGCGGCGGGTGGCGCTGGCAATGGGGGCAGTCACCCCCTTACGGGCAATCAGCCATGCCAGCGCAATTTCTGCCTGCTTGGCATTATGGCGGGCTGCCACGGTATCAAGCGCCTGTAGAATGGCGGTTCCGCGCGGCGTGAGATATTTCTCAATGCCTTCTCCTCGTGTGCTTTGGGCAAGGTCAGCCTTGCTGCGGTATTTGCCACTTAGAAAGCCGGAAGCGAGGCTGTAGTACGTCACCACGCCAAGCTCTTCCTTGATGCACAAATCACGCAATGCGCCATCGTAAGAGGATCGATCATACAGATTGTATTCCGGCTGCAGCACATCGTAGCGCGGCAGTGCGTGGGTTCTGGCTGCATCCAGAGAGGCCTGTAATTGCTCGGCGTTCAGGTTGGAGGCACCTATGGCGCGGATTTTTCCGGCCTTGAGCAGTTTTTCATAGGCGCCAAGTGTTTCTTCGTAAGGTGTTTCGGGATCTGGCCAATGGGAGAAATAAAGGTCAATTCTCTCAATTCCCAGCCGCTTGAGGGAGCCTTCAACAGCCTGCATGATCCAGCGTTCGGAAAGGCCTTTTTCACCGGGTTTGCCCAGGTCTGATCCAACCTTGGTGAATATCAGCACCTGATCCCGCTTGCCGGGGTTGGCCTTCAGCCAGTTCCCGATAATGGTTTCAGATTCTCCACCCTCATTGCCGGGGCTCCAGCGGGAATAGACATCTGCCGTATCAATGGCATTGAACCCGTAATCCAGAAAGGCGTCCAGAATGGAAAAACTGGTTTTTTCATCAATGGTCCAGCCAAATACATTTCCACCAAATACGATGGGGGCAATATTCAGGTCTGTTTTGCCAAGAGGGCGAAATTCCATGATATTTTCCTTCATTTAGCAGGCTTTGTTAGCTCAAGTGCAGGGGCGGGCCCGTATAGCGCGCTGGTTGGTGTCCGTCTGCACACGGCGGGAAAACCATCTTACGGACCAGTGCTCCACAAGAGGACGTTCTTCTGGGAAAACTGGCCACAAACAGGCATCAAAACGCATGAAGCGCGCGCCTGTTCCCCAGAAGAGGCAGGCATGCGCTCCCGTGATTCAAAATGTGACAGCAAATGAAGCTCTGTCAGGTCAGTTTTCCTGTTGCCAGACAGGGAGGTTTTCGATGCTGCGACCAAACACAGTGCCTGCAAAGCGGTTTAGTGGATGCGCTGGCCGCCCACCCAGACCTCCTGCACCATAAAGCTGCTATCCATCACCACGTAATCTGCGCGCTTGCCTGCTTCCAATGTGCCGCGATCGGTCAGGCCAAGATAGCGAGCAGGATTACTGCTGAGCAGCGCAGACGCTTTTACAAGAGGGGTTCCGGTTTTCAGGGCGTTACGCAAGGCGACATCCAGTGTCAGCACACTGCCTGCCAGGCTGCCGTCGGGCAAACGCACGGCGCCGTCTTTTACAATGACATCCTGCCCGCCCAACTGGCTGGGCCCTTCGGGCAGACCCGTGGCCCGCATGGCGTCTGTTACAAAAAGCAGTCGATCTTCCATAACCTTATGTGCCAGCCGGAAGGTGGCCGGGTGAACATGATGCGTGTCAAAAATCATTTCTGCATAAGCATCGCTACACATCAGGGCTGTTACCGGGCCGGGTTTGCGGCTGGTAATGGGCGCCATGGCGTTGAACAGATGCGTGGCCCCCGCAACGCCTCCGGCGGAGCAGACGTGGCAGATGGCTTTTTCCGTTTGCTCGTAAGTTGCAACCGTATGCCCCATGCTGACGCGCACACCCGCAGCGACAAACTGCTCCATGGCCTGCTCGGCATGCGGAAGTTCTGGAGCCAGCGTCACCACTTTTACGCAGCCGGTTGCCAAGGCTTCCGTTACGCGGTCTTCCGTAGGAGCAATGGCGTACGGGGGTTGCGCCCCCAGTTTATGAGGGCTGACAAACGGGCCCTCCAGATGCGCGCCATGGATTACGGGGCCTCCTGCACACTGGGTACGCACACTTTCCGCCACAGCGCGCAGAGCGTCCATCACATCCGCCCATGGCCGGGTGATGGTGGTGGGTAAAATGGTGGTGGTGCCATGCGTGGCATGAAAGCGGGCAAGCGTATGAATGGCCTCTACACCATCCATGGTGTCCGCGCCGTTGCCACCATGAACGTGTCCATCAATAAAACCCGGCAGAATGTAGCGGTCTGGAACGGACGTATTTTCAGAAACAGTCAAAGTTTTTTCTGAAAACGTGACTGTTCCGGGAAGAATCTGGTCAGGAAGAACAAGGTGTCCGCTTAAGGTCTGCATGGTAGAACTCTTTGAATGGCAAAAGGGCTGTAAGATATCAGGAGGCTGAGCGGCGCATGTAAAGGGCGATCAGTGCATAGCCGCAGAGTGTCAGGCTGGTAAAAACGCCCTGAAATCCAAACAGGGTTTTCAGCCAGACAAAAAGCTGGGGCAGAATGCCGCCGCCACAATAAGCCATGACCAGAAAAGCCGAAACAAGGGGTGCTGCTTTGCCGGTATTATTCAGAACTGTTGGGAAAAGACCCGGAAAAATCATGGAATTTGCGACACCAAGTAGGGCGATGCACAGAACGGAACCATAACCATGCCCCACAAAAGCCAACAGGCTGAGAATGCTTCCGGCGATACAGGAATACAGGGTGTAGCGTTCCTGTGAATAGAACCGGGGCGTGCAGACCATGCCCAGACAATATCCCACCAACATGCCAGTAAGTGTCAATGCCGTGAAAAACCGTGTCTGGCTAAGGGGAAGGCCAAACCCTTGCGCGTAGGTGCCAATGGCGTCGCCCGCCATGACTTCCACCCCCACATAAAGAAACATGGCGGCTATCCCGCACAGAACATGTGAGGAAAGCAGCGTGCTGCGTGTGTCTGAGGCGTGGGAAAGTTCGCTTGAAGAAATGGCTTTTTCTGGCGGCTGAAGATCAGGTAGGCTTGAAAGCGCAACACCGCCAGCAGCCAGAAGCATCAGCAGGGCCATGCCCAGATAGGGCCAGTAAATGGCCTGAACAAACTGGCTCAGCAGGGCAGACCGGGCGACGGCATCTGTCATGCCAGCGGCACGGCGCGCCACGTTTTCAATATCGCCCATGACCAATGTTGCCAGCACGATGGGAGCCAAAATTCCCGCAAATTTGTTGCATATTCCCATAATGGCAATGCGCTGCGCTGCTTTTTGAGGCGGCCCCAGAAAACTGACATACGGGTTCACAGCGACCTGCAACAGCGCAAGCCCTCCGCCCAGAATCAGCAACCCTGCCAAGGCGGCTTCATAGACCCCGGCAGCAATAAACTGGCCCGTGCAGGCCATGCCCATGGCCATGACTGTCAGCGCAAGGGAAAGACCACGTTTCAGGCCTGTGCGGGCAATAACCCAGGAGGCTGGGATGGCAAAAAAGAAATAGGAAAAATAGAAAACAAGCGGGATGAGAAATGCACTGATATCATCAAGGGAAAAAGAAACCCTGACAAAGGAGATCAGCGGCCCGTTAAGCCATGTGACAAACCCGATCAGGAAAAACAGCATTGCCGTCAGGCAGAGCGGTGTCCAGCCATAAGACCCTGCGGGGCAAAAATTGTTCTCAGTGGAGGATGGGGCCGGGGCTGAGGTGGCTTCGGGCATCAGGAGCCAGCCTTTTCTGAAAGGGGAGCCAGAAGAGAGTGAAGGGGCGTTGTCAGGGACTGGGTGGCGGGAAGAGCCTCAAGGTTTCTTGCCAGCACAGAAATCCAGTCTGCATCAATGCTCCACCCGGCTTGTCGGGCTGCGCGTAAAATACCGCCCCCTAATGGTGGCAGCCGGGGCGGCTGGGGCGCACCGCAGAGTGCTGTCAGTTCCGCACGGATCAGGCGGCTGTTGAACACGCTGCCTGCGTAGCTCCATGGCAGAGGATCGGCACCAACGCTGTCTGCACCAAAATGGGCACGTGCGGTCTGCACGCAGCGGGCCAGTTCGGCCGCGGCCGCTTTCAGGAGGGTAAGAGCCTGCGGGCAGCCTTCTTCTGCAAGTGTGTCCACAAGGCGCGCGCATTGCGCCACTGCCGAACGTGGACGGTCCTGCCCGGCGTGCCAGCCCAGCAGGGCGTCCATCGCAGCAGGGTTTGTGTCCGGCCAACCCATGCCAGCGCACAGTTTACGAGCAAAAGGAACGGCGTCCGGTTCGCGGCCATCAAGCGCCTGACAGAGCAGTTGAAGCGCCGTGCGGCCAATCCAGTAGGCGCTTCCCTCGTCTCCAAAGGTACTGCCCCAGCCGCCAACGCGGGTGGTCTGGCCCTGTGCATTGCGCGCCCATGCAATGGACCCCGTGCCGGAGAGCAACAGGACACCCGCTCCTTCCGCAAAAGCTCCGTTGCAGGCCATATCCACATCATTGCTCAGGCTAAATGCGCCATTGGGGCACAGGCCATGCAGATGGGTGCGGATGGTTTCACCAAAAGCACGATTTTCTCCATACCCGGCTAGACCGAACGCAGATGCCTGCACACCTGTGCTTATGGGCGTGACCAGATCAGTCAGCACGTCGCGCCATGCAGGTTGGTCAAACGGGTTGCTGCCAGACGTGGTGTGATAAGCCTGCACGCCAGCGTCCTGCCCGATACGCACCGCGGCTGTTTTGGTGCCTCCGCCATCAACGGCCAGAATGGCGGGAACAGAGGAAGCAGGAGCAGAAAAGGCGGAATCATGCATGGGCCGGAACTTCGGTTGCCTTGGGAAAACCGTGCCATGTGGCGTTGGTTTGTTTCGCAAAGCCTATAACCTTTTCAGGTCTCTCACCAGTTGCCGTGTGAATAAGAGCTCTTAACCCAAGGGTAAGAGGCAGGATGAAGCGCATGTGAGTGAAAGGGATGAGGGAGCACACCTGCAAGGCAGGCCCGGCGGATTTCTATCCCGGTACGCTCCGGCCTTTCCGTGCCAGCGTCTTAAACGCATTGCCGGTTTTTTGGCCGTTCGTTCTCGCTGGATGCCAGTTTTCGCATGTCGTTAGCAAGAAGCATCCACGCCTTTCGGCACAACCATGGCTGCGTGCTGGTGGGGCATATGGTCCAATGTGTTGGTGAGGGAACAGAAGCCCATTTTCCTCTGTCGGGCCACTGTTTCAAAAATCTTTTCGGCGTGTTCTTATGGGCCTTCCTGGTTGCTTTTCAGGCCAACACTGCCCTGTCCGCCCTCACCTCAATCTTGTTGAAGCGACCTTAAAAGGGGCCTGATATGGGCCGGGGTCAGTCTTCCTGCCCGGCGCCGTCTCCATCGGGAAGGCTGCCCAACTGTTCACAGGCCCGTGCCAGCCGTACTTCGGGGTTCTGTGTTTCACAGAGTTTGCGAACGTCCGGAGAGCAGAGTTCTATGGAGTTTTCAAAATCTGACTCAAGCACGTCCTGCGCAATGGCCACATCCTGATCGTGGGTGCGGGTCTGTTCTTCCGCAAGTTGCGCCTGCGTTTTGTGCAGCTCCTTCAGGGAGTCGATGCAGGCTTCACTGGCAGCTTCCGGTTTGAACTGGAGTACGGCCAGTTCCTTCTGCAACTGCATGTTGGGCACTTTGCTGCGAACTTCGCTGTTCTCACCGTTGCTATTGCTATCGTCTTCTTCTGCGTGGCCCATCACCGGGACAGAAAAACAAGCAAGTATCAGGGCTGCAACAAGAAAGGGCTGGCTGAATCTGGGCACGCTCACACTCTCTGCACTTGAGGAACCGGGGCTGGATGCTCCCATGATTTCTGTCCTAGCGTGCTCATTGCCTCAAGGCCAAGAGGGAAACGCCCCAAAGTGGTTCCGAGATGTGCAGGGTTGGCATGTGCCAGCGTTTGGTGCTATCTACCGAGGTGGAAAGTCGGCGGTGGACGGGCACCTTGTTGACCAGGTCAGGTCCGGAAGGAAGCAGCCACAGTAAGTTTCGTCCGGGTCATTGTCCGGCTTTCCACCGTTTTCCGCCCTGTTGACCAGTTCTTGCGGGCGTGACTCTTACTCTTCGGAACTGTCATGACCGATAAGACCGATGCGCAGCTTTCTCAGGATGAGGGGCTTCCCGATCCTGTTATGGAAGGCCCCGGTCTGTTTGGAGATGCTCCTTCTCCAGCCCCTGTTCCTGCCCCGGTCGCGCCTTCTGGCTCACCTTATCGTGTTCTGGCCCGCAAATATCGCCCTACCACGTTTGATGACCTGATTGGTCAGGAAGCCATGGTGCGCACGCTGCGTAATGCGTTTGCGCTGGGGCGTGTGGCTCATGCTTTCATGCTGACCGGTGTGCGCGGTGTGGGTAAAACCACCACGGCCCGCATTATCGCCCGAGCGCTCAACTGTATCGGGCCGGATGGCAAGGGCGGCCCCACGCCAGATCCGTGTGGTGTGTGTGCCAATTGCGTCGCCATTCTGAATGACCGCCACCCCGATGTGCTGGAAATGGATGCCGCTTCCCGCACGGGGGTGGATGATGTGCGTGAGATTATAGAAGCCACGCGCTTCCGGCCCATGCAGGGCCGGATGAAGGTCTTCATTATTGACGAAGTGCACATGCTCTCCCGCAACGCGTTCAATGCGTTGCTGAAAACGCTGGAAGAGCCGCCTGCACAGGTCACTTTCATTTTTGCCACGACGGAACTGCGCAAGGTGCCGGTAACGGTGCTGTCCCGCTGCCAGCGGTTTGACCTGCGCCGTGTGCCGCAGGCAGATCTGGCCGCCCTGTTTGCCCGCATTGCGGAAAAGGAACAGGTGCGTCTCTCCCCCGAGGCTCTGTCACTGATTGCCCGCGCGGCGGATGGCTCGGTGCGTGATGGTCTTTCCCTGCTTGATCAGGCCATTGCTCAAGGCACGGGGCCGGATGGGGCATCAGAAGAAATTGGGGCCGCTCTTGTCAGTGACATGCTGGGGCTGGCGGATCGGCAGGTGGTTTTTGATCTGCTGGAAGCCACGTTTACCGGCAAACCGGACAAGGCGCTGGCTCTGGCTGATGCAGCCCATGCGCGGGGTGCAGACCCCGGCCTGATGCTGGGGGATATGCTGGAACTGGTGCACACCATTTCCCGCCTGCGGGCTGTTCCTTCCCTGCGGGATTCGGCCGATCTGCCAGAAGCTGAGCGGGTGCGCGGCACGGAAATGGCAGAAAAACTGCCTGTGCCGGTGTTGATGCGTGCCTGGCAGATGCTGGTGAAAGGCGTGCAGGAAGTTGAGTCCGCACCGGACAGACGCGCCGCTGCAGATATGGTGCTGATCCGCCTTTGTTACGTGGCGGACCTTCCCTCCCCGGCTGATCTGATCAAACGTCTGTCCGGGCAAGAAAACACTCCAGCCCCACCTTCGGCTGGCGGTGCACAGATCTCTTCTTCTGGAATGAGTGGGCAGAATGGGTCACTTCCTTCTGCGCGCATCGAGACGTCAGATGTTCATCCCCCATGGGAGGATGCGCCTGCCCAGCGTCCTGCGCCACAGACAGGAACCGGGTTGGATGGCGATGGCAGCCCCTCCGCCTCATCAGCATCTTCAGCGCGGCCAGACACCTCCGCTCATCAACCGGCAGAACCTCCGCCCGCTTTGAGAATGGTCGGTGGCACCTCTGTCATGGCTGTGCAGCCCGATATTGCCCGAGAGCCTGCTCAGGGTGGAGATCCGGCGCCTCAGGTTGCGGCGGAGCCAGCGGTAGAACCTTCCGAACCTGCACAGCCAAGCATTGCTCCCATGCCCCGCACGTGGCGTGAGGCCGTGGCCTTGGTCAAGGATCGGAGGGAAGCCCTGCTGCATGGGCATTTGCGGAATGCAGTTCATCTGGTTTCCTTCGCGCCGGGTGACATTGTGGTGCGGCCGGAGGTTGGCGTTCCGTCTGATCTGGGGCGGCAGCTTCAGCGTGTGCTCGAGCACGCCACTCATCAGCAATGGCGGGTCAAGATCTCGGATGAGGCCGGGGAGCCCACTTTGGACGAACAGGGTGCGGAGATCATCCAGTTCCAACGCCGCACTGCCAAGGCACATCCGCTGGTAAAGGCCATTCTGGCCACTTTTCCGGATGCGGAGTTGGGTGAAGTGCGTGACCACGGGCTGGATGATTACGGCCTGCCCCCTGAGGAGGTGCCAGACCTTGTATTTGCACCGCTTGACGCCGAACTGCTGGACGAGGATGAACGACCATTCGATCCCGGTTCATCCATGGATTGAGCTGGATATCGGCCGGAACCTCCGGCTTTAACGACAGGGTGGAAGACCACCCCAGACCAGACCGCTGCACTGCGGTCAGACAGGGAGAGTAAACCATGAAAAATCTTGCCGGACTGATGAAGCAGGCGACCCAGATGCAGGCAAAGATGGAAGCCATGCAGGCCACGCTGGAAGCGATGAACATTGAAGGCGCTGCTGGTGCTGGCATGGTCAAGGTCGTGCTGAGCGGCAAGGGTGACATGCGCTCCATCACCATCGACCCCAAACTGGCAGACCCTGCAGAAATGGAAATGTTGCAGGATCTGATCGTGGCGGCCTGTGCCGATGCCCGCACCAAGCTGGATGCCAAGGCAGCGGAAGAAATGCAGAAAGTCACCGGTGGGCTGAACCTGCCCGCAGGTATGAAGCTGCCGTTCTGATCCATCGTGCAATGCGTGCCCGCATGACATGGCGGGCGCGATGCAGAGCGGATGGAGAAGACAGGCGGAGTGCAGGATGCGCGGGCAGGAAATAGAGCAGCTTATCAAGCTTCTGGGGCGGTTGCCGGGCTTTGGCCCGCGTTCGGCCCGGCGCATTGCCCTGTTTCTGCTGCGTGATCCTCAGGCGCGTCTGGTGCCGCTGGCCCGCGCGCTAGAACATGCCGGCAATGCTGTCAAAACCTGTTCCACCTGCGGCAATCTGGACACGGTTGATCCCTGCCACATTTGCACGGACCCAGTAAGGGACCGCAGTGTGGTGTGTGTGGTGGAAACGGTGGGTGATCTGTGGGCGCTGGAGCGTGCTGGCGTGCATAGAGGGGTCTATCTGGTGCTGGGCGGAACGCTTTCTCCGCTGGCGGGAATAGGGCCGGAAGACCTGAATATAGCCCCCCTGCTGGACAGACTGGAATGTGGCAGTGTGCGTGAAGTCATTCTGGCACTGGGGGCCACTGTTGAAGGGGCCACCACCATGCACTGGCTGATGGACAGGTTGGCGATTTATGAGGGCGTAGCCGTCAGCCGGGTTGCGCAGGGCGTGCCTGTGGGCGGCGCACTGGATGTGCTGGATGATGGCACACTGGCGGCGGCTCTGGGCGCCCGACGGCCTGCCTGAAGAGCAGCGTATACTAACCCGGAGACGGAGAATAACGTGGCGATAAATGCTTTTCCAATTTCTTCACGCATTCCGCGTCGGGCATTGGTAACGGGGGGCAAGGCGCGGCTGGGCAAGGCTATTGTTCTGGCGTTGGCTGAAGCCGGGTTTGATGTGGCCATTCATTACCGTGGAGACACGGACGCGGCGGAAGAAACGCGGAAAGAAGTTGTGGCGCTGGGCCGTAAGGCGTGTCTGCTCAAGGCGGATCTTGCACGGGAAGAATTTGTTTCACCACTGGTGGAACAGGCAAGTGCAGCGCTAGGCGGTCCGCTTGGGGTGCTGGTCAACAACGCCTCAACCTTTGAGCGTGATGAATGGGATGACGCGACAAAGGACAGTTGGGTTGGGCATATGAAGCCCAACCTGCGTGCGCCATTTGTGCTGATGCAGGCTTTTGCCAAGGCGCTCCCCAAGGATGCGGAGGGAATGGTGCTGAACATGCTGGATCAGCGCGTGTGGTCCCTCACCCCTCATTTTATCAGTTACACGGTGTCTAAAAGTGCTTTGTGGACCCTGACACAGACCATGGCGCTTGCTCTTGCACCCCATGGCATTCGGGTGAACGCCATAGGCCCCGGCCCTGCTCTGGCCAGTGTGCGGCAGAGTGAGGAACAATTTGCCCGGCAATGCGCTTCCGTACCGCTGGGTCATGGCACATCGCCAGAAGAAGTGGCGCGGTCTGCCCTGGCTCTTCTGGCGTTACCCTCAGTTACGGGGCAGATGCTGGCGCTGGATGGCGGGCAACATTTGCAGTGGTCTCCGGCTGCGGCAGCCGGTTCTGTTTTGGAAGAATAACCCTCGTATGACAGTTTTTGCTCCGTGGGCGGACGAACCGCCGTTGCGCTGCCTGTTCCTCAACAACATGGTGCTGGATGCGCATATTGGCGTTTTCCCGCATGAGCAGGGTGTCACCCAGCGTATCCGCGTTTCCGTGGCGTTTGGTGTGCTGGATCGGGATGATCTGGAAGTGGGCGCAGATGATCTGAGCCGCACGGTCTCTTACGAGCATGTGGTGCTTCTGGTGCGCCGTATTGTAAGTGAAGGGCATGTAAGGTTGGTGGAAACATTGGCGGAACGCATTGCCGCCGGTGTTCTGGCAGATGCCCGCGTGCGTGTTGTGCGCATAAAAATTGAAAAACTGGATGTTTTTGAAGAAATTGAATCCGTAGGCGTAGAAATAGAACGCCGTGCTACCCCGCAGGGCTGAGGACAAAAGAGCGTTTATTTTCCAGCATCGGCATGTTGAAAATAAACGCAACACTTCAGAAAAATAAGGTGTCCCGATGCTGTGTTATACGGACACATTGATTTTATGGAGACACATGCATCGGGCGTCAGGGAAAGCTACAGCTTTTCAAATCTGCAAAATATGATTTGATTTTTCGAGATAAGGCTTGAGAGCTGCCTGGCCGCGGTAGATCAAAGCCTTCCGTTTTGAAAGTCCTATCCGGAGGGCTGGTCTATGTCCGGCTTTGCAGTGTGTTTCCACGGTCCGCTAATGGTTACCGTGTTTCTGAAAGACAGAATTATCATATGCACCAAATGAGAGTTCAGTAGGTATTTTTTTTGTCATATGGACAGATAATCAATCAACCAGCATCTGATTATTCCTGAAAATGTTGCGCTCTTTTCTCAGATATAATCTTATGGTGCGGGCAGAAAATAATGTGATGAACAGCATGGTGCGCATGTGAGCAGGGTTAAAAGAGCGGGCAGAAAAATACTGGGGTTCTTCACGCGTCCTTCTCCCCCGGAAGGGGGTGCGGAGCATGTGCAGACTACCGCAGGGAAACCTCTGCTCGGTTTTGTAGATCAGATCGGCCTACGCCACATTCACGGGTGGATCATGGATCCGGATGATCCAGTTCAGCGCCTGCCGGTAGAAGCCTTTCTTCCAGACACAGGCGAGAGTCTTGGCACCGTTTTAGCGGACCAGTTTCATCATGGTATTGCCGGTGTAGGAGACAATAGTCGCGCGTATGGGTTCTGGTTTCACCTGAAGCGGGAGCTTTCTCCTGCTGAACGAGAGCGCTTGCGGGTGCGCGTTCCGGGCCGAGATGAGATTACGCATTCCCCGCAGCTTGCTGCGTGGCAGCCCCTTCTGCACGTGGCGATGGATATCGTAAATAACTGCAATTTACGGTGCCCCTTCTGTCTTTATGACTATAGCGGCGTGCGCCGGACAAATGTCATGACACGGGAGACATTGGAGGCTGCACTCCGGTTGATGCCTTATACGAAAGATGGTGAATTCTGGTTTTCCTGCCTGCATGAACCATCGCTTCATCCAGATTTTCTTTCTTTTTTGGATTTAATACCGAACGGGATGCGCAATAAGGTGTTTTTCACATCCAATATTGCGCGGCGTATGCCTGCCTCTTACTTTCATGGTTTGGCCCGGAGTGGAATTGACCATATCAATATTTCAATAGAATCTCGCACGCCAGAGATATACGAGCGGATGCGCAAGGGGGCTCGTTTTCCAATCTTCATGGAAAACTGGGACAAACTTCTAAATGCTTTCAACGAGGTAAATTCCTCAGTTGCACTGCGCTATATCATTATGGCCTATAAATCCAATCTCCACGAACTGCCAGATCTGGCGCGTTATCTGATAGAAGAACGGCGAGCCGCACAGGTAGAGATTCGTTATACTTATGATGTTCCCTTTATTGATCCAGCCTTTCGTGAGCAGGAGTTTCTGACGCAAACGGATTGGGACTGGCTCCAAGCCAATCTCCCGACACTTGAGCCAGGTCAGATCCTTCTCGACAGGCCTCCGGTTCCATCAGGAGATGAGCCATCGCCTGCTCCTGTTCCCGCTCCCACGCTGGAGACCGGCTTTTTGCCCGGTCGTTATCTCGCGCGCCTTTCTTGGGATGGAACGCTGGAACTGCGGGGCATCAGCGTGGCCAGTACAGGGAATACGATGATCGAAGTGCCTATCCTGACAAAAAATGTGCGTGATATTGGCGACCCGGAAACGTTTTTTAACACGCTTGATCGGTCGGAAATTCCAGCCTGATAGACAAAGCGTATTTTCTGGCTGTGTGGCAACCATAAAAAAAGCCCGCTGCGAGAGCGGGCTTTAATGTGATCAGCACACCGGGAAAAACCCGGTGCAGTGTGCCAGATCAGGAATCGTGTTCATCCGAATCCGTGCTGACATCAATGTCGGAGCTGATGTCATCGTCGTCGTCATCCAGATCGGATGTATCTTCCATCACATCATCGGCATCGGTGTCGGCGTCGGTGTCGAGATCCAGATCATCATCGTCTTTGGGCTTAGCCGCCGGGGTATCAGCCGGGGTGGGGGTCAGGCTGTCCGTGCTGCGGCGCAGACGGGGAACCAGTTCGGGCTGTTCTGTCCCGCATTTGGGGCATACGGCCGGGTTACGGTTCAAATCATAGAAGCGGGCACCACAGGACACGCAGACGCGTTTGGTGCCGAGATCGGGCTGGGACATCTTGCTACCTGTCGATCCTGAGCAGACATGGGACGAGGGATCGCCCCGGAAACGGGCGATTCCCTGCTCAGATGGCCTGAGGCGGGAATCGACCACACTATTAAGGCGAGGCCAAATGCCATTGCACAGCACGCCTGTCAAACCCTGCGTGGAAAAAGAGGTAATAATTTTCCATGCAGAAGAGACAGATTCCAGCCTCTGGCGGATTGACTTACGGCGGGACAAGCCGGAATGAAATGGGCATGACACAGGCACCCTCTTCTTCCCGTCCTTTGCGCGTTACCCGCGCGCCTGCCCCTCTTGCCGGTACGGTGGCCGTACCGGGAGATAAATCCATCAGCCACAGGGCGCTGATGTTTTCTGCGCTTGCTGAAGGCGAGACCCGCATTATCGGTCTGCTGGAAGGGGAGGACGTGCTGCGCACGGCAGACGCCATGCGGGCGCTGGGCGCGCATATCACCCGCGATGAAAATGGCCGCTGGCATGTGCGGGGGCGTGGCCTTGGGGCGCTGACAGAGCCCTCTGATGTGCTGGATATGGGCAATTCCGGCACGGCGGCCCGTCTACTTTCCGGCATTCTGGCCAGCCACGGCATGATGTCCGTCATGACCGGTGACGCCAGCCTGCGCCGCCGCCCCATGAAACGGGTGACAGACCCGCTGGCGGGCACGGGGGCTACCTTCCTTGCGCGGGAAGGCGGGCGTCTGCCACTGGCCATTCAGGGCAATGCAACGCCTGCTCCGCTTGATTACCGCCTGCCTGTGGCGTCTGCTCAGGTTAAATCCGCCGTTCTGCTGGCGGGCCTGAATGCCGCTGGCGAAACACGGGTGGAAGAACCTGTGCCCACGCGGGATCATACGGAAAACATGCTGCGTCACTTTGGGGCGCAGGTGGCAGTGGAAGAAACGCCAGAAGGCGGTCGGATTATCCGCCTGCAAGGCAAACCGCACCTGATAGCGCGGGATGTGACTGTGCCGGGAGACCCGTCATCCGCAGCCTTTGTGCTGGTGGCGGCTTTGCTGGTGGCGGGGTCTGATGTTGTGATTTCCAATGTGGGCCTTAACCCGCTGCGCACGGGATTGTTCACCACCCTGCGTGAAATGGGTGCCCGGTTGGATATCACCAACGAACGGACGGAAGGTGGCGAACCGGTAGGGGATCTGCACGTACAGGCTTCCTCACTTCAAGCCGTGGATGTGCCTGCGGAGCGTGCGCCGTCCATGATTGATGAATACCCCATTCTGGCTGTGGCAGCGGGGTTTGCTACGGGCATTTCGCGTTTTCGCGGAGTGGAGGAATTGCGCGTTAAGGAGAGTGATCGTCTGGCGTCTACCGTGGCGTTGCTGGAAAAGAACGGCGTGCGCACCAAAGTGGATGGTGATGATCTGATTATTTATGGCACCCAGGGCGCTATTCCGGGCGGTGGCACTGTGGAAACCCATATGGATCATCGTCTGGCCATGAGCGCTTCCATTCTGGGGCTGGTGGCAGAAAACCCGGTGGAAATTGATGATACCGCGTTTATTGACACAAGTTTCCCGGGTTACTTCCCGCTTCTGAACAGCCTTGGCGCAGGGTTTGCGGCATGAAGCGTGGCGGTCCGGTTATAGCGGTTGATGGTCCTGCTGCGGCGGGAAAAGGCACTCTGGCCAAACGGTTGGCGCAGGCGCTCTCGCTTCCTTATCTGGATACGGGGTTGCTCTATCGGGCCGTAGGGCGGCTTGCGCTGGATGCCGGGCAGGACCCTGCTGCTCCGGCAGAGGCGTTTGCCCAGAAATTAAGCCCGGAAGATCTGGCCCGCACAGACCTGCGTGCGCCAGAGGTAGCGCAGGCCGCCAGTAAGGTAGCCGCCCAGCCAGCCGTGCGGCAGGCCCTTGTCGAAACCCAGCGCCGCTTTGCGGGTGAGCGCGGGGCTGTGCTGGACGGGCGTGATATCGGCACCGTGATTTTTCCCGATGCGGACGTCAAACTGTTCATCACAGCCTCTCCCGCCACGCGGGCCCTGCGGCGTTTCCTGCAACTGGGAGGGGACCAGAGTGCCCCCAACGCGCAGGCGCAGGTGGCTGAAATGGAAGAGGCGCTGAAGGTGAGGGATGCAGCGGATTCTGGCCGGAAAACAGCCCCCTTGCAGGTAGCGGCAGATGCTCAGGTTATTGAAACGGATACCCTGAGCGCGGAAGACGTTCTGGCGCAGGCTCTCGCGTTCGCGCGCAGGCGACTCGGCCAGTAAAGGCAGGTTTGCGTGTCATGGATGGCACGCAACTGCTTATTTTCATTATATCTCACGTTATTTTCCACTCCTTTGTGTTGACAAAGCGCGGGTGGAAGGTGTCTCTGCGATACAGATGCCTGTTGTTTGCAGCGGGTTTTCAATTTTCTTTTCTCTGGGCTGCCGGAACATAGATCAGGTTTTCCTGATATCTCCGCCAGCAAGTCGTGCCGCACGATGTGGTGCGCAGGAATGGCCGGCTTCTTCATTGGCAAGTCGGCGCAGGATTTACAGTTACACATGGCTTCAGCCGCAACCCCGACCGCGGATCACTTCCGTGGTGAAGATTTTGCTACCCTTCTCGACGAGACCCTTGGCCGTGATACCGGCTTTGACGGGTCCGTTGTGCGCGGGCGTATTGTTCGCCTGACTGACGAATTTGCCATTGTTGATGTTGGCCTGAAGAGCGAAGGTCGCGTGTCCCTGCGTGAATTTGCTCCTCCGGGCGTGACGCCGGATATCAAGCCGGGCGACGTGGTGGAACTGTATGTTGAACGGTACGAAGACCGTGACGGCAGCATTGTTCTCTCCCGCGAAAAAGCACGCCGTGAAGAAGCCTGGACGAACCTTGAAAAGGCGTTCGAAGCAAACCAGCGCGTCAACGGCACCATCTATGGCCGCGTCAAGGGTGGCTTCACGGTTGATCTGGGTGGCGCCATGGCGTTCCTGCCCGGCAGCCAGGTTGATATCCGCCCCGTGCGTGACGTCAGCCCGCTGATGGGTGTTCCTCAGCCGTTCCAGATTCTGAAGATGGACCGTGCGCGTGGCAACATTGTTGTCTCCCGTCGTGCCGTTCTGGAAGAAACCCGTGCAGAACAGCGCAGCGAACTGATCCAGGGCCTGACCGAAGGCATGATTCTGGACGGCGTTGTGAAGAACATCACCGATTACGGTGCGTTCGTTGATCTGGGCGGCGTTGACGGCCTGCTGCACGTGACCGACATTGCGTGGAAGCGTATCAACCACCCGTCTGAAGCTCTGCAGATCGGCCAGCCGGTGCGCGTGCAGGTTATCCGCTTCAACTCCGATACGCAGCGTATCTCCCTGGGTATGAAGCAGCTTGAAGCTGATCCGTGGGAAAATGTTGCCCTGAAGTACCCGCCGGGTGCGCGTTACACGGGCCGCGTGACCAACATCACCGATTACGGCGCATTTGTTGAGCTGGAACCGGGCGTTGAAGGTCTGGTGCACGTTTCTGAAATGTCCTGGACGAAGAAGAACGTCCATCCGGGCAAGATCGTCGCTACTTCTCAGGAAGTCGATGTGATGGTTCTGGATGTGGACAGCGCGAAGCGCCGCATCTCCCTGGGCCTGAAGCAGGTTCAGCGCAATCCTTGGGAACAGTTCGCGGAAGAGCACAAGATCGGCTCCACCGTGGAAGGCGAAATCCGCAACATCACCGAATTCGGTCTGTTTGTTGGTCTCTCCGCAGACATCGACGGCATGGTTCACATGTCCGACCTGTCCTGGGACGAAACTGGCGAAGAAGCCATGAAGCACTACGAAAAGGGCCAGGTTGTCAAAGCCAAGGTTCTGGACGTGGATGTGGAAAAAGAACGCATCTCTCTGGGCATCAAGCAGCTTCAGGAAGATCCGGCAGCTGATGTGCTGACCAGCGTTCAGAAGGGTGCCATTGTAACCTGCACCGTGACCGCAGTTCAGTCCAACGGGATTGAAGTGAAGGTTGACGATGTTCTGACCGGCTTCATCCGTCGTGCGGAACTGGCTCGTGACAAGGCGGAACAGCGTCCGGAACGCTTCGCTGTTGGCGAACGTGTGGATGCGAAAGTGGTCTCCGTTGACCGCGCAGCCCGCAAGCTGGCTCTGACCATCAAGGGCCGTGAAGTGGAAGAAGACAAGCAGGCTATCAACGAATACGGCTCATCCGACAGCGGTGCGTCTCTCGGTGATATTCTGGGTGCTGCCATCCGTCGTCGTAACACCGACGCCTGATCAGTTACTGGAATACCGGATGTGTGGGGTTCGCCTCACACCCCCGGAACGCCTCGGTAGTGATGCCGGAAAAAGCGGTGCTGGAAACAGCGCCGCTTTTTTTATGTCTCATATCCCGCTCATACTGGCTTGTGTGTGGGCATAAAAGGGCCTTGCTCCCCCGCTTCCCGCTTCCCGCTTCCCGCTTCCCGCTTCCCGCTTCCCGCTTCCCGCGGTCTGTGGCGCATAGAATGTCTGTAGGGGAGGGGAGCATGCGCACCCTACCAACGTGTGATGGCCGTATAGACGGTTCAGGGGTTGTGAGATCACGGCCCGCGTGAAACCCTTGAGACGATAACCAACAGGAATGACAGGGCGTGGTCCGGGGCAATACCCGGCCAGAACGGCCTGCAAGTCAGGCCGGCACCGCGCTTTGAGGCATCGGGGTTTCTTCCCTGATGTCTAAAGTGGAGCAGGGAAGAGGGAGATGAGGATGACGGATCGCCATTTACCAGATTTGCCTAAGGGGTCTTCTTTCTGGCGACATGTTCAGGCGTGCATGTCACGCAGGCGGCTTGTTGCCGGGGTGGCTGTGGCCCCTCTGGTGGGGGGCATGGTGTCTCTCGGCGGGGCGTTGCCCGCACGGGCGCAGGGCACGCCCACAACCGGCGTAAATGGCGATCAGGGTTATGAACCTGCCGGGTCATTCGATATTGTCGCTGAGTTTTACGGGCCCGGTCCTTCCGGTATTGTTGTGGCGGAGAACGGACGGATTTTTGTCGGTTTTCCCCGGCACGCCATCAACCATAAAGGCGCGACACTAGGGGAACTGGTGAACGGGCGTGTGGTGCCTTGGCCCAGTGCAGCGCTTAGTCTGCCGTCTTCTGCCGCACCTGCGGACAGGCTGATGTCTATCCATGGTATGATGATGGATACTCAGGGCAGGCTGTGGGCTATTGATGACGGCAAGCTGGCGGGGCTGCCGCTTCAACCCGGTGCCGCTAAAATTGTGTGTTTTGATATTGCGGCCAACAGGCTGCTGCACAGCATTATCCTCAAAAGCCCGACGCTGCTGCCTGACAGCCATATGAATGATCTGCGCGTGGATCTGACACACGGGCAGGCAGGCACTGTGTATGTCAGCGATAGTTCGTTTGGGCACAGTCCGGGGCTGGTCGTTGTGGACGTTGCCAGCGGGAAGCAGCGCCGCGTTCTGGCAACCCATCCTTCCACGCAGGCGGAGGCAGGCTTCATGGCCGTGGTGGAGGGGGTGCCGCTGGTGTATGACCCCGCCCAGAAGCCCCGTTTTGTGGTGGGCGGCGTAGATGGTGTTACCCTGAGTGCATCAAGTGATCGGCTCTATTACGCGCCTCTGACCAGCCGCAGGCTGTACAGTCTGCCAACGGCGCTGCTGTCCGATTTTTCTGTTTCCGATGCGGATCTTGCAAAAGCGGTGCGGGATGAAGGAGAAAAAGGAACAGCAGACGGGCTGGCGACAGATGCTCAAGGCCGTATCTACACAACCAATTTCGAGCACGATTGTATTCTGCGGCGCAATACGGATGGATCATTTGATCTGATGGTGCATGATCCGCGCATTCTTTCGCCTGATGGCATTTTCTGCACGCGTACGCATGTCTATTGCACACTGGGACAGTGGAACCGGCTGGCCAGCTTCAATAATGGGCAGGATAAGCGGCGTCCGCCGTATCATCTTATCCGTTTTCCCATTGAGCCTGTGCCGACCTACAGCGCGGAGCCCACATAAGGGGGGTAAAGAAGCCCTTTTAAAAACAGGAAGCCCTGCCAGGAGCATCTGGCAGGGCTGAGAGACCAAAAAAGCGGAACGACATTTAAATTTGAACGGCAAAATATGATTCTAAAATGTGTTTTGCGAAAACTCAGGCAACATTCAAGGTTTGTTCCTCCTTCCACACGGTGTTGATCAACATATCCACGCTGTCTGCATCGCTCAGCATGGACAGATCCCCCAGCGTATCCAGCTCTCCGGAAGCAATCTTGCGCAGCAGACGCCGCACAATCTTGCCAGAGCGCGTACGGGGCAGATCTGGCACAATGAAAACCTCATCTGGCGCAGCGTAGCGCCCGATGGCCAGACTGACCTGCCGGGTGATATCTTCGGGCGTTATGCTGGTCTGTTCATCCCGCGCAATGGCGAACACAACCAACGCCTGTCCTTTGACGGAATGTGGCACGCCAACGGCTGCACATTCTGTAATGCGCCTGTCTGCACCAACAGCTTCCTCAATTTCGGCGGTGCCGATCCGATGGCCGGAAATGTTGATGACATCATCCATACGGCCCGTAATCCAGTAATACCCGTCGGCATCGCGGCGTGCGCCATCCCCCGTGAAATACAGACCGGGGCTGAAAGAGAAGTAGGTCTGCTGGAAACGGGCATGGTCTTTCCACAGGGTGCGTGCCTGTCCGGGCCAGGAGCGGGTGACACACAGGCATCCTTCGCCTGCGCCTTCAATCACGTCTCCCTTGGTGTCGGTCAGCACCATGGAAACACCCGGAAGCGGCATGGTGGCTGATCCTGGCTTCAGTTTTTGTGCGCCGGGAATTGGGCCAAGCATGATGCCTGCGGTTTCCGTCTGCCACCATGTATCCACAACCGGGCAACGGCCTTTGCCGACAATATCATGGTACCACATCCATGCATCCGGGCTGATGGGTTCTCCGGCTGTGCCCAGAAGCCGCAGGCTGCTCAGGTCATACCGGTTTACCAGATCATCGCCTTCGCGCATCAGGGAGCGGATGGCGGTGGGGGCGGTAAACAGCATGGTCACCTTGTGGCGTTCTATCAGCTCCCACCAGCGGCCCGGTTGCGGGTAGGAAGGCAGGCCATCAAACATCATGGTGGTGCTGCCGTTGGCCAGCGGCCCATAGACAACCGAGGTATGGCCGGTAATCCATGCCACATCCGCTGTGCACCACAGAACATCATTCGGGCGGTGGGTGTAGACCATGCCCATGGTGTAGGCCGCCCATACCATGTAGCCGCCCGTGGTGTGCACCACGGCCTTGGGCTTGCCGGTGCTGCCAGAGGTGTAGAGCAGGAAAAGGGGATCTTCCGCATTCATGATCTCCGGGATGCAGTCTGGTTCAAACCAGTCCACAAAATCGTGAAAATCAAGGTCACGTTCGGGAAGCATGGCAACGGGCGCATCTGTTGTGCGGAGCACCAGAACGGTTTCAACCGCACTCTCTGCCCCCGCTTTTTTCAACGCCTCATCCATAATGTGCTTGAGCGGGATACGCTTTGCACCGCGTGCAATCTCGTTGGCGGTAATCACAACGCGTGCGCCACTATCTACCAGACGCTCGGCAATGGCTTCTGCTGAAAGACCGCCAAACAGCACCACATGCACAGCACCAATACGGGCACATGCCAGCATGGCAATAGGGGCTTCGGATACCATGGGCAAGGAGATGGCAACACGATCTCCCCGAGAAACACCAAGATGCTGCAAGGAATTTGCCAGACGGCAGACGCGCTCATGCAGCATACGGTATGTCAGCTTTTCTGCTTCATCCGTGCCGTCGCGGTGGCTGATCAGGGCAACCTGATCTGCCCTGTCCCCCAGATGGCTGTCTATGCAGGAGACGGAGGCGTTCAGCGTGCCATCATGATACCAGTTGATTTCAACATCATCCTGAAAGGAGCCACAAAAGGCGCGGGTCGGGTTGCTGTGCCAGTGGATACGCTCCGCCTGATCCAGCCAGAACCCATCCGGATCACGCTCGGCACGGCGTGTCATCGCCTGCAGTTGTGACGGTGTCAGCAAGGAGTATTCTGCTGACTGAGGATGCACGGGAATAATGGTATGTTCAGACATCTTCTTTGTCCCCCGGTCTTTTTGTTTTTGTCGGTGTCTCAGAAGAAATACGGTGTCATGTTCTGCAAGGCATCTGCTGCAAGTTCAGTAATCAGATACCGTGGGCCAAAAGCCCTATAGAAACGCTTCTGGTGGGAAGCGCTTCTGACAGAACAGGCAAACGGTTCAGTGCGTTGCCCTGATTAAGGGCTGCACTATTTAAGATCGTGAGACGACATGGCTTTGGCCTCTGTGTATGTCCATAAGCCGAAGTGTGCCTGAGGAGGTCTGCCGAGCGCTACCCGAATAAAAGTGAAAAGAAGCGAAGATTTTTTCGGGTTTTGCAATGTTTGCAAAGCTGGGGCAGGGAAAGGGAAAAATTGCGGTATCGCAGCAACGCACTTTCCTGCGGTGACGCTAGCAGACAGAAAAATGACGCTAAAAGCAAGAGGCGTCTTGCATCTTCAGGTAAAAGAGCTGTTACAACACGATGCAGGTGCCACTTGGGGTCGTGCGGGCCGCAGAGGGAGCAGTGTCATCCTAAGAGGCCGGAAGAGAGGGCATTAGGGGAAAGGTCCACATCCAGCCCGGAGCCGGAGGCTAAAGGCTGCCCAGCCTATCAGTGCTGGGCAGTTCAGAGCACAGAGATCAGTCTGCGGAAAGCGAAGTAAGAAAATCAGAAACGTTTTTAAAAAGATGTTTCTGATCAAGACATTTTTTTGCGAACAGAAGAGCCTGTTTTTTGCGGGCTTCCTGGCTTTCCGTATTGGGCAGAACAGAGAAATCGGCAACGTGTGCATAGCCGATAATGCGGCGGATGATTTCCGCACCACAATATCCAACCATGTCCTGAAAAACACTTTCCAGAAAAAGAGTTTTTTCTCGTTCTGAAATGCCGCCTTGGGTGGGGGCGTAATACAGGGCCGCCGGGTCGGAAGGGGTAGGCTGTGTGTTCCACAAATGAAGGAAGTGCTCTGTAAAGCTGCCCCAGAACAAGGTGATCATCTGTTTATGAAGGTGTGTGGCCGCAGTGTCCGGCGTGGCAAATAAACTGAGCACGAGATTTGCGACAAACAGTCCGGCATCAAAGCCAATAGGACCGTAGATCGCAAATTCGCCGTCTATGACACGTGTATCGTCTTCCGTGGTCATGATGGAGCCCGTGTGGAGGTCTCCATGCAGAAGAGCCTGCGGGCAGGAAAGGAAGCGTAGGCGCAGTGAATCGATCCGGGCCAGCACATTCTTGTCAGCACGAATGGCGTCTACCACAGGTGTCAGGCCCGGTTCTGCCCAGTGGTTACGGGGGTGATTATGGTACGGGTCTGTCAGCACCAGATCAACCGTAATACGGGTGAGTGTCTGGTTGCGGGCAAAACAGATGCGGCGGTCCATAACGGGTTCAAAAGGGGCTGCCAGCAGGGACGTGGCAAACGTGCTGTGGGCCACAAAGCGCCCAATCCGGGTAGCTATTTCCGGGTTAACCGGCCCGTTCATAAGGGCTGTGCGTAAAACGGTATGGCCAGAAAGGCTTTTGACAATCAGGATAAACTGTTCCGGGTCAAAATGCAGGCATTCTGTTGTAAGGTCTGGCACGTGGGGAAACACGTTGCGCAGATAGGCGGCTTCAAAAAAAGTGCGGTCCAGCGGCATTTTCCAGGATGGATCAACCCGAACGTGTGGAAGCGCCTGTTTCAGGCAAACCCCTCCGTTTGAGCCTTCCGCCAGAAACACCAAATTCAGGTTGCCATCACTCACTTCCCGGATGGTCCATGTTTCCGGCGCGCTTCCAAGGCGCGCGGCAATGGCGGGAAGAGAGGCCACATAGGATCTTACACCCTCAGCATCCAGTGTGCGGTAAGCGGTGTTCTGTGTGGTCATGGAGTCCTTGTCCTGAACATCTGATAGAAAAACAGCCGGGGAATTCCCCGGCTGGCGCACCGTATCAGACAAAAACTCTGTTTTCCAATAGTGGTATCAATCAAGGCACGATTCACGGAAGGATTTAAAGGCGCGAGCACGGTGGCTGATGGCGTTTTTCTCGGCGTCCGCCATTTCCGCAAAGGTCCGGGTTTCCCCTTCCGGCGTGAAAATGGGGTCATATCCGTGGCCTTTGTCTCCCCGTGGGGGCCACGTGATCTGCCCATTGATACGCCCTTCAAAACTACGGGTAGTGCCATCCGGAAAAGCAAGGCACAGCACGCAGATAAACCACGCATCGCGTTCGTCTTCGCCAATTCCCTCGTGAATGCGGGCCATGGCAGCGGGAAAATCTTTATCCGGCCCGGCCCAGCGTGCGGAATAAATGCCGGGTGCTCCCCCAAGGGCGGAAACACACAGGCCGGAATCATCGGCCAGCGCGGGCAGGCCCGTGGCTTTGGCTGCGGCGACAGCCTTGAGGGCGGCGTTGCCTGCAAATGTGGTTTCCGTCTCGTCCGGTTCAGGAAGATCAAGATCTCCGGCAGAGAGCACGGTAATGCCGAAATCAGCGAGGAGAGAGGAAAATTCAGCCAGTTTGCCTTTGTTGTGGCTGGCCAGAACCAGTTTGTCGCCAGATTTCAAAATGGGGTTTGTCATGGGATCAGTGGCCTTCTGCTGCGTTCACTGCGGCTGTCTGGGCATCAAACAGCACGCAAACACCCTGCCGGGCGAGGCCGAACATGGCGGTGAAAGAGTCTTCCATAAAGGGAGCGTCTTCGGCCGTGGCCTGAATTTCCACAATGCGCCGGTCTGCCGTCAGTACAAAATTGGTGTCGGCTGCGGCGGCGCTGTCTTCCGCATAGTCCAGATCCAGCACAGGGCCGGCTTCCGTCAACCCGCAGGAGACAGCCGCAACCTGTCCGCGCAGGGGCAACTGGCGCAGCACATGCGCGGCCACCAATTTACCCAGAGCCAACCGTAGCGCCACCCATGCACCAGTAATGGAGGCGCAACGGGTGCCACCATCTGCATTCAGGACGTCACAATCCAGCGTGATGCTGATCTCACCTAGCGCGGGCAGGTCCACCACAGAACGCAGGGAGCGGCCAATCAACCGCTGGATTTCCTGTGTGCGGCCGGATTGTTTGCCCTTGGCGGCCTCTCGCGGGCCGCGCGAATGGGTGGCACGGGGCAGCATGCCATATTCGGCTGTCACCCATCCTGAACCCTTTCCGCGCAGAAAGGCTGGAACGCGGTTTTCCACACTGGCCGTACAGAGCACTTCCGTGCCGCCCACGCGGATAAGGGCGGAGCCTTCCGCATGGTGGGCAAAACCGGTTTCAATTGTAACGGGGCGCATCTGGTCTGGCTGACGGCCGGAAGGGCGCATGAGGAAGGGCTCCTGACAAAAAAACGAGGGGTCCCTGCACATAAAGGGATTTGCGTCAGAGCGGAACCGCGTGACGGTCTCCGGCTACGCAGGTGCGCCGGTGCTGCGAGATGTGCGTTATGTCTGCCTGAAAAGGGTCAGGGACTGCTCACTCTTGCGTTGACGGGACTTGCTCTCTTGTCAGACGCACGCCAGATGCGCAGAAGATCAGGATATGTCTGTTTGGCCTGATTTACCGGCTGGATCATTTTGAAGGAGGAGGCCTGTCATCATGAAGCGTGGTCTGCTGCCCGTAAAATCGCCCCTGCCGCCGGAACTGGATGGCAGATCCGCCGCGATTTTGCGCGAAATTGTGGAAGAGTACGTGGCGAGCGGTGAACCCGTAGGTTCCCGTACGCTCTCACGCCGGTTGGGGTTGCCACTTTCTCCGGCGACCATTCGGAATGTCATGGCCTCATTGACGGAAGCGGGGTTGCTGTTTTCTCCCCACACCTCCGCCGGGCGTCTGCCTACGGAAAAAGGGCTGCGGCTGTTTGTGGATGGCCTGCTGCAATTTGGCAGCCTTTCAGAAGAGGAGCAGGCCGGTATTGGTCGGTCTCTGGAAGCGCGGGGGCGCTCCTTGCAGGAGACGTTGACGGAGGCTTCGGCTCTGCTCTCAGGCATGTCCGATGCGGCCGGGTTGGTGGTGGCTCCCAAGGGGGAGGGGGGCATCAAGCATATTGAGTTTGTCGCACTTGGCGGCAATCGGGCGCTGGTTGTCCTTGTCGGCACTGATGGCCATGTGGAGAATCGGGTCATGGAAACCCCGGTTGGCATGCCTCCCTCGGCTCTGGTGGAAGCGGCCAATTACCTGAATGCCCGTGTTTTAGGCACAACCCTGCATGATCTGCGTGACAGGGTTGGCGCTGAAATGACGGAGAACCAGAACGCGCTGGACCAGTTGACGGCCGAGGTGGTGGAAAGTGGTCTGGCTGTGTGGGGCGGTGGCGCGGATGAACGCGGCGGCACCCTGATTATTCGCGGTCAAGGCAAGCTGCTGGCGGATGTGGATGGGCAGGAACGCCTGTTGGCCATTCAGACCCTGTTTGATCGGCTGGAAACGCAGGAAACCATGATGCGCCTGCTGGAACTGGCGGAAAATTCGGCAGGGGTGAGGATTTTCATCGGGGCGGAAAGTGGATTGTTCGGGGCCTCCGGCATGTCCATGGTCGTGGCCCCAGCCCGGAACGAGGCCAATCGGATTGTAGGGGCCATTGGCGTGATTGGCCCCACGCGCATCAATTACGGTCGCATTATTCCGGTGGTGGATTATACGGCCCGTTTTCTGGGTGAAATGCTGGGCTAGATGGGGTGTTCCGGTAAAACGGAACAGTGACATTAAAGGCAAACTCCGTTGGAAAAGGCTGGTCCGGCGGGGAGAGGTGTCTTTTTGCCATCATGTGGTCAATATGGCGCATGAGAAGGAAGACGGCAGCGCATGGGAATGATAAAGGACCTGCATGACACGAACTCCGTCTTCTGGTGACTCTGGGTCTTCTTCTGACAAGAAAGAAGAAAACGCTTCTTCCCGGCAGGGTGTAACGCTGCGCAGGCCACGTTTCCGCCAATGGCGGGGGCTTCTGGGCACAGTGGCTGCCGTGGGGCTTGTTGGCGTAACGGGGGCGTCCCTGCTGGTCTGGCACCAGTATGAAGGTATTGTGGCAGACCTGCCGACGGTGGAAGGGTTACGGACCTACCAGCCGCCTGTAATGAGCCGCCTTTATGCATCAGATGACAAGGTGATTGCCGAGCTGGCAGATGAACGCCGGGTGTTTGTGCCGTACAGCGCTATTCCAGACCGGGTGAAAAACGCCTTTATTGCAGCGGAAGACCAGAAATTCTGGACCCATAAGGGGGTGGACCCGGTCGCCATTATACGCGCAGGTCTGACCGATCTTACTCGCGGCAAGGGGCGCAGGCCTATTGGTGCGTCCACCATCACGCAGCAGGTGGCGCGCGTCATGCTGCTGGGCAGTAATGCTGTCTCCATGAAGCGCAAGGCCAAGGAAGCGTTTCTGGCCATGCGTATTGAGCAGGTGCTGCCCAAGGAGAAGATTCTCGAAATCTATCTGAACGAAATTTACATGGGCAGCGGCGCCTATGGCATTGCCGCCGCCGCGCAGACATATTTCAACAAGCCGCTTGATCAGCTTGATGATGCCGAGGCGGCTTTCCTTGGCGCGTTGCCCAAATCTCCGACCAATTACAACCCGATCCGGTTTCCGGATGCCGCGCGTGGGCGACGGAACTGGGTGCTGGAGCGGATGGCCGAAACAGGCGCCATTACGCATGAGGCTGCCCGGTCAGCAGAAGCCGAGCCTCTGATCCCGCACGCCTTTGTGCGCCCCGGTCCGGCTCCCGGGTCTGAATGGTTTGCTGAGGAAGTGCGGCGCGAACTGCTGGAACGGTACGGGCAGGACACGACGCTACAGGGCGGGCTGGAAGTGCACACCAGTCTGGACCCCGCATTGCAGCTTACGGCACAGACCACTCTGCGGCAGGGCCTGATGGCGTATGACCGGGCACATGGTGGCTGGCGTGGCCCTATCAAGCATCTGGCAGAGGTCACGTCCTCTTCTTCTCAGGAGGACTGGGTGGCGGCCCTTCAGGCCGTGCCAGTGCCGCTGGGAATGCTGGATCAATGGCGGTTGGCTGTGGTGCTTGACCCTTCTCGCGGCCGGGTGGGCTGGCTTGAAGGGGGCATCATGCGGCGGGGTGCTGCCACGCAGGGCGGAACACCACAAACCGCGCAGGTGCTGGAACGTGATCTGGCATGGACGCGCCGGTTCCGCCTGTTGAGAGCGGGCGATGTGGTGATGATTGAACCTCAGGCCCAAGGGGAGCGTGTGGCGCTGATGCAGGTGCCGCATGTGGAAGGCGCTGTGGTGACCCTCAATGTGCATACCGGGCGCGTGATGGCGCTGGTGGGGGGCTGGTCTTTCCAGACATCACAGTTTGACCGTGCAACGCAGGCGTTGCGTCAGCCGGGTTCATCCTTCAAGCCGTTTGTGTATCTACAAGCCATGGAGCAGGGCATTTCTCCCTCTCAGGCCTTTGACGATTCTCCGGTTTCTTACGGGGCATGGCACCCCAACAATTATGAAAAGGATTTCTGGGGGCCAACGTCTCTGCATGATGCGTTGCGGGAATCCCGCAACCTCGTGACCATTCGGTTGGCTGCGCATATCGGCATCAAGAATGTGGCTGATCTGGCAACGCGAATCGGGCTTGTGGATTCCATGCCGCACGTGCTGCCTGCGGCTCTGGGGGCCGTGGAAACCACGGTGCTGAAAGAAGCGGGAGCCTACGCCACGTTGGCTGCCGGGGGCCGGAAAGTAACCCCGACCCTGATAGATGATGTGCAGGACCGGCAGGGTAAGGTGATCTGGCGGCCGGAAGGGCTTTCTCTGGTTTCTGTCGCTGCTCAGACTGCCGCAGAGCAACAGGCTGCGGGTCATGAGAATGAACCAGACGCCATCTTCCCTGATGGCAAGCCGGATGCCGCGCAGCCGCAGCCGCAGCCGCCAGCACCCGCGCCCGCGCCAGTAACCACCCCGGCACCGTCTGCTGCCGTGCAGAACAGCGCAGATCTGCCCGGTGTGGATGATCAGCCTGCCGTCAAGGATGATCGGCCGAGAGTGGCGTCAGAACAAAGCACATTCCAGATCACCACCATGTTGCAGGATGTCATCCGTCGCGGCACCGGGGTGCAGGCTGGCAAAGGGATTGATCGGCCTGTAGCGGGCAAAACCGGCACCAGCCAGAATTTCAATGATGCGTGGTTTGCCGGTTACTCACCCGATCTGGTGACGGTCGTGTGGATCGGGTTCGATTCGCCTCAATCTCTGGGCAAGAACGAGACCGGGGGGGCCATTGCTGGTCCTATCTGGAACAAGATCATGAAGACCGCCTTTGAGGGGTACCCCAAGCTTGATTTCCCCGTGCCGGAGGGTGTTACGCTGGTGCGGTATGATACGGGCCGTGGCGTTGCGATTGATGCGTTCAAGCCAGATCAGATTCCGGGTGTAAGCGTCAGTCTGGCTGATAATGGCGCGTCTCAGGAACTGACGGCAGCCGATACTGGCGCTGAAAACATGCCCGATTCGGAAAGCGATATGGCCGCCGGTGGCGGGCAGCCCGGTGCGGGTGGGACTGCTGCGGGCAATAGCGCTACGCCAGCACCCGGCACACCACGCCCTGCGCAGGAGCCTTCCGGGGGTGACATTGGCATGGGCGGCCTTTATTGAGGCCGCTTACAAGAGACTGTCTGAACAGTCTCTCTGCAATTCAAGCAAGTCCTAGAAGTGATGGAGAAACGGCCTGATGTCTGCCGAGACGGAAGCCCTTAATGACCAGATCAAGCAGTCAGTGGCGCTGCTGAGGAGGCATCTTTAACTGGGATGTCGCACAGGCCAGACTGGCCGAGCTGAACAACCAGGCAGAAGATCCTGATTTATGGAATGACCCGGAAGCCGCCCAGAAGCTGATGCGTGAACGCACGCTGCTGGCTGGACAGGTAGAGGGGGTTCTGGCGCTTGAAAACAGCGTGCAGGACACTTGTGAGCTTGTTGAACTGGCCGAGGCTGAAGGGGACGCCGAAGTGGTTCAGGAAGCCATTTCAACCCTGAAGCAACTGGCGGAAGAAGCCAAGCGGCGTGAGACGGAAAGCCTGCTTTCTGGCGAGGCCGACAGCAATGACTGCTATCTGGAAGTCAATGCTGGTGCTGGCGGCACCGAGGCGCAGGACTGGGCGGAAATGATGCTGCGCATGTACACCCGCTGGGCAGAAGCGCATGGCTACAAGGTCACGCTGATGGAAAGCTCGGAAGGGGAACAGGCGGGGCTGAAATCGGCCACCATTCTGGTCTCCGGCCCCAATGCCTATGGTTGGCTGAAAACGGAAGCTGGCGTGCATCGGCTTGTGCGGATTTCTCCGTTTGATGCGGCAGCCCGACGGCAGACGTCCTTTGCCTCCGTCTGGGTCTATCCGGTTATTGATGATTCGATCGAGATTGAAGTCAATGATTCTGACCTGAAGGTGGATACGTTCCGGGCATCCGGTGCGGGCGGGCAGCACGTTAACAAAACGGATTCTGCCATCCGTATCACCCATATTCCCACTGGGATTGTGGTGGCCTGTCAGACAGACCGTTCACAGCATCGGAACCGTGCCACGGCCATGCAGATGCTGCGTGCGCGCCTGTATGAAGCCGAACTTCAGAAGCGTGAAGCCGCTGCGGCTGCCACGGAAGCTGCCAAGACCGATATTGGCTGGGGGCATCAGATTCGGTCCTACGTTCTAGCACCTTATCAGATGGTCAAGGATCTGCGTACAGGCGTGGAAACCGGGAATCCGGATGCGGTGCTGGATGGCGCGCTGGATGACTTCATGGCGGCGGCCTTGGCCGCGCGTGTGGGGGCTACCCGCTCTGAGGCCAGTGCCTCCGCCCAGTAAGGCTGCGTTCAAAATAAGAAGGTTTTGTTACAAAGCGGGCTGCCTCTGGCAGGCCCGCTTTTTTATAATCCGTTTTATATTTCGTGGCAGACCGAAACTCTTTCTTCATGCTGCGCGTTTAGACGCTATTTTTTTTCAAAATGACAATGAAATGAAAAGAAGCATAACCAGACAGCATTTAGTGATTTTTGGCTGAAATATGGCGTTTTTCTGCGGGGTGCAGTTGCGTGCTCAAATTTTAGGCAGAACGCTTTGTGTGGGGCAGCATTATTTTCGATCAAGAACATTCTTGACAGAACTGTTCTCAAATTGCCCAATCAGGATCAGGAAGATGGCAGCTATGCAGCTCTGTCAGTCTATCCAGTGCTGAGGCACGAAATGTTGGTTTGTAACCGCCACTTTCAGGGCCCGAGTATCGGGGGTGGATGCAGACCGGCGTTTTATGGCTGGCGTGGAAGAAGGAGGATGTAGAAATATGAAGGACCGCACGCAACAGCAACGGAGACCGATGCATTACGTCGTCGGGACAGGAGCTGTTGTCGGTGTTGTTGCTCTGCTGGTAGTCATTCTGCTGCATGTATTGGCGGTTATGGGCCTAGTGCTGGGTATGGGAACGTCCACCAGCGTCCCGGTGCCCAAACCACCGATCAAGACCAGAATTCTACCACCACCACCACCACCGCCCCCC
>NZ_LHZU01000029.1 GCF_001580995.1 Acetobacter senegalensis
GGAATAAAGGAGCCGGTGCCGACCACATCAATGGGGGCGTGGGCATCGGCCATGCAGGCGCATTTGGTAACGCCAAAGCCGGAGGAAGCAATGATCTTCACATGCGGGAAGCCAGCCTCATCCAGCGCGTCACGCATGCGCCAGACAGCAGCGGCGGAAACGCCGGTGCCAATCAGGTAACGCAGTTCTGAATCAGAACGATACCGGCGCAGGGCTTCCGGTGCGTGGCGATCAACTACCGCGTAGGATTCCTGCGGGTTCAGCCCTTCCAGAAACCGCCCGCCATGGGTGTCAAGGCGCACGCCAAGGCGGCCCTGTGCGGCAAGGTCAGGAAAGCGGCGGCATACGGCCAGCGCATCCGTCACTTCCTTGCCAAAGTAATCTACCAGCACCACCAGATCCGTTTCCGGATATAGCTCGTGGAACATTTCCGCAGCGCGCACGGTAGAACCCGCATAGCCAATAAGGGCATGGGGCATGGTACCATAGCCATGCGTGCTGTTGAAAAACGGCGCTACGGCATCATTTGCCGTGCCGATAAAGCCGATGGCGCCATCGCGTTTGGCGGCACGCCCCCCTACGGAAGCCGCATAGGCCATCAGTTCCTGCATTTCATATCCCGCGCAGTGGCGGGCATCCATGGCCAGAAACTTGGTGTGGGGCAGGGAGACGGCAATTTGATAGGCGCGGTGGGCGGCCACACAGGGGCTGCCCAGCTTTTGCAGCAGAAGCGTTTCCAGATCAGCCAGATGGGTGAAGGAGCCGGTGATGTACACCAGGGGCTCACCCGCACCGACCCATGCCCCTTCAGGGTGGATCAGATCAATTGTGTAAGGGCTGTTCCGCTCCGCCATCACGTTCTTCAGCCATTCCAGCATCAGCCCCGGCGCGGAGATGACGGGACGACGAATGAAGAAGGCGTATGTAACCTCACAGTCTCCAAAGTGAGAGACAATCCGCTTGGTGCGGTTGAAGTAGGAATCCGTTCTGGCCGTAATGACCGGGTCGGGAAGCGGTGCGGACGAACAGGCCGTTTTCAGGCCGGGCGTTTCAACGCCGTTAGAAGGCTGCACCATCCTTGTCTCATCTCCATTCCGGTTCAGGCTGTCTGGATGATGGGGGTTCCGGGCGGTGCGGTAAAGGCACCCCCCGGTTCTGTGATCGT
>NZ_LHZU01000026.1 GCF_001580995.1 Acetobacter senegalensis
TGTCACAGACAACTTCTTCGAAGTCGGCGGAGATTCCATCCAGAGCCTGCAGGTGGTCTCGCGCGCCCGCAAGGCAGGATGGCTGGTAAACACGCGACAGGTGTTTGATGATCCGACTGTGGAAGGTCTGGCCGGTGTGGCTGTCTCTGCTCATGAGGCAGAGCAGGCCCATAAGGAGCTGCATACGCCCCTGCCGCTCACTCCCATCCAGGCCTTCTTCTTCGAGCACCGTCCCGACGCGCCCGCCCACTGGAACCAGTCTGTCCTGTTGCGTACGCCAGATGGAGAACTGGATGTCGCCCGTCTGGAACAGGCCCTTCTGGCCGTAGTGACCCGTCATGATGCGCTGCGTCTGCGCTTTGCACACAATGAGGCCGGAGAGTGGTTCCAGCAGGTGGCTCCATCCGAGGACGGTCGCATCCTTGAGATCATGGACTTGCGCGAGAGTGGAGAGAACTGGAAGGATCATCTGCGCGAGCACGGAGAGCGCCTTCAGGCCAGCCTGAACCTTAACTCGGGCCCGATTATGCGGGCCGGCTGGTTCCGTGTGCCTGACGGATCAGGCCGATTGCTGCTGGCCATCCATCATCTCAGTGTGGACGGTGTGTCCTGGCGCGTCCTGCTGGGTGACCTGCAGGACGCCCTCGAACAGAAAGGACCCACCATAACCCTGCCGTCAGCAGTTCTGCCGTGGAGCGCCTGGGTGGATGCCGTCAGGCATTACGGCGAACGCCCTGAGACAGCCGATGAACTGGCCTGGTGGCAGGACTATCTGGCAGATACTTCACCGGATATCCCGGTTGATCTGATTGCCGAGCGCCCACTCTCGTCTTCAGAGACAATTCGCTGGCAGGCCGATGAGGATCTGACCCGCCGTCTGATTGATGCAGCACCCAGAGCCTACCGTATGGGGGTGGAAGACGTGCTGCTGGCCGCTCTGGGGCAGGCACTCGGCGGCTGGAGCGGACAGAGCCGTGTTCTGGTCGATCTTGAAGGCCATGGCCGCGAAGATGTGCTGCCCGGTCTGGACCTGTCTTCGACAGTCGGCTGGTTCACCACTCGCTACACGGCAGTGGTGCCGGTTGCAGAGGAT
>NZ_LHZU01000015.1 GCF_001580995.1 Acetobacter senegalensis
GCGGAAAGGCGGAAAGGCGGAAAGGCGGAAAGGCGGAAAGGTGGATTCAAAGGGGTAAAGACCTGGAGGCTTTCCGTTTGATGAAGCGGCCGTGGCGTCTGGATGAAAATTCCATGCAGGACGCCTTCATCGTTCACCCCCGAAAAGCCCAGTCAGCCTGATCTGGTAGATTTTTCAAAGGCTTGCTGAGTATGCACAGTCAGAGAGAGCAAACGCATTTTCGCATTAAAAAAGGCTTTCAAGCGGATGCCTGAAAGCCTTTCTGTATGCTGGAGGGAAGTCTGAACTCCCCTCTCGCGGGCCGTTAAATCAGGCGTTGCCTGCGGTCTGCGGGAATTCAGCGCGCTTGGCCTGCCACAGGGCCACAAAATCAATCGGCTGCAGCACGATGGGCGGGAAGCCGCCATCACGCGTGACATCGCTGATGATGTTACGGGCATACGGGAAGATAAGGCGCGGCACTTCAACCAGCAGCATGGGCTCAATGAGTTCCTGCGGCGGGTTGGTAAGGGTAACAACGGCAGCGTAGGCCAGTTCGGCAATAAAGACGGTACGGCCAGGCGTGCCACCTTCCTGTTCCGGTGCTTCCTTGGCTTCAGCCTTGATGGCCAGCGTCACTTCATACACGGCCTGATCATCCTGCAGGCGGTTGGCCTGCACATCAATGTTCACGGCAATGTTGGGCTGAGAGCGCAGGGTGGCAAAAATTTCTGCCCCTACCGGTACCTCGAAGGACAGATCCCGCGTGTATTGCAGGTTAATGGCCAGCGGGAGGGC
>NZ_LHZU01000070.1 GCF_001580995.1 Acetobacter senegalensis
GCGGCATACCTGTTACAGCGCGGATATGCATGTCAAACTGATCGACCGGGCACGCATCCATGGTCCAGTGGCCCGAATTATGTGGCCGTGGTGCGATTTCATTCACCAGTAGCGCGCCGGTGTGGTCCAGAAACATTTCCACACCCAGAATACCCACCAGATCAAGTTTTTCTGCAATGGACACGGCCAAAGCCTGCGCTTGGGCACTGATGGCAGGCTCAACGGGGGCTGGAGCTAATGTGAGGTCAAGAATCCCATCACGATGACGGTTCATACCCGGATCAAAACAGCGGACGGTGCCATCTATACCGCGCACGACCATCACACTCAGTTCACACGCAAAATCCACCATGCCTTCTGCTACCAGCGGATGCGGAGCAAGCGTATTGAAAGCAGTTTCAAGGTCCGCAGGGTGATGAATGCGGCTTTGGCCTTTACCGTCATATCCGTTGCGAGTGGTTTTCAGGATAAAGGGCAGGCCAAGTGCTTCTGCCGCCGCATGGAGAGACGCACGATCCGTGACCGCATGCCATGGCGCAAGCGGGATGCCATTTTCCGTGAAGAACGTCTTTTCCGCCAGCCGGTCCTGACTGATGCGAAGAATATGGCCGGAGGGCCGCACGGGACAGTATTGGGAGAGACAGTCCATGGCGTCGGCGCTGATGTTCTCGAATTCGAACGTCACCACATCCACGCCACGGGCGAAGGCATCCAGTGCTTTCAGATCATCATACGCGCCGAGGGTAACGCCGTGCGAAACCTGCGCGGCTGGGCTGTTGGGGTCTTTGGTCAGAATATGCGTTCTAAAACCCAGCTTGGCCGCGGCCATGGCGGACATACGGCCCAACTGGCCGCCCCCGACAATACCAATAACGGCATTCGGGCCAAGAGGAGCACTGGAGGAAGAGGAGGGAAACGGGGTCATTCTTCGTCTGTCATGGGAGTGTTGGCAACGGAGGCCGTTTGCAGAGCACGCCAGGCTTCAAGCCGCGCGGCAAGTTCCGGTTCCTGCAACGCCAGAATGGCGGCTGCCAGCAGAGCAGCGTTTTTGGCGCCCGAAGAGCCAATGGCCAGCGTTCCTACAGGAATACCACCCGGCATCTGAACGATGGACAGCAGACTGTCCATGCCTTTCAGGGCACGGGATTCCACCGGAACACCCAGCACGGGCAGGCGTGTCCATGCCGCGCACATACCCGGCAGATGTGCAGCGCCCCCAGCGCCTGCAATAATAACCGAAAGCCCGCGCCCGGCTGCGCTTTTGGCATAATCAGCCAAGCGGTCTGGCGTGCGGTGCGCCGAGACAATCAGGGTTTCATGCGGAATTTCAAGTTCAGTCAGAATGGCATCCGCATGACGCATGGTGTCCCAGTCTGACTGGCTGCCCATGATAATGCCCACTTTGGGTTCGGGCGTGGTGGTCTGGCTGGTGGCTGCGGGCAGGGGAGAGGTTTCGCTCACGGTGGGGTTGCGTCCAGTATCAGGAAAAAACGGTCAGGCAATATCATCGGGGATAAGCTGGCTTTCAAGCCATGCAATCCGGTCACGCAGCAAAAGTTTGCGCTTTTTCAGTCTTTGGAGATGCAGCTGATCTATTGGCGCGGGGTCCTGCGTTAACCGACTGATGATGGTGTCCAGATCACGATGTTCACTGCGAAGTTCATGAAGCTGGCCGAGCAGTGAATCGCGGTCTTTCAGCATGTTACTTGGTCTCCTGCACGACGAATCATGTGCCGATGAATAGGACAGTGTGGGGCGCTTCAGCCGTATTGGGTTCAGTCTTGCGCATGTTCAGAATGGAAACCAGCGGCAAAAAGCAAAAAAACAGATATGACCATAGCGCATACCTAAAATGCCTGCCTCATGAAAAAAACATGAAAAATTCGCCGGAGCGTGCGTTACGGTATTATGACCATCAACCGAATGGAGGCAGCGATGACGCTCCTGTCGAGGATTGAAAGTCTTAAATCTCGCCACTCACGGATTGATCAGCAGATCTCTGCAGAAGGGGGACGACCCCGACCTGATGCTCGGGTTCTCATGACCCTCAAACTCCAGAAACTTCGTCTCAAGGAAGAAATCGAACGCCTTTCTTCCTGATGAGGCTCAGGCTCCATAAAAGAGCTATCTGGTCGGCCTTAAAAGCCGACCAGACCAAGGAATGATCAGTCTTCAACCTTGCTTTCATGCTCATGCGGCTCGTCAAGCATGGGCGGCGGCTGCGGAATTTCCTGCCCTTCACGTTCCAGACGCAACGTGGCTGCTGTTACGGCTGCATTCAGATCGGTCTGGCTGCACAAACCAATGGTAACCGGATCACGCGGTTTGATGTTGGGAGTGTTCCAGTGCTGCTTGTTGCGCACCTTGGCGATGGTGTCCTTGGTGGTGCCCAGCAGTTTGACAATTTCCTGATCTCCCAACTGCGGAAAGTTACGCAGCAGGAAGGCAATGCCATCCGGACGATCATGCCGTTTGGCAACAGGTGTATAGCGTGCCCCTTTTGAGCGACGCTTGACCGGATTGCCAGAGGAAAGAATTTTCAGTTTTGCGTCCGGGTTGGCTTCACACCGGCTGATTTCTTCCTGGGTCAACTGGCGGTTGGCAATGGGGTCATACCCGACAATTCCCTGCGCAACCTCACCGTCAGCAATGGCCTGTACTTCCAGCGGGTGCATGCCACAGAATTCGGCAATCTGCGTAAAACTCAGGGCTGTCTTTTCAATCAACCACACGGCGGTGGCCTTGGGCATCAGCGGTAGGGTCGTCATTGGTTCCATCCTGTCGTCGGGCGGCGCTTGCGCAGGCACCGGAGAAAGTGACGGTTCGGAAACCTGTCCGAAGGCCCGCGTGCCTGCCGGCGCGCATGAGTTGGCGACGATATGGGCGGACCGCCCCGCATAGGTCAAGAAGCAAATGCATCAAACAGAAAAGGAGGAGCCTGAGCCCCTCCTTTTTGTGCTGGTTCCTGATGGAAAAATTACGCAGCCGCTGCGGGAAGCTCCGGCGCAGGGCCTGATGTGTTGGCTCCTTCGGCTGCTACCGGAGGGTGCACAACAGGTGCGGGAGCAGATGCTGCGGACTGAACCGGAATACGGCGCGGCTTCAGGGCCTCCGGCATGATCTGCCTGACTGATATCCGCAAAAGACCGTTGTTCATTTCCGCGCCGGTTACTTCTACATGATCAGCCAACGCGAACCGACGCTCGAACGCGCGACGGGCGATGCCTCGATGCAGAATTTCCCCTTCATTCTGCGGTTCGCTGACGCGACCAGAAACAACCAGCGTGTTGTCCTGCACAACAAGTTCAATATCATCAGGGCCAAAGCCTGCCACAGCCATTGTCAGGGCGTAGCTGTCATTTCCGGTCTTGGCGATGTCATAGGGTGGGTAGCTGGGGGTAGCCGTGTTCCGGGCTGCGGTATCCATAACCTGCGCCAGTCGATCAAAGCCGATAGCGGTACGGAACAGCGGTGCAAAATCATAGCTCATAAGAAAACCTCCTCGTTCAGCAAGGTCATGCCGGAGTTTGAACAGGCCCCCTTACGGCAGGCTTCTCCGGCGGATCTAGTGGTGTGATGAAACCCCATGTCGGGCGTTTTCATCACAGCTAAACGTGGAAAACCCCGCTCCCTGTTTCAAGGGGCGGGGCTCCAGATTTTTCATACGGCCTACAATAAAGTGGCGTATTACTTCGTGCGGGTACCGATACCAGCAAAGCGCTTGTTGAACTTTGCCACCTGACCCCCGGTGTCCAGCATACGCTGCACGCCTGTCCATGCCGGATGAGACTTGGTGTCTACGTCCAGACGCAGGGTGTCGCCGGGTTTGCCGTAGCATGACCGAGTCTTGTATTCGGTGCCATCGGTCATGATGACGTTAATTTCGTGATAGTCAGGGTGAATGCCGGGTTTCATGATGAGTCTTTCTGTTCAAACAAAGCTGTCCCGATGCCGACCGGGCTATGCGTGCGAGTGCATATACCCATCTGTGCGGGCGGGATCAACAACTCTTCCGCAGAAACCTGCATATTGGCTGTGGTGAAGGGGGTTTTGGTGTTATAACGTTTAACGGCATGGCAAAAAGGTATCAGGGGCAGGCGGAAATTTACCGCATTTTTCCTTTTTTCTTGTGAAATACCACGCAACGTTGGTACAGACACGCATTATTGTAGATGTGAAGGAAAGCACTGCTGTATGGCTGACATTAAATCTCGGGTGCATACCCCTACCTGGGTCTCCGAATTCCGCGCCTTTATTATGCGTGGCAACGTGGTTGATCTGGCCGTTGGTGTGATTGTGGGTGCGGCGTTCACCGGCATTGTCAACAGTCTGGTGAAGGACGTGTTCAACCCCCTTATCGGTCTGCTGATTGGCGGGATTGATTTCTCCAACCTGTTTGTCACCCTCAAGGGACCGCATCTGGCCACGCTGGCAGAAGCCCAGAAGGCAGGTGCTGTTACCATCAACATCGGCCTGTTCCTGAACACGGTCATCCAGTTCCTGATTACGGCTCTGGTGATCTTCTGGGTCGTGAAGGCGCTGACCCGCCTGCATGTGCGTGAAGAGGCTGCTCCGGCTGAACCGCCGCCGCCCACCAAAACGGAAGTTTTGCTTGAGCAGATCCGTGATGAGCTTGCAGCCCGCAAGGTCTGATTTCTGACACGCATTCCTGCGTGAAGAGATTATTCCCGGAAAGGCGGATATGGGCTACGCTTCCTATATGAAGCGCCCCATGTCTGCCTTTCCGTTTTTTTTACGCCGTTTCCGCGGCCTATGCTGCACCATGGTGGGCGTAAGCCTGTTGGCTGGGTGCCAAGCCCCGATGGCAACAGTCAAAATCACCCCCACACCAACCACGCTGATATATAGCTATATCATCGCCCACGGCATGGCGCGGGGAAGGGTGATGTCAGGCGACCTTGCACCACAGGACGTCATTCGACTGGCTCAAGCAGATCAGATGGCCTTGCTGAGTGTGCTGATGGCAGAGAAGGAGCCTTCGCGAGAAAGTGAGAAAAATGCGCTTGAGAAAACTTTGATTTTACTAAGTAAATTGTAAGGTGTTTGTATGAAAATGGAAAATAATAATTTTCTTTTAAGGTATATTCTTTGTGTTTTGGTTGTAAATTTATTTTCGATTGCGTGTGCATATAGCGATGACAACGTCATGTTGCCTGAATTTAAGGCAAGAAATATCGGAGGGTGGGGGAGTCTATGGTTATCCGTACCGTCTATTTCATTTAATAATAATTCTATACTATATAATAATCAAAAAAGCATTACCAAGAATATAGCTCCGGAAACCGTTCGGTTGGGAGGGCATAGAATTTTCGATAGTATTAATCTGTCTGTTCATGGATTAACATATAATTCAGGAGAAAATTCTGGCTGTATATTTTCTGTTGTCAATGGATTTGCTCCGGACGTAGGTGCTGATTGTGGGGCAGGAGCTTGGGATTCTGTTGCAGAATACGTTCAGACGGGAAACATGCCTCCATGGTACATGGTGGGGCCCGAGATAACAGACGAAAATGGATTAGATCATAAAATCAATTTCGAAAAAGATGGTGTTCTCATTGTTCCTGCTTTGCCTCTTTCTTGGGAAGTTTTATGGCGTAAAAATGGTATGCATGTTGTCACCAATATTGTTTCTGGGGATCCTTTGCCTGCAGATGGTGGCTTTATAGCAAAAGGGTCGTTGTTCAAATCTAGTTTCGATCCTCAGTTTTACTCAGGTACAGTAGACGGCTATTTTACCGATAAAATAAAGAACACAACTAAACTTTTTATGGGGCTTGGATGGCATCCGTGGCAAAATTTTTCCCCTCAAAGAAATGACGGCCTAATACCAGGCAAGCAAAAAGACGATAAACTCGATGGTATTTTGTATAATAAATATAAGCATGCTAATTTGTTTATCGGAACATATCAGAAAGCATTTTTAGGTAATCAACAGTGTTCTATAATTAGAGATATTAAAACGACAGATGGCAATAGTATAGCTCGCCTAGATAGTCCTGCCACGGCATGCACATCACAAGAGTATGATCTAATATATAAAGGGACCGATTTTGGTGCGACAATGAAAGGAGTGGCTGTTAGTTATTTGGGGCCTAATAAACCAAGCGCTTCTTCTTATGGATTTGCAGTTAATGGTGATTTGCCTATGGGTTATATTGGTTGGTTGGGTGTGGATGGCTATGATTTTAATGGAGATGCTTTTGTAACAGGGTCTCGTAGGGGGCCGTTAGCGATTGTAGGGCAGGATAAAGAAATGGGAGAATTTTTGCAAAGTGAGGATGCGTTGGTCGATAATCCTAGAAATTATCAAAGGCTCGTTTCCTGGCAGCATGTAGATACAATAGGAATTGAAAATACAGGTCAGCATACTTTTAGAGATAACTCACTACACTTTGGACCAATATACGGAGGGGATAAATTCCTTATCAATGGAACGTTACAGGCTCAGTTAATTTTCAACCCTCCTTGGGAAAAGTGGGGAGTTGCGGTATGTGGAGCAAGTGGTAATGGTTCTAAGAGTAATTGTCTGACGGTATCGAGTAAAGGTACTATCACGAGTGGGGGCGATTTTGTTGTTGGCGATACAACTGGGAAACGTGCAAATCTAATTGTTACAGGTTTGTATCAGGAGCGTTTGTATACGCCTGAAAATAGTAAATCGTCTTGCGAGCAAGGGCAATTTTCTGATGATGAAAATTATCACTATGTATGTGTGAGGAAAAATCATTGGAAGAGAGTTGCTTTATCTTCTTGGTGATTTTTATTTATAAAGGATAGCAATGACTACTTGTATTGTGGCTTGTGCGGCCAATGAAAATAAATATATCAATGAGTGGATTTCATATCATTTGAGATTAGGATTTGATAAAATATATCTGTATTGTAATGATATTGACCCTGAGCCATTATATAAAACTGTTTTACCTTGGATTGATTTGGGGTGCGTGATTTTCAATCATCATCCGGTTCCTGGTGAACAGAATGTAATGTATATGCATTATTTGCATGTTTATAGAATGCATGATGAGTGGGTTTCTTTTCTGGATGTGGATGAATTTTTTTCTATTCGAGAATGTTTTTCTATAAAGGAATTTTTAAGGAAAAGGGAAAATACTGATTGTATATATTTTAATTGGTTACGGTTTGGTCCTAATGGATATCAAGAGACACCGTCGGGTCTTGTATTGGAAAACTACACTCGACGTGAAAAAATTGTTGATTCAACGTTTAAAATTATCTTGAAGACATCCGCTATAGATTTGCAATTTATGGTTGATAATAGATGCCCCTTTCAACATGGCTTAGGGGCTGGAGATTGGTTTTTTAATCCTTTTAATCGTAATGAAAATTTCAAAGGAAGAAATGTATTAGGCGATAATATGAGGGAGGTTCTTGAGAATCCCGAGAGCTACTGTCTGAAAAAGAGTGAACAAATTTTGTGGTCAGCTACCGTTGCTCATTTTTATCTTAAGAGCATTGATCACTATAGGCAAAGGTCTTTGCGAGGCAAAGATTTAGGTCCTGGATGGGAATTAGATTGGACGCGTAAGTTTGAGAGTGGGGAATATAAGAAAGAAATAGAAAAAGTTAGTGAAGTGCATGACGAATGGCTTTCCATGCGTAATAAAGAGTTGAAGGTCTTCAGAAGGTTTAGTCCTAATATCGTTTTTTAAGAGTCCCTTTGGTAATTCACGGATGAGCGTTTCGGCGTAACAGGGGTTTCCTATGGCGATGTGGATCATGGCCTCTGTAACGTCGATACGCTGCTCGTAACCCTTCACCAGTTGGCGCCAGCGGATCATCTTGATCGTGAAGTCAAGAAAGGCGGCCTTGTCCATCAGTTGCAGGCGATCAGAGGCCTCATTTGGAGGGTTCGAAAAACCCTCTGGTTTTGAGCCTTTCTCTGTGATTCCCTCTCTTGTGTGATGACTGGAGGAGTGGCTCATGACGCAGTCTGGTTTCTTTGATGTTGAAGA
>NZ_LHZU01000010.1 GCF_001580995.1 Acetobacter senegalensis
ATGGGCATTCTGTCTCTCACTGTGCGTGCTGCTGGTCCTTACATCGTAGACAATCAGAAAACGGCAAAATCTGCTTAATTACCGCAATAGTTTAAGCCGTTATACGGCTCTAATAACACTACAGTTGTATTTTATAGCGAGTGTAGTGTTGACTATGAAAGTGTAAAATAATGACGGCAGTTCCAGAGAATGGATCAATAACGGTTGCTCCGGGATCAACGGATACGGTGAGTCTCGACGGGCAGGGCGCGACCGTAACTATACAACTATCTGAAGAAAATCCCGTAAATATTACGGTGACCGGGAATATTGGATACAACAACACAAATGCTTTATTATTCGAAGGAAGCTCTAGTGCGGTCCTCGACCCTCTTAATAGCTGGCTCGTTTATAGCACAGCAACAAACACAACCATAATATCTGTCAGGGATAATAATTGGAATACAATTGCGCAAATAACAATTACTGGAGATATTTACAATTTAACAGAAAACAATCTATCTCACGGTACGTATCCAGATGGCTCTCACAAGTATTCCAGCAATTTCAATGTTCTTGCCACCCTTGAATCCAATGGAGAGTACCGAGTTGTCTGTTTTCTTGCTGGTAGCATGATTCGTACACCGGATGGTGA
>NZ_LHZU01000023.1 GCF_001580995.1 Acetobacter senegalensis
TGTTTTCTTGCTGGTAGCATGATTCGTACACCGGATGGTGATGTGGCTGTTGAAGATATTCAGATTGGTGATGAAGTTATTGCCTTTGACTGGAGAAATAACAAGAACATTACACGCCCTGTTGTCTGGGTTGGTAAAACTCGCGCGGCAGTGCGGCCTGAACTGTCTGACGATGAGGCAGGCTGGCCCGTTCGTATTCTGAAAGGTGCCATCGCCGATGGCGTTCCCTACAAGGATATGCTGATCACGGCCGAACATTGCCTATTCTTCAAAGACAGCTTTGTGCCCGTCCGTATGCTGGTCAATGGCGTGTCGATTTTATACGACAAGTCCATCACATCCTATGACTACTACCATGTCGAAACGGAACAGCATTCTGTTATCATGGCTGATGGCATGCTGACCGAAAGCTATCTGGATACAGGCAACCGGTCTTCTTTCCGGCAGGAAGGCAAGATTGTGACCCTGCGTGGCGCAGTCAAAAGCTGGGAGGGCGATGCAGGTGCGCCGTTGAATGTGGCGCGTTCGTTTGTCGAACCTCTTTACCGTGCTCTTGAATGGCGCGAAAACAGCGCTTCTTGCAGTCATTCCTCGGCAGCACAGCCGGAACTGACCACTGATCCTGACCTTCATCTGGTGACAGAAACAGGAGCCATCATTCGTCCGATGCGTCAGAGCGCGCAGAACTACAATTTCATGCTGCCACCGGAAACAAAGTCAGTCCGCATTGTTTCTCGTGCCAGCCGTCCCTCTGATGTAATCGGACCGTTTGTGGATGATCGCCGCTTTATGGGTGTTGCGGTTGGCGAGATCAATCTCCAGTGCGCCAAACAGCATCATGCCATCACGTCTCATCTCCAGACTGAAAAGCCTGCTGGCTGGCAGGCTGATATGGGATGGGACGGCGTAGCCTGGACGACTGGTAACGCAGAACTTCCATTGGGTGATTATCTATCCAATGGCAAAATGGGCATTCTGTCTCTCACTGTGCGTGCTGCTGGTCCTTA
>NZ_LHZU01000040.1 GCF_001580995.1 Acetobacter senegalensis
TATGAGTCCTGAGCCTAGGGGCTTTCTTGAGGTTGTGTGACCGGGCGCGTAAGAACCCGTCGCGGCAATACGCGATGGTGATCGATGAGATCAATCGTGGGAACATTAGCAAAATCTTTGGCGAGCTCATCACACTCATGGAAGAGGACAAGCGCGAGGGCGCGAAGTATCCCGTCTCCGTGACGCTGCCGTACTCCGCAGAGAGTTTCAGCGTGCCTTCGAACGTTGATGTGATCGGGACGATGAACACGGCAGACCGATCATTGGCACTGGTCGACACAGCGCTTCGCCGGCGATTCGAGTTCGTTGAAACAATGCCCAAGCCCTCGGTTCTGACGGGCACCGTCGTCACCCACAACGGCGTGGACATCAACATCGAGCAGTTACTGATCATGCTCAACAAGCGGATCGAGGCCCTGTACGACCGCGACCACACGGTGGGGCATGCCTACTTCACGCGCATCAAAGACCTGAAAGATGAAGATCGCTTCAGAGAGCTGAAGACAGTGTTCAGGAACAAGATCATTCCGCTGCTGGAGGAATACTTTTTCGAGGACTGGCAGAAGATTCGACTGGTCCTGGGCGATAACCAGAAGCCGAAGCAGGAGCATCAGTTCGTCCATGAAATCGGCCGCGAGGAGGATCTTCTGGCACTCTTCGGTCGTGAGCACGAGCTGGATCAGTACGCGATTCGTTCTCGCTATCAACTGAACGCTGCTGCTCTTGATGAGCCTGACGCGTATGTTGGCATTTATGCAGCCAAACCAGACGTGACCGCCGGATGAATTCCCTCACGATCTTTGAGTTCGACAAGGTCGTCGAAGCAAAGGCCGGAGCGGTCGGGCTTGCTGTGCCAAAGCGTGTCTTCGCATGGCTGGAAACGCAGTCCCTTAGAAGTAATGAAGCTTCCCCTGGCTGGCTCAAGCCGACCCAATTGAATAGCCAGCGGGCCATACAGGTCACCAGCTATGTCGGCGTTATTCGCGCCCCTTGCGGATATCAGATCGAGGTATTACCAAAGACCGGGAGGGATACTTCGCCTGAGCAGGCGCGTGCGCTCCTGATCGAGATGTTGAAGTGCCTGGCCGGGTTTCGACACATCAGAACAGCCAGCGCAGACTTGGTCGCGGAACGCATGCCTCTCCTGGAGGTGTTCATCCAGCAGTTCCTGATGGCCGTCGGTTCACTGGTCAAGCACGGACTGCGCAGTGACTACGTCGTGCGACAAGATAACCTCTTTGCACTTCGTGGCCGCCTGTTGGTGGCACGACAGATCTCACAGAATTTGGTCAGGCGAGATCGGTTCTTTACCGAGCATGACGAGTTTTCGCAGGACCGCGCAGAGAACAGATTGATTCACACGGCGCTTCGTCATGTGCTGACCCTGTGCCGGTCACAGGAGAGCCAGCGTGTCGCGCGCGAACTCGGTTTCGTCTTCGCGGATGTTCCGCGGTCAGTCGATGTCGCCCTAGACATTCAGCGGATCAGGCTGGATCGAGGCATGGGCTACTACGAGCCTGCACTGGACTGGGCGAAACTGATCCTGCAGAGCCTCAGCCCCATCTCTGGCATGGGAAAGCACCATGCCCCGTCGCTGCTGTTTCCGATGGAGGCCGTGTTTGAGGCGTATGTCGAGAAGCACTTGGCGAGGCAGTTACGCGATGACTTCGTCTTGAAGGCACAGGCAAGCAGTCAGCACCTCGTTGCTCACGACGCGCAGCGATGGTTCCGCTTGAAGCCCGACTTATTGGTCAAGCAGAAGCAAACCACACGATTGGTCTTGGACACGAAGTGGAAGCTGCTGGATTCGGCGAAAAAGAACAGACGAGAGAAATACCAACTCAGCCAGGCCGATTTCTATCAGATGTACGCCTACGGACATCACTACCTGGACGGCAACGGAGACATCGTATTGATCTATCCCAAGACGGACGCCTTTGCAGAACCGCTGCCTGTCTTCGAATTCCCGAAGGCGAATGGGATGCGGCTTTGGGTGTTGCCGTTTTGCCTCACAAAGCGCCAACTCATGTTGCCGGCTTCGCCAGCATTCGACGTCACTTTCATTCAGGACAATTCAAACAAAGCCCGGGCCGACAACTTGGACGCTGTCCCGGCTTGAGACCAAAGAAGATTGGTGAAACATAGATGGCTTCGGTCGGCACGTGAACACTTGGGCAAACGTCTCGCGCTTGAGGTGCGCTAGGCTCAGGACTCATA
>NZ_LHZU01000065.1 GCF_001580995.1 Acetobacter senegalensis
GGCACTGGCACTGGCACTGGCACTGGCACTGGCACTGGCGTGATGCCGCAAACCGCGTTGTCTGCAAGCGAAAAAGCAGAGCAAACCGCCGTGGAGGACGCAACATACCGGCTGGACGCCATGATCAGCCAGATTCAGCGCCTGAGCCGCATTGTGGAAAAACTGCTGCAACTCTCCCGCGCGGTGGCTGGAACGGGGTTTCGGCGGGACAAGTTTGACCTGCTGCCGGTGTTGCACGTGATGGCGGATGAACTGGACCGCCCCCAGAACAGCGATAACCCGCGCCTGATGCTGGAAACCGGCTGCTGCACCCATCTGAGCGTACGGGGGGACATGGATGCTACCGGAATCCTGCTGCGCAATGTGCTGGAGAACGCCTTGCGCCATAGTCCGTCGGATTCTCCCGTGCGCGTCAGTCTCGCTTTGGCGGACTCACCTATGGGAAAGGACATTATCTCTCGCACGCAGGCTCAGGGCGCGACGGGTTCCAGCTTGGCGGCATTACGACAACAGCCGGAAATGGCAGACGCTGTTATTTTGACTGTAGAGAACGCCTCGCCCGCTTTGCCGGAAGCCACACTCAGCAAACTGACAGACCCGTTTGTGCGGGGCGGCTCCCAGGCCGAAGGTAGCGGGCTTGGGCTGGCCATTGCCCGCACCATCGCCAGACATATGAACGTGCCGATGCAGCTTGCCTCCCCCATACCGGGGCAGAAAGACGGCTTTATGGTGCAACTGATTTTCCCGCAGGATGCGGCGTAGGTCAGTTCCACACAGCTTTCCTTCATCTGAACGGCAGCAGCGACAGAAAGGCGGCAGAGACGTCGCCTGAAAAGGCGTCACGCCGCTGACAGAACGCTCTTGCCACGCATGGCGGCATTCCTGTGTGAGTGGGAATACTGTCTCGTGGTCAGAAAGCCGCCTGCACAGCCCATGCCCCATGACCGAGAACCGAGAACCGAGAACCAAGAACCATGTGTCGTGTGCCGTGTGCCGTGTGCCGTGGCAACTGGCAACTGGCAACTGGCAACTGGCAACTGGCAACTGGCAACTGAAAACTGAAAACTGAAAACTGAAAACTGAAAACTGAAAACTGAAAACTGAAAACTGAAAACTTTTGACTGGAAAAGGGGAGATGTGAAGCCCTGATGAGGAAACATCAGAGTCCCCTTCCGACGGCAGGCGCAAAACGGCGCGGACCTGCCTGAAGGAGGGCTCACGTCACCCTTTTCGTCCGTTATCTGGCGCTCTTATTGGGCCACGGGTGCTGGCGGCGTAATGCGCACCAGAATGTAGGGACGTTCCTGCATGTCCTTGCCATTATGGAAGGCAGGCAGGCGGGCCCATTGGCCCACCGTCAGCAGGATGGAGTTGCCATCAAACGCCATGCTGTCTGGCGCGATCAGACGGGCGTCCTGCGCCACGAGAGAGAGCGTGCCATCTGGCGCACGGCGGACAATGGCGTGGCGTTCAATGTCTGTCACATACAGGCTGCCATCCGGGGCGGTGGCCATGCCATCCATGATGCCCACTTCACCTTCATCCTTGACCGCGCCTTCAAGCGTGGCGTCCGAAGCTGCGCTGTCTGCCAGCACAGCGGTGGGAGCACTATAGAGGCGGCGGGAAGACAGCGGAGACCAGTAAAGGCGTGTGGAATCCGTGCTCAGGGCCACGCCATCCACCCCGCCCTGCGGCACGGTGGGGTGGTCTGCATCAAAACGGCCAAGACGCCCATCGGCCTCCATCACAAAACCGGGCACGGGGCTGACGGAAACCGTATCAGCCAGAATACGCCGCGCCTGCCCGCTGGCCAGATCAACCACAATCATGGCCGGGTGAGTGGTCTGCGAGGTATCACTGATAAACGCCGTACCTGCGCTGCCGTGGGTAAGGTCAATCCGCACATCATTCACGTGGCTGTCTGCCCGCACGGCGGGCGCGGTCAGCGCATAACGGCGCACAATGGTGTTGGTGGTGGGGTCAATATGCAGCAGGGCGGGTTTTGCCTTGGCCTTGCTGCCTGCGCGCACGCCTTCATCCAGCAGCCAGAGTTGGCCGTTGCCATCCACCGTCATGCCTAGCGGGGAAATGAGCTTGCCTTGCGCCTTCGCACTGGGGAACGGTGTAAGCTGGCCCGGTGTCCATGTGGCCAGAACCGGACCTTTATGACGCTGCGCACTGGTGGGGAAGGACAGCACAATCCGCCCATCTGGCAGGCGTGCAATGCCGGACGCCTGTTCATCCGCAAACCGGTCTACCACGGTCAGGTTGCCGGTGGTGTTCCAGCCGTGCACCGTGGTGTCTTCCGCCAGCGCCGTGCCAGACACAGCACCCAACGCCACAGCCCCCAGAAGCGCACTGCACAGCCGCCACGCGGAACGGGACCTTACCCGTTTACGAGCAAGAGCATGGTTTGCGGAATGTGGGGGAAACAGCATCATATCTGGCGTTCTTTCTTTATGAAGGCGACGTGGCCTCTCAGCGGTACAAGGCTGGCGAGAGCAATGGAGGACTGAAAAGACTCAGGCGACGCCCAGGACGAGACATCTGGGTGGAAAAGATCGCCCTTTTTAGCACAACATAACCAAACTGATCTGACGGTCTTGCTGAACTGGGTTGCTGGCAGTGCGGCGCGCCAAACGTCCGCACCATTTCTGCCTCGCACGCTTTTCGGCCCGTTTGGAACGGGTTTCACCACGCTCCCTACTGCAACGAATTTTCAGGCCATCCTCTGCACTGGCGGGCAAGCAACACCTGCCACGCCCGTGCAGAAAGAGGAGCGCCGGTTCAGCCCATTTTGGCCTCGCCGGACACTTTGCCTCAGGCGCTAATGCGTTCCAGGCCACCCATGTAAGGACGCAGCACCTCTGGCACGGTGATGGAGCCATCCTCGTTCTGGCCGTTTTCCATAACCGCAATCAGTGTGCGGCCCACAGCCAGACCGGAACCGTTGAGCGTGTGCACAAACACCGGAGCTTCACCCTGCTGCGGGCGGAAGCGGGCGTTCATACGGCGGGCCTGAAAGTCCCGCGTGTTGGAGCAGGAGGAGATTTCACGCCACGCACCCTGCCCCGGCAGCCACGCTTCAAGATCAAACGTCTTGGCTGCACCAAAGCCGGTGTCTCCCGCACACAGCAGCACACGGCGGTAGGGAATACCCAGCTTTTCCAGAACGGTTTCGGCACAGCGCGTCATGCGTTCGTGCTCGGCATCACTGTCTTCCGGGGTGGTGACGGACACCATTTCCACTTTTTCAAACTGGTGCTGGCGCAGCATGCCGCGCACATCGCGCCCGGCAGACCCGGCCTCGCTACGGAAACACTGGCTCAGCGCCGTCATGCGCAGGGGGAGCGTCTTGCCGTCCAGAATATCTCCGCTCACGGAGGCCGTCAGCGGCACTTCCGCTGTGGGGATCAGCCAGCGGCCATCTTCCGTGCGGAAGGACTGATCAGCAAATTTGGGCAGTTTGTCCGTGCCATACATGGCGGCATCATTCACCAGCACGGGCACCTGTGTTTCCGTGTAGCCGTGATGGTCCACATGCAGGTCCAGCATGAACTGACCAAGTGCACGGGCCAGACGCGCCAACGCGCCGCGCAACACCACAAAGCGCGCGCCAGAGAGTTTGCCAGCAGTGGCAAAATCCATCTGCCCCAGCGCTTCACCCAGTTCAAAATGCTGGCGGGCGGTGAAGGAGAAGTCCGGCTGTGTGCCCCACACATGCTGCACCACGTTTGCGCTCTCATCCGGGCCATCGGGCACGGTGGGGTCAAGCCGGTTGGGCAGCGTCGCCAGAAGGGTCGCGGTCTGGCCTTCCAGATCGGTTACGCGGCGTTCAAGCTCTTCCATGCTCTCACGCAGGGTAGTGCCTTCCGCCTCAAGCGCGGCGCTGTCTCCACCCGTGCGTTTGAGGGTGCCGATCTCACGCGCCAGCGCCTTGCGGCGGGCCTGCTTTTCCTGCAACGCGGTCTGGGCCTGCCGCCGTTCCTCATCCCACGAGAGCAGTTTCTGCGCTACGGGTTCCAGCCCACGGCGGGCCAGGTCGGCATCAAAAGCGGCAGGGTCTGCGCGCAGGGCGCGGATATCATGCATGGGTCAGAAAGCCCCTTGGTGAGTTGGTTGCGTCTTGCTTCAGTCCTGCTCCGGCGGCGGAGCATCCAGCGGGCGTTTGGGCTCCACAAGCCAAGCAGACAGAATGGAAATCTCGTAAAGGAGAACGAGCGGCACGGCCAGCCCTACCATCGTGATGACATCGGGCGGCATGATAATGGCGGCAATGACAAACGCCCCCACAATGGCGTACCGGCGGAAACGCCGCAGCATGTCAGCCGAAACAATGCCTGCCCGAGCCAGCAGCGTAAGCACCACCGGCAGTTCAAACGCCACGCCAAACGCCATGATGAGCTTCATGACGAGTGAGAGATATTCAGACACCTTGGCCTGAAGTTCGATCTGCACCCCACCGCTGCTGCCCGGTGTCTGAAAAGACAGGAAAAACCGCCACGCCAATGGGAAAATAAAGTAATAGGCCAACGCGGCCCCAAGGAAGAACAGCACCGGTGTGGCCACCAGAAACGGTGCAAAAGCGCGTTTTTCCGATCGATAAAGGCCGGGGGCAATAAAGATCCATGCCTGAATGGCAATAACCGGAAAGGACAGAAACGCCGCCCCGAAGAACGCCACCCGGATATAGGTAAAGAAGGCTTCATACAGCGCGGTGTAGATCAGATGCGGCTGCTCGCCCTGCTGGCGCATGATCTCACCCAGAGGGCGGGCCAGAAACAGGTAGATATCGCCCGCATAATGGTAGCACAGGGCAAAGCACACCAGAAACGCAGCCCCGGACCACAGCAGCCTGCGGCGCAGTTCAAGAAGATGGTCAATCAGCGGCATGGGCTGATCGTGAATCGGATCGTCGTGCAGGGTCTCGTTCTCCGTCATGACTGACTATCCGGCTGGGCGCTTGGGCTGGCGTCCGCTCCATGAGCGGTGGGGGTGGCGTGCATGGCGGCGTGGGCTTCTGGCGGCATGTAAGCGGGTTTTTCCTCCACTTCGGTAGAAGTGGCCGGAGGGACAGAACCACTTGCAGCCTGCGCAACGGCGGCATCTGAACCCGTATGATCCCCTGCCGCGGGGCCACCCGGGCCGGGTGCTACGCTGCGGCCACCATGCAGCACACGCACGGGTGGTAGAATGGCGGGCGGAAACAGTCGCTCCCGCTCCCGCACAATGCGGCGCACAATACCGGGCGGCAGTTCTGGCGGCGCATCTTCCAGCTCTTCCAGCACGGAAGGGCTATCATAGTCGTAAAGCGTACTCTGGCCGCCGGGCACGGGCGGCAGGCTGGGCAGCCCGACGCTGCGTTCCTCCAGCATGGCGGAAGAGGCCGCGGGAGCCCCCGGTGTGTGCGCTGGTGCTGCATCCAGCGCGCGCGGGCCAGCCGGTGCACGCATCACTGGCCCATCAAGCGGGGAGGATTCAAATGTGCGTTTCAGCGAGCCATCGGAATCAATGGCCTTCATGATCCGCCCGCGCACGTTCAGGTTGCGCAGGTCCCGCATGTGCTCCCGCACCTCGCCCAGATCGGCCTCGCGCACCATTTCATCAACGTGCGACTGAAACTCGCCCGCCAGATTACGGGCTTTCTTGACCGCCTTCGCCAGCCCGCGAATAGCCACCGGCAGATCCTTCGGGCCGATCACCACAAGAGCAACCGCACCGATCAGGGCAATCTCGGACCAGGCAAAATCAAACATCGGCAGGACCACTCAGCAGCATAACGCCGGAAGAAGGGAGTTTCTTCCCACAGGCAGGGCTCTTGTTTTCACGCATGCAACAGCCCACCCCACCCTGCCGGGTGCTGGTGGGTCTGACACACAGATGCCGTTGGTCTATCACGACCGCTCCGGCGGGAAAACCGTTCCCTCCGCAGGCGTATCCTGCACACTCCCCTCCGGCCCGGCATCGGCGGGACCACTGGGGTCACCATCGGGGGCCTCACGCGGGCTATCCGGCTCTTCAAAGGTGGAGAACGCATCGTCCTCCACCGTGTTTTCGTCGGCCGCGCTCAGGTCCGGGTCTGTCTCCACAGGGTCTCCCGCCTGCGGCGCGGAGGTATCGGAGTGAGAGGCAGAAACGTCATCCTCGTGGCGCGCTTCCGGATGGTCAGTGTCTTCTGAGTCCGGCTCGCCCATGGCTGCTTCCGTTGCCTCTGTGCCGACGGCGGCACCTGTCGCACCGGAGCGCTCGGGGGATTCCGGTGAGACCGTCGCCGCTGCGGAGGCCGGACCACCTGTATCTGAAGTCTGTCCCTCCGCCTCGGGCGCATCCTCCTGCTGGTCGCCTGAGGGTGTCCCGTCCTGCTGAGCGGCCGCCTGAGCATCTTCCTCACCGTCCGGGGCGGAGGCGGGCGCATCAGCGGACGGTAGGCGCGGGTCTGCTTCCAGATTGGGCACATCCACCAGCAATTCTTCACGCCGGGGAAGGTCCGAGAGGGCACGCAGACCAAAATGACGCAGGAAATCGGGCGTGGTGCCCCACAGCACCGGGCGGCCCGGCACTTCCTTACGCCCACGCGGCGCGATCAACGAGGCCTCAATCAGCGTATCCAGCACGTTCTGCCCAAGGCTGACACCACGAATTTCTTCAATTTCCACACGGGTGCAGGGCTGATGATAGGCGATGATGGCCAGTGTCTCCATCACCGCACGCGGCAGGCGGCGTGGACGTTCCAGCACACGGGTAAGCGCCGGGGCCAGATCTGGCGCGGTGCGGAACTGCCAGCCGCCGGCCACTTCAACGGGTGCCACGCCCCGGCCTTCATACCGGGCCACAAGGGCGGCCAGCACGGCGTTCACAAACGCAGCCAGATTGTCCACCCCATCAGGAATAAGCTGCCGGGCTTCCAGCAACTCCGCCACCCGGCGGGTGCTGACAGGCTCCGTTCCGGCAAAGATCAGCGCCTCCGCCAGCCTTACGGCATCGTCCGGCACCGTGAAGGATGGCTCCAGCATCGGGTCAGGTAATTTTTCTGCTTCTGCTTCTGCTTCTGCTTCTGCTTCTGCTTCTG
>NZ_LHZU01000022.1 GCF_001580995.1 Acetobacter senegalensis
TATGGTTTTTGTGGAACCTGCTGCCTGATGATGCGGGCTACAACATCACAGGGGCGGTCCGGTTGCGGGGTGCGCTGGACATTGACGCGCTGAAGACAGCGCTATCCGGTCTGGTGCAGAGGCATGAGGTCCTGCGCACAACCTACGACCAGAACGCGGATGGCCCGTTCCAGATCATCCACGACGAGCCTGTTTATGGCTGGCGCGTGGTGGATCTGACAACAAACGGGCAGAGCGAGGAAGACCTCCTGTCCGAAGGCGCCCGGGCCCCCTTTGATCTGCGTAATGGCCCTGTCTTCCGTGTCCTGCTGATCCGGGTCTCGGATCATGAACACGTCCTGCAGTTCGGCATGCACCATATTGCCTCTGACGGCTGGTCAATGCCCATTCTGGTCAACGACTTCTGCACGCTTTATGCGGCGGCAGTCGAGGGACGGGAGGCCGCCCTTCCACCCCTCGATATCCAGTATGCGGACTATGCCCTGTGGCAGCGCGAATGGCTTGACGATGCGGCGCTGGAAGATCAACTCGCCTACTGGAAGGATCGTCTGGGCGGGGAACAGCCTGTCACGACCCTGCCTCTGGATCGCCCGCGCCGTGCGCCGCGCGATCGTCGGGGCGGCACTTTTGGAGTGCAGATCGACGCGGAGATTGTGGAAGGTCTGCGTCGCCTGTCGCGCAAGCATGGCGCCACTCTGTTCATGACCCTGCTTGCTGCGTTCGATCTGCTGCTGCACCGCTATGGTGGTGATGAAGATATCCGGATTGGCGTGCCGGTTGCTGGACGAGTCCGGGTCGAGACAGAAGGACTGGTCGGCTTCTTTGTTAACACGCTGGTGCTGCGGGCCGATCTGTCAGGCACCATGCCAGTAGGTAGTCTGATTGATCAGGTTCGTGACCGGATGCTCGAAGCACAGAGCAATCAGGACCTGCCTTTTGAGCGCCTTGTCGCAGCTCTGCAGCCCGTGCGCGATCAGAGTGTCTCTCCTCTGTTCCAGG
>NZ_LHZU01000013.1 GCF_001580995.1 Acetobacter senegalensis
GGATTTTCATAAATGGGCGCAGACACCGTACGATGCCGGATGCATTATTGTGCGTGAAGAAGGGAAGCAGGCCGCAGCTTTTGCCCAGTCTCTGGCTTATCTGGCACGGGAAGACCGAGGGCTGGCGGCCGGTGCGCCGTGGTTCTGTGATCTGGGGCCGGATCTGTCTCGTGGCTTCAGGGCGCTCAAGGTCTGGTTCACTCTGGCCGGATTTGGCACCGATGGGCTGGGGGAGGTGGTGACCCGGTCCTGTGCTGTCGCACGCTATCTGGCAGCCCGGATTGACGACACGCCATGTCTGGAACTGCTGGCTCCAGTTACCCTGAATATCGTCTGTTTCCGTGTGGTGGTGGATAACGAGGATCTGGATACGCTGAATGGCGAGTTGGTGAAGGATCTGCATGAAAGCGGGATTGCAGCACCTTCCACCACCACGTTGCATGGGAAGCGGGCCATTCGAGCGGCAATTGTCAATCACCGCACCACGGAGCAGGACGCCGATATTCTGCTGAACGCCCTGCTTGATCTGGCCGAAACCCGGACAGGGAAAACCCTGCACCGGGCGAGCGCCGAGACCTTACCGGCGTGAGCGCGCCTTCCTGCGGCCACGCTGGGCACTTTTTTCATCAAACAGGCCGGAGAGCGCCTGCAGCATGGTGCCCCCGAGTTCTTCCGCATCGGTAATGGTGACGGCGCGCTGATAATAGCGTCCCACATCGTGCCCGATGCCGATTGCTGTCAGTTCCACGGGGCTGCGATCTTCA
>NZ_LHZU01000127.1 GCF_001580995.1 Acetobacter senegalensis
AATATGCGCCGCTTTCTCCTACTGGAGCGGATTAACGCCGCCGCGTAGCAGTCCAGAGTATGAGACTTTCACTCTGCTCAAAACGCAGAGTGAAAATCAGGTCAACAAACCAGCAAGCAACACGCAAAAAAAGAACCAATTAACGGTTCTTCGATCCCTCCAAGTCGCAAAACTATCTCGCCCACATCAACGAACACGGAGCCAACCGCATTCATGAATTGTTGCCATAGAGTTGGCAACCTACAAATAGGCTGCACAACAGTGCCTTATAATCAGGTCAACCAGAACAGAAGAATACGTAATGCAGGAGTCACATCCACAATAACTTGGTACTATCCTCCTGTCTACGAAACTGACAGCAGACCATGTTAGCCGACTGCTCGACGGATAAACTCCCTCTTTGTCAAGGTCTGTTAAAACTCTGCAGAGACTGTTCCATAAAACTCACGTGGTGCTGCCACAAAGAGGTTGTAATTATCATCCCCGCTAATACCGGCACTACCAGTAATACCGCCGATATAATTTTTATTGAACAAGTTTGTTACACCAAAATTTGTTTTAATATTCTGAGCAAAACCAATTTTTCCAAAATTATACGCTAGCCCAAGTGTTCCTAGCCAGTAAGCTGGAACCTTTTGATCATTCATGAACGTAATAGGTCGCGAACTAAGATAATTCACATTAAAGTTAAACGTGGCTCTATGCCAGTTATAAGTCAGATCTGCTTTATACATAAATTTTGGATAATAGACCTGTCTTTTACCTTTAATATCATAATTTTGTCCACCATAATTGACCGATCTGGACTGATAGCGTGCGTCGGCCCAGCCAAAACTGTTGGTAATGGAAAGACCTTTGATAGGTCTTATAACACCCTGAATATCAGCGCCATTTACAGTTTCCCTACCGACATTCATATAAGCTGTATAAGTATTATTACTCACGCCCTCTGTAATTGTTGCGAGTCTATTGTAGTAATCCGTGTGATAAAAATCAACAGAACCAGAGAAAATACGTGAATTGTAACGATAGCCAACGACATAGTTCCACGTCCGTTCAGGACGGAGCTTATCTTTATTGGCGTCAAATACATCTTGTGCCATCTGACCAGGTGAGTTTTTACCCAAACCACCCCATGGGCCGCCACTGGTTTGGGTTTTAAAGTCATATGCTCTTAAATTTTCAGCAATATCCCAGTAAAATTCATGATTATCGAGAAAATTATAGTCAAAATTAAAATGTGGTAAAAAAGCTGCGGATGCTGTCATGGTGCCATTTACGGCGTGACGGTAATAAGGGTTCCATCCTTCAGCCTCTAGCTGCGCAGTATAATCGGCTTTTGTCCCGCCGTGCGTCGTTTGAGTAAGCGATTTAAAGCCAGCCAACAGAGTCATGCCTGGAATAATCGTCCAACGATCCTGAAGGAAAAACTGGAATGTATTCGTGTTGAATGAATCATCATACCATGTATGGGCCTGGCTTTTTTTGAAGTCCGAATTCGAATTGTGCCCAGAATTCAGATTATCTTCATAAAGCCTATAGTCATCGCTCCAGTAGTTGTTTTCGTACCATATGCCAGTATCGATATGGTTGTTTTTCGGAGCATCTATCGAGAATTTTTGAGTAAAACCCAAACGTTGACCGTAAAGATGCGGCATGCCAAGGGCCATAGGAACACCAGAAACAGTTCCATCTGCATTCAGGCTTACTGCACCATAACTTGGTGAAGTTACAAAGTTATTAGTATAACCAGATGTTCCGCTTGTTAACCCCGCATAAGCTGTTGTGTCTGAGCGGACATTTTTAAATAAATCAAAATGTCCATTAATATAGGAAAGATAGGTTCTCTGAATCTGGGAACCATCCCAGACGTAGTTACCAATATCATCATTTGACAGTATACCTTCATAACCAGGAGGTACGTTATTGGTATACTGTGCATAATATGCCCATAGTTTTGCTTTTTCATAATCGGGTTTGAGAAAAGTTGCGTTACGGCCCATTTTGCGCCAAGTGTTAAGATTCATAGGCATATAGTTAGCCTGTGTAAAATTACCGTAACCAAAAAAAGCAGTTATTTTACCACGATCACCAACAGGTTGGACCAGTTTTGCATCGGCCTGTAATTCGTTCTGATATCCCACCCCCTTCCAGAGGTTGCTGTTTGTTCTGGCAAAAGAGGCATAAAATTTTGTACCTGTATTGTTCAGAATGCCACTATCAACACGCGCATATGTACGGAATGCCTGGTAACTACCAAAAGTTTGACTGATCTTCCCACCAGCCTTGTCTTTTGGGGTGCTACTTATATACGAAATAGCACCCCCAAGATTTTGAGCGGAAAATGTATCGAGAGCCCCAGCCCCCTGAGACATGCTCATGCCGCCAATATCATCTTGGATGATGGCCTGCGTAATGGCAACACCATTTGAATTGAGGTAACCCTGCCCCCCGAGAGGCATGCCATCCAACATCGCCCCAATTTGGTCTTGTGTAAAACCACGCATATAAAAATTATTTGCCCATGTATCCAAACCGAATGCATCAGATGAAGTAAAATTCACGCCAGGTGTTGTCTGAGCTAGAATTTGCATGGGGTTAGTGCCAGAAACAAACTGATCCATTACTGCGCGTGTAACAGCAACCTGTGCACCGTGACTACGCACACGCGCTCTTTGCACTAGAATACTTTCTTCTCCACCTTTTGCTGGTCCTAACCGACGTTTAACCGCATAACCAGTTACAGTTTTTTTATGAGAAGGACTTATTTCGTGAGCCTTACTCGTGACTTTACTCTTATTTTTTCTGTCTCCAGAGAGGGTTTTGGCGTCCGCAGAGGAAAGGACAGTCGTTCCGACCAAAAGAATTTTCAGAAAAAAAAGAGAGGAAAAACGGAACTCTTTCATATGCTTCCTTCCTGGAAAAAGAGTGCTAGCAAAGCACCTAGTTTGGTTCATGAATTTTTTTACGGAATTCACTATTCTACTCTTTAGCTCCCCGTTTTGGTTCGGTTCCGGAACGTTCAGTTAGAAACTCAAGAGAGTCAAGTTGATTATATCACGAAAGACTCCGTAAAATACTAGATGTTGCTTAATAAGCACAAAGAGGAATTTTGTGTGAGGTCGACTGTAAATGCGGAATAAAATAAGATGAGGATTTTATCATAAATCCATCTGGTGAAATGGATAAGATCTATATCTTTTACCTGTTGCATTGAATAAAGCATTGCCAAGAGCAGGAAAGGCTGAGGTAGTGCCTACCTCCCCTATACCCCCAGGCTCTTCTCCACTATTGATAATATGCACGTCAATTAAAGGGGTTTCATTTATTCTCATCAATCTATAGTTATGAAAATTAGTTTGTTCTACTTGGCCATTTTTTATAGTAATTTCTCCATATAAAGCCGCAGTGAATCCAAAAAGTAACCCACCTTCCATTTGTGCAATAAGAGCATCTTGATTAATGGCAATACCACAATCAACCACGGCTGTGACCTTCTTTATCATGATCGGACCGCCCTGCGGTACAGCAACCTCTGTCACCACCGCGCAATGTGTACCAAACGCATTATGTAGTGCCACACCACGCCCTGTTCTAGCAGGCAATGCTGTCCCCCATTGGCTTTCTTGCATAACACGTTTCAAAACAGCTACAGAACGAGGGTTTTTCTGTAAAAGACGGAGCCTATATTCAATGGGATCAATTTGAGCTTCTGCGGCAAGTTCATCCATAAAGCTTTCAACAACGTACACATTGTGCGCAGGTCCAACTCCACGCCACCAGCTTACAGGCACTGGTGTTTGGACACGCGTCCATGTCACGCGCATAAGCGGTAGTTCATAAGGTGTCTGAACAGCGCCTTCAACCGCATCGGAATCCAGTTTACCCGCCGGCAGGCCGCCGGACGCAAAGCGGTCTACAACTGATGGACCGCTCACATGATGGCACCAGGCAAGCGGTAAGCCATCAGCCCCTAGTGACGCACGCACTCTATCAAAATAAGCAGGACGAAACAGGTCCTGCCTTATATCTTCTTCACGGCTCCAGATAAATTTGACCGGAGCAGAAATTTTACAAGAAAATTTTGTCGCTTGTTCAAGAAAGTCTGTTGCCAGCCTTCGTCCAAAACTACCGCCAATCATGTAATTATGTATGGCTATTTTCTCTTCTGGCAGGCCGGTTATTTGCGCCACTGCCTTGCGTGCCCGTGTAGGCACCTGTGTTCCCATCCAGACATCGCACCCATCAGCGCGCACATGCAGTGTTGTATTTAACGGCTCCATCGGCGCGTGTGCCAGGAAGGGTAACTGGTATGCTTGTTCTATATTTTTCCCAGATTTTAAAGCAGCATCTGTTCCCGTATCATCCCGTGCAACAACCGCAGGAATGGAGTGCGTTGCATCCCGAATAATATTTCTTATATCCTCGGAGGACAAAGTAGCGTTTGGCCCTTGGTTCCATTTTATTTTAAGAGCGTCAAGCCCCTTGCGAGCAGTCCAGTAGTTTTTGGCAATAACAGCAATTGTGCCTTCATCGTGAAGCACATCTAAAACACCCGGTATGGCTTTTGTTTTATCTGCATCAATACTATCTACACTTGCACCCAAGACAGGAGGCCCCATAACTGCGGCAAAAACCATGCCTGGCACACGTATGTCGATACCAAAAATGGCCTTCCCTGTTACTTTTTCAGGAATATCAACTCGTGGAAAAGTATGGCCTATAAGCTTCCATTCTGCAGGAGGCTTGAGAGGAATGTGGTCAGGCACATGCTGTCGGGCCGCATCAAGGGCGAAATCGCCATAAGGCGCATGATAGCGCCCTGATACATCAGATATGATTCCGTTTTCTGCGTGAAGGTTTTGTTGGGGAAGGTTCCATTTCTCAGCAGCCGCAGCTAGCAGCATAAGCCTTGCTGATGCTCCAGCTTGCCTGAGCGGGATCCACCCTTTTCTCACAGATTTAGACCCGCCAGTAGAAAGAGATTTCAGAAATATAGGTGAAATATCACTGACTTCTTGTGGTAACGCAGTAAAAACCGTTATAGCCTCAAGCGCAACCTCAAGCTCTTCTGCTATCATCATGGCTTCGGTGGTATAAATACCTTGCCCCATTTCTATATTGGGAACAATAAGTGAAAACTGATTATCTGTCCCAATCCTGACTAGCCCACCTAGCGTTGTCGCAATGTCCGGTTTCGGAGAATCAGATAAAGCAAAGCGCGATGCCTCAGCATGTACGCGGGGTGCTTGTACAAATGCCAGTAGCAATCCGCCTCCAGCCAAAAAATGACGGCGAGACACCGCACCTAAGGTATTGTTGGCATGATGAACAAAAACTGGCGACATTAGGGCCTCCTGTCAGGTGAGAGATCGGCTAATATGCACTGAAGAGGCATCAGCTTTCTGTCGCAAAACATCTTCCAGAGTGGATGAAAGCCCTCTCTCTCTAATTTCTTGCAGAAAGCACGCAGATGAACCTGTTATTTGGGCGACAGAAAAACTAACACCATAAAGGTTCCGGCGTTGCGGCAGCCCAGGGATTGCTCGCGGGTAACCTGGAGCAGAAAGTGTCAGCTTTTCGTTTTCTGACATTACTTGGTAGCTTGTGCATGGTATATCCCAGTCCAGTGTCACACCCACAACATCAGGCAAGATACCGGGATAGCAGACAGTCCCGTCTACATCATGTGCTGCAATAAGTGTTGCGCCAGCCTGTCTGGCACTACCGATAGCTGTGATCAGTGCTTCAGCATGGGCTGGATTTGTTGAACCCAGACTAAGGTTAATCAGGTGAACTCGTTGTGTAATTGCCCATTCGATAGCTGTAACAAGTGCATTTTTACTTGTTTTAAGGCTGTCATTAAAAACCTGAATGGGCACATAAAGGGCTTCTGGGGCCTTTTCCTGAATCGCGGCCATAACAGCTGTACCATGCCCTAAACGGTCCGTGGTTACGTCTTCACCATATTCTTTTCTTTGACCCGGATAAATGGCAATTCCCGGTAATAGACGGCTTGCATCAATGTGGGGGTGGCGTGGATTAACTCCGCTATCTATGACGGCAATCCGCACGCCATCTCCCGTGTAGCCAGAGAGACAAGATGGATGGTCAAGCGGCCGCGGCAAAGGAGGTTGTGAGAGCTCAGGCATACATGTTCTTCCACGAAGTGCTGACATGTATTCCGTCTTCTTTAAGGGTAATAATCTGATCTGCCAGTTTTGACAGTTCAGGACGATGTGTAATGATAATAAGTGTTGCCGCCGGAAATGCTTCTCTTAAACCAGAAGTAATGATTTGCTCTGTCGTAGAATCAAGAGCCGCGGCGGGTTCATCCAATATCAAGATATCTGGATTGCGTAACAATGCACGTGCAAAGGCGATACGTTGGCGTTCCCCCGCTGAAAGGGATTGCCCCCTCTCGCCCGTTTGTGTTTCTAACCCATCAGGTAGACTAGCAATAAGACCTTCTAACCCAGCAAGTCGTACTGCTCGTGCAATATCTTTGGGTGTAGCTTCTGGCATACCAAATCTTATGTTGGCAGCGATCGTATCATTAAATAGATACGGTGATTGATCAATTAAAAGAATTTTTTTTCTTAGATCACCTAACTGGATTTTTTTTAGGTCAAAATCACCAACGGTTACAGAGCCCTTATCGGGATCTATATTCCGAACAATTAAGTCAGCAAGACTTGATTTTCCGACACCACTGTGACCAAGCACTGTGCATAAATATCCATGTGGAATTTCAAAACTCACATCACGTAGCACATCACGCGAGCCATGGCACAGAGACACATTCTCAAAACGAATAGTCATAGGGAGACCCGTAAGTGTACGGGCATCTGGGCGTTCGCGCACTTCTGGTTGTGCTTCAAACAATTCAATAATTCGAGCCAATGAAACACGGGCTGAACTTAATCCAGACGCTAATCCCATAAGCACCTGCACCGGTCCAAAAAGACGTGCCTGATAACTCATGAAAGCAACAAGAGTGCCAATCGTCATATGACCATGTATGACTTGTATGCCACCATATAACACAATGCAGGAAGAAGTGAGAGTTAACACTGTACCCGGGACGGCGCCCGCCAGAAAAGAGGTAAATTGCATGCGCATCATGGCAGAAACAAACGCGTTATTGCCAGCCTTAAACCTGGCGATTTCGTTTTCCTTGGCATTTAAAGCAGTAATGACACGCATAGCCATGATAGTTTCGACAAGCATACTCCCCAGATCAGCTCCACGTTCACGCATCTGACGTGTAAGATCCGTCAGTTTTTTCTGATAATGCATAAAAATAAACATGCAGACTGGAATAAGAACAACGCTGAAAAGAGCCATTCGCCAGTCAAGCCAGAGCATAAGCGCTATGCACCCACCAAGAGTCAGCACATTGCTAACTACTGAAAGGAAAGTATCAGCCGTAGCGCGTTGAATGTCACTAATATCACTATTAATACGCGACATCAGGTCACCAAGACGAAAGCGCGCATAAAAACGCGGCGAGAGTGTTTGCAAATGCCGCAAAAGAGCCTCTCGCATGTCAAACAGCATAGATGACGAAGCAGAAATATACAGATAGCTTGAAAGGATATTCAGAGCGTATCCCCCAATTGCGATAATAACCATCGCTACAGCAATTTCGATCAGCGCCGTTATGTTACGTGGTATAAGCGCAACATCTATCATCTGCCGTGATAACCAAGGCTGTGACAGGCCAAGACCTGTTGCCATAAGGCTAATCAAGATAACAAAAACTAATGGGCGCAGGTAAGGCTTCATAAATGGCCGCAATAAACTGTAGCTACGCCACGGTGCGGGAGAAGAGAAGGTGCTCATGCCGCAGTTGACCTACGAATTAAACGAAAATTATGAAGCCCATATTTTGGTTCGGGTAGTTTTTCAAGTTGTGCACTACACCATTCAAAACCCTTAATAAGATCTAAAACCTGCTGTCGCCACCATGGAGTACATCCGCCTGATGTATAAAACTGCACACAAAGCCTTAGATGGCGGCGCATAGCAGCCAACAGGAGAGAATGATAATGCTCAAGAATCTTATCACGGGAGGTTTCTGAACAGTCTCTGTCTGTCAGTGCTTGAATAACAGCAGCAGCAAGAACAGCCTCACGTGCCGCTTGGCCTGTTCCATCACCGCAAATAGGATCAAACGCAATGGCGTCTGTGCCACAAGCAAGCCAATTTGGACCTGAAAGCCGACTTAACATGCGGGGTGCTGTTTCAAATATGGCGCGAGCTGGCTCCGCAACAACGACACGACGTTGAAGATACCTGCTGCGGGAGAGAAGAGTGTCAAGTTCATCTCCAACTCCTAAAAGCCACCCTTGCCCGTAGCCTGTTGGAATTAAAAAAATCCATCCACTATCAAGTGATTCAATCCAGCAGGCATTGCTTTCTTCCTTACATAGAAGCACAGCCTCTGCCGCTGATCCAATTCGTTTACCAAAAGACTGGTGACTGCTTTCCGGAAAGGGCGCTGCTGCAAAAACCAGAAAATCAGCGGCAGTGCCCGCCCTTATGTCTGAAACTGGCTGGGGCAGAAGGTTACTAAGTTGATGCGCACCAAATGCAATACCGGAATGTTTCACACTCACTGCATCATTATCACCCCAGGCCACAATTCTACGCGTGATTGGGTGGTATTGGCCTGTAGGCAGCCGCTCACCCAGACAATCGTTCAAAAGATTAAGAGTGGCCCCGCTGAGCATAACAGCTGGGTTGCCAGAACGTTGGCGCGTATCGACACCCACCTTGATACCACTTCGCTCCAGCAGCCGTGTGCAGCAACGAGCAGAAATCCCGTCTCCTAATATCGCGATCAAATCTGGCTGCCTGCTCAAAAGTGATATCTTTCTATGTTATTAAGGTAAGTTAATAATGCCAGCCATAGTAATGTCGTTACGCAGTTCCCAATCTGTTTCCTGTTTTAGCGTTTTGGCATTATAGACAGCGATATCGTAGCCTGCACCATAGATATAAAGTTTTTTTCCATCGTATGACATACTGAAGTAAAACCTACGGCGGCAGGGGAATTCTGCGTGATTTACCGCGATATTATTCTTAATATCGAAATGCCACATTTCACAACGCTGACTTCCATATTCGCCATTTTGTTCAATAGCATAACCGTCTTTCCCATCTGGACTTATTTCAAGTCCCTCCACAGTGTGAGGAGCAGCGCCAATAGGGGTATAATTGAATGTGCCGGATGTCAGGTCAAAACGAGCCACACCAAATGTTTTGTTATGGATATAGGGGTCTTGTGACTGAAACAGCGAAATATAATGATTAGAGTCTCTCTGAGCATGAATGATACCGCCCATATTCACGTCCCGATTCAATGAAGAGTCAGGCATTGCTAAATCAATGCGACGCGTCACTTTCAGGTCATGGGTATCGACAATGAGAACTTTTTTACTAAAAACGTAGAAGGTTTTACCATTAGGTGAGATCGCAAAAGAAGGACGACCGTTACTGACCTTGTCATCATCATCAATATCGGCCGAACGAACCACTTTCTTTTCTTGAATGTCTATAACAAGATATTGTGGTTTACCTATACGGTAACGGTCTAGGAGTTTATTCATATGCCAACCGATAGCATAGAAGTAGCGACCTGAAGCATCAGGTACGCCGCCGAGAAACCGATATTTGTCTATAGGAGTATTCAAAGAAAATTTCGTCAATACCTTGCGAGTATAGGCATCGACAACCTCTAGCCCAGCAGCTGTCAACGTCATAACATAAATTTTCTTGCCGTCAGTCGAAAGCTGAATATTTGAAGGAAGTCCAGTTTCCATAGTTACTTTTTGAGTAACATGACCATTTGTGTCGTCAACAAATTGTAGCTGGTCTGGATACCCCCCCAGAACAATAGTTGCTGCATTTGCTTGAACAGCTACCGTTGTAGCTAGCATGCAAAAAGCTGTCCTAAGACCATTAATTTTCATGACGTGAGATCTTCCTTGGGGAGGAATTCAGCAATAAGGCTTTAAACTCAGAGATGGATGACTATGCGTTTTACGGGAAGACAATATCCAGATTACGCCAGTCTTTTGTAGCAGAAGCACAGTTACTGGCCCAATCTGGAGAATAATTGACATGATCAGGGACCTGTACAGGCCAGAAGCAGGTCACGTAACAATCGTAAATATCGCGCTCTACTGGCTGGCAGAGACCAGCCGTACCCCCACCCGCATCGACCTCCCAGCCAGGAGAGAAGGAAAGAGTACAGCCCATCGGCACATGGGGCCGAGGAGGAGGCGTTGTTTGTTGAAGTGCCACAAAATCCTGATCTGACTGATCTGCCACATCTTCAATTCGTCTAGCTTTGCTGTTGAGAGCTTTCAGATGTTTCATGATAAAGCTTTCCGCTCAGAAAATTTTTCAAGAAATGCAGGGTTTTTTAGTGCCAGCACCCCATATATTTTAAGACAAGCATCTGTCCACTCACGGATCCAGTCGCAATAATGCAAATTGGCATGTCCTGTATCGCCATAGCGTACAAAAGCTTCATGGTGACAGCCACCAGCACAGAGCGGACGAGCCCAGCACGTATGGCAGTCATATTTAGTTCCAATATGACCACGAGAAAGAAAATCTGTACGTTTTTCTGGATCGATACCGGTATTAATATTTCCCAGAGTATGGCTATCGGCATCTGTAAAACGATGACAGGGAGAAAGATCACCTGATGGGCTGACGCCTAGCAGACCAAGACCCGCACCACAAGGATGTGACTTATTGACGCCTTTTGTGAGCTCGCCTATGGTTTCCGAGACATTGGAAAAACCGTGCATTTGATTATTTAGGGCAAAATTTAACCACTCTTCAGCTAAATTACGAAACTCCTTCAAAACATCACCCATATCAGTATCATTGATACTATAGGATTGCTTTTCTGAGCTTGTTACTGGAGCGAACCCAATTTCGTGAAATCCGATCTCATCTTTAAGATGACGATAAATACGAGTGACATCGGTTACGCCATCGGTCAGAGTAACGCGAGCGGTAATGGCCCGACTTGTATGCTTCTCTATCAACTTGCGTAGACGGGGTTCAATAACATCATATGAACCTTTTCCGTTTTTAAAAACACGGTTTTTATTCTGTAAATCTGATGGTCCATCTATACTAACGGTAACCCCCACTTGGTGTTCTGATAGAAACTCTATAATCTCATCAGACAAGAGCGTTGCGTTTGTTGTCAGGCTAAACGTAATTTCCTTCCCGCTTCGCGCAGCACGTTCTTCAGAAAACAGAACAACATCATGTAATAAACGGAAATTCATAAGTGTTTCACCACCAAAAAAAGTGATGTGAACAGCTTTACGTTGGGCGGATTTCTCAAGCAAAAATTCAACAGACTGCTTTGCTGTCTCCAGTGTCATAAATTTTTTCTTGCCTTGCGGCGTTGCAATTTTATCAGATCCAAATTCATAGCAGTATGTGCATGCTAGGTTACACTGGTTGGTAATGTTTAAGACCAAAGCCTGCAAAGGAAAATCTGATGGAGGTTCTTCGGGTTTTTCAGGTGCAAAATGCTCTGTTACAATGACTCTCACCAACAATAGTTCACGAATCAGATCTTCTGCATCTTCCGCGGAGTGACCTTGCTGCACAAGAGCCGCAATAAGTTCCGAATGCTCCGTTGGTTTATTTTTAAGCTGTTCCAGAACCCCGCTGGCGGCATCATCAAGTGCAAAAATTGCACCTGCTGCTACAACATAAATGAATTCATGGCCATCAGCACTGAACTCATGAAGTTCACTGCAGTGATAATACGGCCTGACTGCGAGGGAGGTGTCTCGATGATGTAAAACGTTCATTGTGATACCTCAGGCTGATCCCAGCGTTTGTATGCCGGTACCGTTGTGACAAGATAACTGCGCCCGACAAGCGGGACACCATTGGCATCTTTATCCGTTTTTGCAGTGCCAACCACCCATACTTCACCGTAATTATTGCGCATAAAACGCCGCTTGGTGTTGGGACCTTCGACGTTGGGTGTAAACAGACCCGTGACAGGATTAATCGCGCCGACAAACTGTACGTCATCGTCGTAAGTAACTGTTGAAAACTCTGCCAGTGACCACGTCACAGGCACAGGTTTGATCAGTAAATCGTCAGACGTCCCTGGTTTGCCATCCGGCCCATTTGACCATCCTTCCGCTAAAAACTGCTGATAGCCCTTACCGTATTTTATACCGCCCAGATGCGCCAAAGAAGTCTGTGGCGTAACTTTCAGATAGTCAATGTGAGAATAAATAGTCAAACCCTTAGGCAACACCGTGCCCCGTATGGCAACATTGCGCGCCCCAGGAGTTGCATTTGCTGCGACATCAACGGCAAGCACGATTTCATGTGGTGTAGCGGAAACAATTTTTCGTATCGTAACCCCACCACCCATATCAATATCCTGAAGAGAGAACGACGTTGGTAGCGCATCACCATAAAGATGGATCTGTATTTGTTGGGCTGACGACTGCAGAGCTGCTGGTGAAACCAGCGCAAGAATTGGTGTGCCGGTTTCACGGGTAAGCATGACATCCAGACCGAACTCATGATATTCTCCCCAATACCAACGGCCCGTTCCCTTGGTCTGGTCTGGTGCAAACCACATAGTCTCCCGCATTGGGGCAGCCATATCATCAGGACTTGTCGGCTGAACACCACTACGAGAAGAGCCACGCCATGAATACCCTGCATAAACAAGCCCCTTACCCTGACGGCTAAAGGTTTGGTGACCATTAAGTGAACGTAACGTGGTCTCTGTGTTAAATGTCGCACTCCCTAACGCAGTTGGTGTGACTGTCATCTCCCCAATAAGTGGCCCATGACCAACAAAATTAGCTTTAACAAACCACTTACCGGATAGGGCTGGTATCTGGATAGATGGGCTCCAGGCAGCCCATTCGGGAGTATGCAACTGCGCATTCTTTTTCAGCCACTCAAGAGCAACCTGAGACTCTGGCACCTGCTTCTTTGGCTCACTTTCCTCTCCTGCGTGAGCAGGCTGTGCGTCGACCAGTGTATCATAAGCATGCTGCGCAGTTGGGTAGAGCCCTTTGTGCATATTTTGCAAAAGAGCCCATTCTCGATAACTGCGACGTGATGACATGACCTGAGCGAAAGCATGGCAACTTGCACAAGTTTGATGCAACGTATCATTCGGAATGATTGTTTCATCCAAAATGCGGTGTTCGGCAAAATACATAACAGGCTTTGCTTCATCAGGAGCAAGGCCATGTGATGTTGAAAGGTACCTCACAATTGCACGCGCCTCATCTGGCGTGAGGGATAAGCCGTTTAGCTTCACCATGCGCTTAAGAGTTTGCGCCCAGCCTTCTGGTGTAGCTCTAGTCCATGAAATACGAGACAGATTTTCTTTGCTATCTGCGGTATGGCAAGCACCACATTTTTCTTTGGTCAGAGGATCGGTTACAGGAATTCCCACTTCTGTCTCAAGCCAATCGGCTGGATCCCTATCTGCTTGAGATGCATCAAGAGATTGAGAGAAGGACGTAGATGGAGACACTATCCCCGCAGACAAAATTACGAGAAGCCCTAACGTGCGACGTATTTTTTTTCTTACCGTGTAAGTCAGCGATGAAGAGCAGTGGCTAACAGTAGTAAACGAAATGATCATACTGAACTGATCCTCTTGGTCGCCAAATTACGTTAAGCAAGTCATTGCTTAACGTAATCCCCGACAAAACCATTGCTAAACCGAATCGTTCTAAAATATTCCTTTACCGAAACATAATGTCAACCATCCTGTTGCTGATGATGAAATTTTTGTGTTGTCGTGTTTTTTGAAGCTGAAGCAATTCTAACAAACTATGAACAGCAAGAGATGACAGTGAGCAAAAAGAGGTGGCCCCGTCCGTTCGGACAGTTTTTGGGTTTGAATAAGCTATACCCGGTTGTTGTTATGCCGCCATTCTAGGTGTTTAGTCCTGGGATTTGATGGTGTGATATTTTCACGTGAGTGGAAGGAAGCATTATGGGACAGATACGTCATGGCAGCGCCACGACCACGCACGCCGTGCGAGCAGCGATACAGCGATCGCAGGCTTCGCTCGCGGCGCTGAGCAAGGCGTTTGGGATCAACCCGAAAACAGTTGCAAAATGGCGGAAGCGTCAGACTGTCGAAGACCAGAAGACGGGACCAAAAGAGCCCCGATCAACGGTCCTGTCCGAGGCGGATGAAGCGATGATCGTGGCCTTCCGTCGGCATACCTTACTGCCGTTGGACGATTGCCTTTATGCGTTGCAGGCCACCATTCCGCATCTGACACGCTCAGCGCTGCATCGCTGTCTTCAGCGTCATGGGATTTCACGTCTGCCTGACATCGAAGGAGACAAGCCGGGGACTATCCTGAATTTTGTGCGGTGCGGTGATAATCTGCTCGAAGAGGAGCCCCCGCATGAGCATTGATAAAGATCTTCTGAACCGCCTGATGGAAGGTCGTTCACCTGGCGACTTGTTTGGCAAAAGCGGCATACTCTCGGAATTGACGAAGGCTCTGGCGGAGCGAGCGCTTAACTCGGAGATGACACTTCACCTTGATGAGGAGCGCGCCGATGGCGCCTCTGCTGACGATAATCTGCCGCTCAATCGCAGAAACGGCAGGAGCCAGAAGACCGTGACGACAGAGAGCGGCAAGGTTGTTCTGGATATTCCCCGGGATCGGAACGGTACGTTTGATCCGATGTTGATTGCAAAGTATCAGCGTTGCTTTCCCGAGTTCGACCGCAAGATCATCAACATGTATGCCCGGGGTCTGACGACCCGCGAAATCCAGGGGCATATTGAGGAAATCTATGGCGTTGAGGCCTCCCCAAGCCTCATTTCCGCGATGACCGACGCCGTGATGGAGGAGGCGTCGCCTGGCAGAACCGCCCACTCGAGCCCTGCTATCCGATCGTTTTCATGGACGCGATCCGGGTCAATATCCGCAGTGACGGGACTGTCGCAAACAAGGCTGCCTTCGTGGCGTTGGCGATCCTGCCTGACGGCACGCGGGACGTTCTTGGGCTGTGGTTCTAGGCGAATGAAGGAGCCAAATTCTGGGCCAAGGTCCTCAGAGACCTGCGCAATCGGGGTGTCCAGGATATCCTGATCGCCGTAGTCGACGGGCTGAAGGGCTTTCCGCAGGCCATCGAGGTGGCCTTCCCCAGAACCCGCATTCAGACGTGTATCGTTCATCTGCTCCGTCATTCCATGAGTTTTGCCAGCTACAAGAACCGCAAGGCCGTCGCCACAGCTCTCAAGGCAATCTACACAGCAGTGGACGCCACAGAGGCCGAGGCAGCCCTCGGCGGGTTCGAGGAAAGCGATCAGGCCAGACAATACCCAGCCATCGCGCCCAGTTGGCGCAGGGCCTGGAATGAGGTCATTCCGTTCCTTGATTATCCTCCGGAAGTACGCAGGTTGATTTACACAACAAATGCCATTGAGGCCCTGAACTCAAAGATCCATCGTGCCGTGCGCACCCGCAGCCATTTCCCCAGTGAAGAGGCCGCAGCAAAATTGATTTACCTGGCGCTCAATGCTACCTCAGCAGAGCGGAAGCGCTCAGTGCGCTAATGGTACGCTGTCGGATGCCAGCTCGCAATCATGTTCGATGATCGTTTCCCAATAGCCTGAAAAAATGGCACCGCACAAAATTCTACACAGTCTAGCAAGCCGAAACGGCAGCACTTCAAGCGCTATCCGATCGGTTTTTTTCACCTCGATCTTACCGAAGTTCAGACTGCCGAAGGAAAGCTTTATCTTTTCGTCTCCATAGACCGCACGAGCAAATTTGCGGTGACGCAGCTTGTGGACAAAGCCAACAGACGAACTGCCTGGGAATTTCTCGAATATCTTCTGGGCGTCGTCCCTTATCAGCTTCATACCATCCTGACAGACAACGGCATCCAGTTCGCTGAGCAGCCCCGCAACCGGGGCACGGCATCGACCTTAAATCGGCTGTCATTATGGATGTAGAAACCACGACAGCTATCCGGCAGGCCGAGGTTACGGCGCAACGCAGAATGATAGAGCGTACGCAGGAAACGTTTGGAATATGGCCCGAAAGGCTTGCTGCGGATACAGCTTATGGATCCTCTGAAAATTTTGCATCGCTGGTTCATGAGCGTGGCATAGAACCTCACATTCCGGTTTTCGACAAATCTGCCCGGCAGGATGGGACTTTCGAACGCCGAGATTTCACATATGACCACGTGCACGATCTTTATGTCTGTCCTGGCGGACGGGAACTGAAGCAGCAGTGGCGCAAGATCAACTCGGATCGACCAAACACCCCTCCCGACAACCTACTTCGATACCGTTCGTCGAAACTGGCGTGCGACGTATGCACTCTCAAACCAAAATGCTGCCCCAATCAGCCCAATCGTAAGGTTCTGCGCTCTATTCATGAAGGCGCTCGTGATATGGCCCGCGACATTGCTTTAACCGACGCCTATATTATCTCCAGACGAGAACGAAAGAAGGTCGAAATGCTGTTTGCTCACCTCAAGCGCATTTTGAAGATCGATCGGTTGAGGCTCAGAGGACCAAACGGCGCCCGTGATGAGTTCCATCTCGCCGCAGCTGCCCAAAATCTCCGCAAAATGGCGAAACTGATACCTACCGGAGCGCCTGCCTTACCCACCTGAGGCAAGAAAGCTGCACGCATATCGAAGTGGTTGGGCAACACCTTCACTCTTCACCATGAGTTTTTCAACACTATCCCTCCATGAGAGACACTCACGTGTCATCTCAACTAATAATTAAAGCCTATTAAGAAACGCTAGTCTGAAACGGTGTTTCAGACTAGCTCCTCCAAGGAAGGGGCCGCCTGGATGACCAACATTTATAGCCTCAAAGGAAATCCCTTTATCTGATCTAAACAGACCACAATCGACACTGATGCCATCGACAACAACGGGAAGCAGGGGCTCATAAGGCAGTCCAATGCATGTTTCTGTGGCTTCCCAAGTGGTTTTTGAGAAAAATACTATCTTTTTGGGAGACGGGTTCAAGTTCAGCAAAGTATCGGGAAACAGTTGAACACCAGCCTTGATCATGGATCGCGTGGCTGAGTGACGTCCAGCGAGGGAATCATCAACAATACCGGGACAAAAATTAATAAAAGCTACGGTCTCCCAGAACTTCTCTGGAAAGCAAATTGAATTTCCAGTGAAGGACCGCTCAATAGATTGAAGAGCAGCATGATGTGCTGTTCCGTCAATCATGTTCTGAATTACATTTCGGGTCAGATTGAGGTCTTCGCTCTGCTCCGGTGAACCATAATGGCTTTCTCCAACGATAAGTATCTGGGAAATATGATAATTTGTTCCGATCCAGGGAAAGCGGGACGGCATTGAAATCGTGGTCAATTATCGGTCTTCCTTAGCGGTAAGGTAAAAAGCGCAGGATGTGATGGTCAATGTTCGTCTCTTGTCTTGCCCTGACGATAAGCCGATCATCCACTCTCCCCCGAAGCAGACGTTCAGCCTACAGGTCTATGTTTCGAACACTCAATCCATCACAAGATAGCCATTTGATTTTATTCCAACGATATCAATAGGTTCCAGTTCTCAATTTCGTTACCCTCGGGACGCCACTCCCGTCCAAAACTGGGAACTTTCGAGTTCAGTTTAGGACGGTCTGAGACGAGCTGGTTCATCAGCCTGTCTTTCCTTCCAAAAATACGGATTTCCCCGTCATCGACCTCTATGCGATCGACGATCGCGCGGAGATACTCCTTGCGCATGGCGACGGGACCATCGGCCAGCTTTGCCCGCAGATCGTGAGAGAAGCGTCCGATCATTTCATCGGTAATGACCGGCACGACCATCGCCGGAGCTTCCGCCATCGCGCAAAGGCGCCTGGTTTCATCCCGTCGGGCCTTCAGTGCATCAAACCGTTCCCTGAGCGTGGGATCGGTGGCATCGACAACGCCTTTCTCAATGGCCGCATACAGCCTTTGCAACTTCTGTTTGGCTTCACGGGACGCATTACGCAGACTCTCCTTGTGGGCGGCATCACGGTTCTGGTTGGCAGCATAGTGTGCCAGGAGCGCCTCCAGAATTACGCTACGGCGTGTCGTCAGTTAGTCCCTGAGTGTGGCACGTCAGGGTTGTACTTTGTGTCTGCATGTGCTGACTGTTTTCCCGTTTTTTGGGGGAGACAGACAGATGCGGCGCTATAGTTTACGCGATGACCAGTGGGAGCGGATAAAGGATCTTCTTCCCGGTCGTGAAGGCTATGTCGGCGGCACTGTGGCGGACAACCGTCTGTTCGTGGAGGCGGTGCTGTATCGCTATTGCGCGGGCATTCCATGGCGCGACCTTCCTGCCCGTTTCGGGGGCTGGAAAAACGTGCACCGGCGTCTGCGCCGGTGGTGTGAAAGCGGCGTCATCGAACGGATATTTCGTTATCTGGCCGCTTATCACGACAACGAATACATGATGATCGACAGCACTATTGTCCGGGCGCATCAGCATAGTGCCGGAGCGCTCAAAAAAGGGTACGGATCAGGCCATCGGACGATCACGAGGCGGGTTGACGACTAAAGATCCATGCCATCTGCGACGCGCTGGGTAATCCGGCGGAACTCGGCATCACACCGGGACAGGATGCCGATATCACCCAGGCGGAACCGCTTTTGGAAAACATCGACCCGGATACTATCCTTGCTGACAAGGCGTATGACGCGGACAGGTTGATCAATCGGCTGATACAGTGCGGGATTACCCCGGTCATACCGCCAAAACGCAATAGAACGATGTAGCGGGAAACCGACTTCGCTCTTTACAGGGAACGTAATCTTGTCGAGCAGTTCTTCAATAAACTCAAACAGTTCCGTGCCATCGCAACCCGCTACGATAAACTGAGATCGACCTTCCTCGCAGCCGTGCAGTTCGCCTCAATCATCATCCTGCTTAACTGACGACACGCCGTAAGGCTTTAAGAAGCCTAACCGTTTTTCTATAAAAATTTTTCGGATAATCATTACTCCCAAAAGAAGCGGACCATTCACGTATATTGAAGTAAACAGACGTTCGACAAAAGGTGAAAATTCATTAACGTCCGCTTCACCTTGTGGACCTTGTCCATATTTTATTTGATAGCACATCCAAAAAAACATCACTGTCGGGATAGTGAATTCAAATACAATACGTATGTATCTATTTCTAATTTTTGTCGATATAAAACAAAAAACACATTGTAAAATGATAGGAAAGGTCGCAATGAACAAAAATCCTAATGATGTCTCCACAATCCTATAAAAAATAGTTTCTGTTTTTTTGATGTTGAAAAATAATTATATAGTTCATTACAATATATCAACATATAGTAAACGTTTATAATTACTGTTGTTTTTATTATTTTGTATATCATTTTACTTTTCCTGAATTTACATCATCTATTTCTGTCGTCCAGTATTTACTATCACCGCTAAATAAATTAGAGTAATTCTCTGATTTTTTAAAACCACATCCTAACCCGAGAACATAAGTTTCTGCCTTATTTAAACCTGCTGCAGCTGCAAAAACTCCCACAAGATAATTTGCCCCAGGTGTCATTGGTTTATAAAAAATGTGGCTTTGTGAATCTCTTTGAATATCAAAAACTTCTCCTTGACCAATGTAATGTGCAAAATTATTTTTTGCATTTACCAAAGCCTGTTCTATGCCAACACTTGCTTGATCTGCTTCATATTGTTGCCTAACTGCTTTCCCGGCAGAAACCCCATCTGACAAAGAAAATTTATTAGATAATAACAACTGGTTTCCTTGACCATCAGTATAAGTCATAGCATCAGATGGAGAGGTATCGATTACCTTATAAGCGATGGAATCTTGTGAACTAGCAGAAGCTATCTGAACACCATCAGTTAAGAAACTTTTTGTTTCTCTATAAGTAATCTGTTGATTACCAATTATATCTTCGATAGAAGCAACTGAGCTTCCACCTATCTGTGATATATCACGCTCCGTCAAAGCCGATATCTGTTGGCTCAAACCATCGTTTAATTCCTGATTATGAGCCTCATTCCAAATTACATTTTGGATGCTCAACCCGCCATGCATTTGATCATGGACGAAGGAGATATCACCGTCTGTGGCGGTATGATCATGTATGTTTTCGTAAATTTTGTCGTTGATGATGGTTTTTTCGGCATCAATATCGATCAGGTCGTTCCGGTTTTGAATAAAGGACGTTTCTTTGCGGCCGAGAGCGTCCATTGTGCTGTTTTTATAGTTGGCATCATAGGCTTCGGATGCATCGGTCCTGTCCTGCACCCCATTGATCATTGTGAAAATGGCGTCGGTCATCCGCTGGGAATGTGCATATTCCCAGCGCATATCTGACAGGCTGCGTTCATTTTTGAGGTTATCTTTCAACCAGGCCTGAGTGTTCTGATCTGCATTCTCCCCGTAGAGCTGCTGTTCGTAGCCATCCATAATCCCTTTCATATCTGGTGAGTTTATGATGTCAGAACGAATCTCTGTATAGGACTTGCCTGCAACGACCGCCTGAAGATAGTCGGTAACCTGCTGATCCGTTGCGGGTTTGTCTTCTATATCCGAATAGGCTTTTTCCGCGTCGTTAACTGTTGAGGCGACAGTCACAGTATATCCATGCCCGTTGACATCGGCGTGGTAACGATCTCGCAGAACAAACTCATTCTGGTTGTCAACAATTGCCAACACCCCATCGGAGTTAAGTTTGGCATGAACTCCGTAAACAGTTGTGACCCCTGGCGCTTCGCCCCCTCCTCCACCGTCCGCTCCCCCGCCCATGCCTGGGTTTCCTGTTCCACCACCTATGCCACCTCCCATTCCTCCTGAATAACCACCACTGCCGCCTCCGTGGCCGACGACTTCAATTGGCTCGACTGATGACGTTTCTTCAGCGTAAGGGGTGATTTCGACTTTCTAGACAAGTTTTTCAACAGTTGGGCTGTTAACCCAGTAATCGTTATTTGTGCCTGATACCGAAAGACCGTTAGTGGTAGAAAGAAGGGAGGTTTTGTCAGAGGAGTTAGGAAAATTGGTGAAAATATCTGTTGTTGAATTTGGGATATAACTGTGTGCTTAGACATGGTTTCCACCTAAGGAACCTGCTTCATTTGAATTTTTGTGGAAATAAGGGTTATGAATATTCGAATCTGACATGATTTTCACCAAATTATTTTGTAAATCTGTATTATCGTTACAAATAAGAATAATGTCAGAATAGACACAAAAACAAATATAACGGAAATATGCTAATTATAATTTTTACGTTCTTTTCACCCTTTTTTGGTATCGTAAAAAACCATCCCTTCATTGATGGGAACAAGCGTAAGGGCTTTGTGCTCTGTGTGCTGTTTCTGGAACTGAACGGCTATCGTTTCACGGTAGTCCTGGAAGATGCGACGAATGCCGTCCTTGCGCTGGCAGCAGGTCAGATGGATGAACAGGGCTATGCGGCGTTCCTGGCCACCAATGTCGTATCCGACAGGGTATAACTGCGGGCGAGGCAGAAATGGAATTAGCGTGCAGTTTTTGACAGATCGTCCAGTGATCTCTTGTTTATTCAGACTGGTGGAGAAAGTATGTGAATACTCTTCTACCATTTTTTCTGGTGGGTGGCTTTTGCTCCATTCTGGGTATTTTACTCACTGCTATTGGGTATTCAGTTTGGAAGCTGTTTAGTCAAAAAAGTATTCAGAAGCGGATGATATGGTTTTTTATCTTTGTTATTCCCATTTGGGCTTTATCCACATTCTTTGAAATTTTGGTCTCCCTGAAAAGACTAGGACCTGTTAGATCTTGAAATTCTTCCCATATTATCGGGATGGGAGAAGGAGACGGAACCGGTACTTTTAGGGACGAGACATGGGTGATCTGGGAACCTCTGATTGAAGCGGTTCGCCCACGAGGCAAGACGCCACCCCATGATCTGCGGCGCACGATAGCAGCGATTTTCTGGCGCCATGAGAATGGCGCGAAATGGCGGAGTATCCCCGCTGAACTGGGTCCTTGGTGGCGGGCAGCACAACTTTTCATCCGCTGGGCGAAACTGGGCGTGTGGGAACGCCTGCTCGAACTGGTTCAGGACCAACACGGAGTGGCGTTCGGAATGACTTTTCTGGATGGTACAAACATCAGGGCTCACCACAAAGCGGCGGGAGCCCAAAAAAAGGGGCCTCTTTCGAAGAACGAGACCATCGTGAAGCACTTGGCCGTTCTCGCGGCGGCTATGGCACGAAAGTCTGCGTGATCGCTGATGGGCATGGAAAAGCCTTCGGTTTTGCGCTGGCCCCCGGACAGGCTCATGAACTGCCCCTGGCACCAGCCATGCTCGACAGCCTTCCCGCCATTCCCCTGTGGGTCGTGGCGGACAAGGGCTACGCTTCGAACGCCTTTCGTGAACGGATATGGGACATGGACATGGGAGCCCGGCCAGCCATTCCCGCGAAACGACGCGATGGGGCGGTCGCCTGCCCAAAATGGGCCTATCGGTGTCGGCATCTCGTTGAGAACCTCTGGGCTCGCCTCAAGGAGTGGCGCGCTGTCGCAACCAGATATGAAAAAACAGCAACGTCGTTCCTCGCCGTCATCCACATCGCTGCCGCAGCAGACTGGATCAAGACATAACAGGCCCTAAATCTAGCATCAGCAGTCTTCCGTTTGTGGATCAGCCTGAATTTTCTGTCGATAGAAGCACTATTCCTTCTCCTTAAAGGGAGGTCGGGAGACGCACGCCATCATTACGGTCTGTCAAGAAAGTGTGTCGTCCCGTCAAGACTGCGCATCACGAGATTTGGTAGAGAAAAAATGTAACACATTCGTATCGACATGAGGGGGCACATCTTCCCGCTCTTATGAGGAGACGACCATATTATGCTATTCGGGTACCGCCCCCCTCTTGTCATCGCCATTTCAATTTTAAGCTTCAGTGTAAACGCAGCAGCAATGCCGCATCACCCCACAAAACGCCTGCCTGCAACGGATAAATCAAGGCGCATCCCGACTACATCTGGTCGGAAAACTGCCATTATCAAGTCTTCAAGCGAAGCCATTTCTGTCACGGGCGCTCATCGTTCACATGGCGTACAAGAGGTTGTAGGTTCGGCAGCTATTCGTGCCGAAACACCTGGAACTAGCGTTCTCAAAGTTCTGGGAAAGCTGCCAGGCATCATGCTTCAATCTGCGGATGCACAGGGTGTAGACATCTGGTCGCAGATGTTTTTCATGCATGGTTTCCTGCAGAACCAGGTCGGCATGACCCTTGATGGCATTCCACTTGGAGATCAGCAGTACCATTCCTTCAACGGCCTCAATATCATTAATGCCATCGCTTCCGAGAATATCGGACATATGGTGATTTCCCAAGGCGCTGGCGCAGAAGCTATTGCCAGCACCTCCAACCTTGGTGGATCGATCGAATATTTCTCCAGCGACCCGAAGCATAAAGCTGGCGGCCAAATCGCCCAAACCTTCGGGTCCAGTATGAACATGCACACCTTCATTCGTTTCGATACCGGAGACCTGAACAAGACCGGTACGCGGATGTATGCCTCCTACATGCGTAACAACCTTAACAAATGGAAAGGCGGCGGCAATCAGTTCATGCAGCAGGTCAATGCCAAGATCGTGCAGCCCATCGGAGAAGACAGCCATATCTCCGCTATCTTCGACTGGGGCGACCTTGATCAGTATCAATATCAGGATCTGTCGTTTGACATGCTGAACAATTATGGCTCCAGTCTGGACAATTTCATCGGCACTCCCAAAGCCTATGAGAAAGCCTATAAGCTGGCACTTGCCGCTAACAACAAGCCAGGAGGAGCCCTTCCTGCTGGCTACAGCAAGCTCTCGGACCCGTATGATGCCTCATATTATGACGGCGGGACGGTCGAACGTGACTATCTTGGCGGCCTGAACATGGACTTCGCCCTGACATCACGCCTACGCTGGAAATCGACCATTTATGCGCAGGGGCAATATGGACGCGGCACATGGGCCAGCCCCTATCCATGGTATTCGGATGGCTTAATGCCGAATGGATCTCCGCTTTTCGACCAGATCACCCTCGAACATGCCCAGCGCGGAGGCTTCACCTCAGCCCTGCATTACCAGATCGCCAATAATGATCTGAGCGCTGGTATCTGGTACGAACATTATCATGTGAATGTAGGCCGCAACGCCTACGAGGAACCAGTTCTTGGCGAAGGCAACCCGATCAACTCGATGGGATCATTGCCTGACCCAACGGCCCATTTGTGGGGCGACAGCTTCTCGTCCAACAGCTTCACGGCTTTCGTTCAGGACACCTATCGCGTCCTGCCGAATGTAAGCCTGCATTTTGGCTTCAAATCCCTCTGGCAATCCGTAACCGGTAATCAGACCGCCAACATTCCAGCCTATACTGGCACAGATGCCCTCGCCAGCGGCACGGTAACAACTGCCCGCGCGTTCCTCCCGCATATCAGTGGAGACTGGCATTTCCTCAAGAACCACGAATTATTCTTCGATATCGCCGAGAACGTAAAATCATACCCGATCGCAGGCTACAAAGGCGGCGCCTCGCCGTTCGCAATGACCCAGAGCGCTTACGATCAGACCATGGGGGCTGGAAAGATGAAGCCTGAAACCAACTGGAATTTTGCAGTCGGCTACCGCTACGTGGACCATCTGCTGAACGCCAGCCTCTACGCTTACCATACGAATTTCCGCAACCGCCTGCAGCAGATAACCAGCGGCCCGATCACAAACCCTTATTCCGCTGTTATGAATGTGGGCGGTGTCACAATGAACGGCGTGGATGCAGCTCTGGTTATCACTCCTGTAACAGGACTGTCTCTATCCAACTCCATCAGCTGGAATCATGCAACCTACGACCAGAACGTAACCAGTGGCGGCACAACTTATGCCATCGCTGGACAGCAGATCGTCAACTATCCGCGCTTCATGTATAAGGCGAGCCTGTCCTACACGTGGCGTGACCTCAGCGCTCATATCGACACGATCTATATGGGTAAGCGCAATTATACCTATACTGGTGATCTGAGCATTCCATCCTACTGGCTGACCAGTGCTGGCGCACAGTATCATCTGCGCAATCTGGGACAGTATAATCGGCACCTCGGCTTCCTGCAGAACCTTACCTTCAGTTTCAATGTCTATAACCTGACCAATACAACCTATATTGCCACCGCCGGCGAGAACGGAAACTCCATGTCCGGAGACAACCAGTCCTTCCTTATCGGGGCCCCGCGGCAGTATTTCGGCTCCATCGCAGCAGCGTTCTGAGGCTCGCCACCCTTCCGACGGGTAAGGAGATCACACATGTCGCAGTTTAATGTGGGCAGACGGTTTTTCATGAAAGCCGGAGCCACTGCCGCTAGCATGACGCTCCTGCCCGCAAACATCCGCAAGGCTCTTGCCATTCCCGCCAGACGTCCAACTGGCACGATCCAGGATGTCGAACATGTTGTGCTGCTCATGCAGGAAAACCGATCTTTTGATCACTATTTCGGAGCTCTCGGTGGTGTACGGGGTTATGGGGATCCCCGTGCTCTCCACCTACCAGACGGAAACCCTGTCTTCGCCCAGCCAGACGGACAGGGGCAGCATATCCTGCCTTTCCGCCTGAACGCTGTTCATACATCTTCGGCCTGTCTTGCTAGCCTTGATCATAGTTGGAAGGCCTCTCAAGCCGTCTGGAATGAGTGGGATGTCTGGATTCCGCATAAGACTGCAATGACCATGGGACATTTTACGCGCGAAGACATTCCTTATTACTATGCTTTAGCAGAATCTTTCACGATCTGTGATGCCTACCATGCGTCCATTTTCGGCCCTACCAATCCAAACCGCCTCTATTTTTTTACCGGTACGAGTGGCCTGGCTGTTGGGAACCAGGGACCTCAGGTCACGGTCAATATCGATGACGGTAATCCCTCGGCCGATAGCGCGCTTGATAATCCCTCTTTCAGGCCCTTTGACTGGAAAACCTATCCAGAGTGCTTGCAGGAAGCTGGAGTTTCATGGCGCGTCTATCAGGAATATGACAATTTTACTGACAATCCCCTCCAGTCTTTTGCCACATTCAGGAATGTTCCTGCAGAAAGCTGGCAACACAAACGGGCACGCCAGATCGTTCCGGGATCGCATGCAGATAACAGCGCCACCTCTGAAGGGCGGTTTCTGGTAGAAGAGTTCGAGAAAGACGTAGCATCCGGAAAATTACCACAGGTCTCATGGATCGTACCTTCCCAAGCCATGTCCGAGCATCCGGATGCTCCGCCGGGGTATGGCGAAAGCCTGATCTCAAGGCTGATGGATGTGTTTGTGCGTCATCCGGAGGTCTGGGCAAAAACCGTGTTTATCCTCAATTATGATGAGAATGACGGTTTTTTTGACCATATGCCAGCACCTGTCCCGCCTCTCCGTGCCGATGATCCGTTACAGGGCTACAGTTCTGTCCCGTTGGACGGGGAGGCCTTAGGGAGCGTTGCGGTCGGGCTCGGCCCACGTGTTCCCGCGATTGTCATCTCTCCTTGGACAAAAGGGGGATGGGTTAATTCTCAGCTCTTTGACCATACATCCGTTCTCAGGTTCCTCGAAGCCAGATTCGGTGTACCTGCGCCCAACATTACCCCATGGCGCAGGACAGTCTGTGGCGACCTGACAAGTATTTTCGATTTCACGAACGCCGACCCGCACTGGAATACCAATCTTCCCGAAACTGAACATTATTTGGCTGAAACACGGGCATCCTGCCGCCTTCCTGCGCCCAGTATCCCGCAGCTGCAAACAATGCCACGTCAGGAAATCACCCAGCGCCCCGCCCGTGCATTACCCTACGCCCTGACCGCAGATCTTGTAAGCGACAGGGCCAACCGGCACAGCCTCCATCTTGCCAATATCGGAACGCAAGGCGCAGTCTTCCAGCTTCTGGAGCAAGGTCGCCCTATGCGGCACTATACTTTAGGCCCGGGTCACATGCATGACATTCTTCTGACCCCGCACGAGACTTATTCAATAACCCTTCACGGTCCGGACGGATTTTACCGTGCTTTTTCGGGCTCTGATCTTCTGGAGGCTGTTCTTGAAACGGGCACATCCTGCGATCAGATCACCCTGAAAATCCGAAATTCTTCTCCTATAGCTCGTAATTTCACCATTTCTAGCGCTTACACCACCTCCGATATACGCAAGGTCACTCTTTTCTCACAACAGGAAGCACAGATTACGTGGGACATTTCCATCAGTGATAATTGGTACGATCTCGTCGTGACCGAAACCTCCACGCGACTTAGCCCGACCAACAAAGCCATGCTGCATTTCGCCGGCCACATCCAGACCGGACGTCCGAGCCGAACGGATCCGCTGATGGGCCGATACAGCGTATGACTACGCTTGATCGCAGAAGCTTTCTCGCATGCACGGCCGCTCTCATGGGAAGCAGGCCTGCTTTTGGGATGCCGACCAACAACGCCCCATTGTCTCCCTTGAAATGGGCGCCCCGCAACCGGCACCTCCTATCACAGCTGATCGTCAGTAGGCCGACATCCGGACGGCCCTATGCCGTATTCGATTGGGATAATACCTGCATTTTTGGCGATTGCCAGGAAACCCTTCTGCAGTTCATGCTCGAAACATTCAGTTTCGCCCTGACGCCCACGTGTTTTGAGCATGTAATCAAGCAGGACGTGCCAGAAGGTGAACTCGGTCCTCACTTCCTGAATCAGGACGGAAAGCAGATACGTTTCTCCCATCTCGTCGAGGACATGACCCGCGATTATACCGAACTCTGGTCTCGGTATGGTCCATGGTCGGCCGTGCGAGCGCCCGTTCCGTCTCACATCACGGCCCTCGTCGCACTCCGGACCCGTCTGCTTTTCAGCTACAGGGCCATTGATGCCATAGCTGGACCAAAAGTCGCCTTATACTGGATCATTCGTCTGCTCTGCGGCATGACGGAGACGGATATTGCGACTCTTGCTGCCATGGCTAATCGTTGGGCCCTCGGTCGTGATATCAGATATGTTGAACATATCGTTCCTCCTGAACGATCCGGCAGATCAGGTACGCTTCGATGTGACGTCTTTCACGGGTTACGCCTGACACCGGAAATCGCTGACCTTCAAGCAGCCCTGAGACAAGCAGATGTCGACATTTTCATCTGCTCCGCATCTCTGGAGACTGTTGTTAGGGTTTTCGCCACGGACCCCGGTTTCGGCTACGGCTTGCCTGCGGACCACATTCTGGGCATCCAGATGTGCTGGCCCTCCGGAAAATTAGGGGTTCAACCTGCTGCAGACTGGCCTTTGACCTATGGCGCAGGGAAAGTCGATGCCATACGCCGCCGGCTTGTCCAGGAACGCGGGCATGGACCCATTCTTGTCTGTGGCGACAGTAGCGGGGATACCGCCATGCAAACCGCCTTTCCCGATACGCACCTGTCCCTGATCATCAATCGCCTGGCAGACGGCACGGAAGGTGCCCTCAGCCAGCGGGCAGCCAATGAGATGACATCGTCTACACCTCGATTCATCCTTCAGGGGCGAGATGATAATACTGGTGAATGGTGCCCTTCAGAGGAAACCATAGCTTTCGGAAGCCGCACGTCCCGCCTGCTGGGAGAGAACTGATCGCTGCCCATAGCAGAATACTTGACAAAATTCATTCCGAGGAAGGATTTATATTTAGATCGCAACAAGCTATTGCGATGCGGAAATGACTGATGGACACCGTCCTGGTTGTGAGGAGAGATGACCTTGTTCTCTGCACAGGTCCTAACTGATGATTGCCTGTCTTCCTTTCCCCAGACAGACAGGCAGACCGGCAGCGTCTTGGCCGCTGCCATGACGGGTGCCAGTTCCTTCATCCGTCAGCAAGGATGTGACCCTGACATCATTGCTCGTTCAGTGGGTCTTCAGATTGCCGACGATCTCCCCCCCACTCTTGCGCTTCGTCTGGAAGACTACTGCAATTTATTCGAGGAAGTGGCACGCCAGTCTGGCCGCTATGATACTGGCCTTGCCTATGGTCAGCAGTTCCAGCCCGACCAGCTCGGTCTCATCGGCTATATCGCCCTGACCTCCGCAACCCTCGGAGATGCCCTCGTTAATCTTGCAGAACTTTTCCCTTATCATCAGAGAGCTACCCAGACACGTCTGGTCCGGATGCCTGGTGGGTTTCGCATTGAGTACCGCATCACTGATCCCCTCATTTCTCGTCGCGCGCAGGACGCCGAGCTGACGATGGGAATGTTCTGCAATGTCTTCCGTCGGGCGCTTGGCAAGAGCTGGCATCCTGATGCTGTCTGGTTCGAACACACCTGTCAGTCCACCGCCGCAGACTATGCGGCAGCTTTCGATGCACCTATTTTCTTCCAGCGTGGCACGACAGCCCTCCTGTTTTCTGACGTCGGTCTGGACGTCCCCATGCCAGCCGCCAATGCAGGATTGCTTTCGGTCCTCCGCGAAAGCCTTACGCGTCTTGATCACTCCCAGCATCTGACAACTGACGGGCGTGACGATCTCCTGCTTCAGGCTCGGCGTGAAGTTCGCACCATGTTGCCACAGGGGATCGTGAAGCTCCCTGTTCTGGCTGAGAAACTTGGCGTTCCACGATGGACACTACAACGGCGTCTAGAATCCATCGGTGTTACTTATACCAATCTTGTGGACGAAACACGCCGTAGCCTCGCTCAGACCTATCTGCGCCAAAAAGGCGTGTCTATTGGAGAAATCGCTTATCTTCTGGGCTATTCTGAAGTCAGTGCTTTCAGCCGTGCCTTCCGCAAATGGTATGGCGTTTCGCCCCAGGCATTCCGCAAGGAACTGTGATGATGCAGGATGTCAACCAATTGTGTCGTCCTGGCGGTCAGCGCCCTGCTGTCCATGTTAGAATTATGCAAAGAACATATCCGGATTGTGGCAGGACATCGACGTTTTGGTTCATCGCATTTCCCTCGTAGGCGAAACATTTGTCTTTCAGGACCTGAAACATGTCCTGGCCAGTGCCTCGCCGCTCCGTTCGGGAGATGAACTGGCCGGTATTGCCGCCCGAGACTCTGTTGAGCGGGTTGCCGCCCGCGAAGTGCTGGCAGACCTGCCGCTGCGTCATTTCCTGACGGAAGCCATTGTCCCGTACGAAACCGATGAAGTTACCCGCCTTATCATGGACAGCCATGATGAAGCTGCTTTCGCCCCTATCTCACACATGACGGTCGGCCAGTTTCGGGACTGGCTGCTAAGTTATGCGGCTGATACCTCAAGTCTAGAAAAACTTGCGCCAGGGCTGACCCCTGAAATGGTGGCTGCGGTCAGCAAACTGATGCGCAATCAGGATCTGGTTTCAGTCGGACGGAAAATGCGTGTTGTCAGCGCATTTCGCAACACACAGGGCCTTCCCGCTCGTCTCGGCTCCCGTCTGCAACCCAATCACCCGACTGACGATCCAGATGGCATTTCCGCAGCCCTCCTTGATGGATTGCTTCTTGGTGCTGGAGATGCTGTTCTGGGGATCAACCCGGCGTCCGACCATATCGGACGAGGAATGGATATCTTGTGGCGTTTTGATGATATCCGCCAGCGTTTTGATATGCCTGTGCAAAGCTGCCTTCTGACGCATGTGACTAACACCATTACCATGATTGAAAAAGGTGCGCCGGTAGATCTGGTTTTCCAGTCCATCGCAGGATCAGAACAAGCCAATGCTGGCTTCGGTATTTCGCTGGGTATCCTTTCCGAGGCCTGGCAGGCTGCTCGGGAACTGAACCGCGGAACTGTTGGCACAAACGTCATGTATTTCGAGACAGGGCAAGGATCTGCACTTTCGTCTGGTACTCATCATGGCGTGGATCAGCAGACCATGGAGGTGCGGGCCTATGCCGTGGCACGTGTCTATTCGCCACTTCTCGTCAATACGGTCGTGGGCTTCATTGGTCCAGAATATCTTTACGATGGCAAGCAGATCATCCGAGCGGGGCTTGAGGACCATTTCTGTGGCAAGCTTCTGGGGCTGCCGATGGGCTGTGATGTCTGTTACACCAACCACGCAGAAACAGATCAGGACGACATGGACACCCTGATGATGCTTCTTACGGCCGCGGGCGTGAATTTCCTGATTGCCGTGCCCGGAGGCGATGATGTCATGCTCAGCTACCAAAGCCTCTCCTATCATGACATCCTGACACTGCGCTCGGTGTTTGGCGTACGTCCTGCGCCTGAATTTGAAGCGTGGCTTGAAAAGATGGCGCTTGTGGATGGCATGCGCCTGCGCATGAACCAGCCTTATGCCTTACCGAATTTCAGGGCCAGTCCATGAGGCAGCCCACCCAAGATCCTTGGGGACCGTTACGGCGTTACACGCGCGCGCGCATAGGGCTACCACGAACAGGCGATAGCATTGCAGGGTCCGAAATCCGCGCCCTGCAGGCCGCCCATGCATGCGCACGCCGTGCTGTCCATGCCTGTCTTGATCCAGCGAAACTGACCATCGGAGATTCTTTTGTTGAGGTACGAAGCCAAGCAAAGGATCGCTCTGAATTCGTGCGGCGGCCTGATCTGGGACGCAGACTTGATGGGCCTTCCCTCTCACTCCTGAAACAGATTGCGCTGGCGGGTCCATGGGATGTTGTCCTCGTCGCTGCGGATGGACTGTCAGCCGTTGCCGTCGAACGACAAGCTCCTCCCCTTCAGAAAGCCGTCCGTGCCGCCCTTGGTCACACATGGCGCATTGCCCCGCTCGTGGTCGCCCATAATGCCCGTGTCGCTCTGGGAGACGAGATTGGCGCTCTACTCGGCGTGCGTTGTGTCGTCATGATGATCGGTGAGCGTCCAGGACTGAGCGTGTCAGACAGCCTCAGCCTCTACATGACATGGAACCCGCATGTCGGGCGGCAAGATTCGGAACGCAACTGCATCTCCAACATCCATGCCCATGGCCTCTCGATCGGAGAAAGCTGCCACAAGCTTTGCTGGCTTCTGAATAGTGCCCGCAAACTGGGATATACGGGCGTGGCCCTCAAGGACGAAAGCACGGACATGACACCTCTGCCGGAAAACAACACCCCATGACGGACCGTTCCAAACCGCAGTTGGCCAAGAGCCTCGGCCCCGTTCAGTTATGGGCGATTGCCGTGGGTCTTGTCATTTCCGGTGAGTATTTCGGCTGGAGCTACGGCTGGGCCAGCGCTGGCACGCTGGGCTTCCTGATTGCGACCATCTTCGTGGCGCTTATGTATCTTGCTCTGATTTTTTCCTACACTGAACTTACCACCGCCATGCCTAGGGCAGGCGGTCCATTCGTCTACGTCAGCGCCGCTTTCGGGCATCGCGCCGGTCTTGTGGCAGGCTATGCTTCGACGGCAGAGTTCATTTTTGCACCCCCGGCCATCGCTCTGGCTATTGGTTCCTATCTGCATGTGCAGTTTCCCGCACTTCCGCCCAAGGCTGGTGCCGTAATCGCCTACCTGCTTTTCATGGGCGTCAATATCGCGGGCGTTCAGGTAGCGGCAAGCTTCGAACTGATTGTAACCGTAGCCGCCATCATTGAACTTTTCATTTTCATGGGCGTGGTCTGGCCCGGCTTTTCATGGCACCGTTTCGTGACACACGGTTGGGCCGGAACCGATCATTTCTCCTGGTCAGTGCTGGGGGGCATTGCGGCCTCTGTTCCCTTTGCAATCTGGTTCTTCCTTGCCATCGAAGGCGTAGCTTTAACTGCCGAAGAAGCCCGTTCACCCAGACGGACCTTGCCCATCGCCTATATCGCCGCCATCGTGACGCTGGTGCTCCTGTCATTCGGTGTCATGATTCTTGCTGGTGGTGTTGGAGACTGGCGCAATCTGGCCAATCTCAACGACCCACTTCCGTTTGCCATGAAAACAGTTGTTGGTTCACACAGTCCTTACCTTCACATGCTCGTCTGGCTCGGGCTATTTGGGCTTGTTGCCTCTCTGCATGCCATCATCATGGGCTGCGCGCGCCAGATCTGCGCCCTTGCACAGGGGGGCGGCCTGCCACGCTGGATGGGGTTGGTATCGCCGCGCTTTCAGACACCCTATACAAGTGTTCTGGTCTGTGGAGGCGTGGGCATTCTGGCTATTTTCAGTGATGATATCGTATCATTCAGTGGAGAAAGCCTGACTGCATCCATCGTCACGCTTTCCGTTTTTGGCGCGCTGACAATGTATATCATGACCATGGCCAGCCTCTTCAAGTTGCGTCAGATCGCCCCAGACATGCCGCGGTCGTGGCATGCGCCAGGCTATCCCGTTGTTCCCGCCTATGCTTTGCTCACAACTGGGCTTTGCCTCGGACTGATTGGTATCCAGAAACCCCTGCTTCTGGGGCTTTACATCTTGATCATAGCACTGATGACCATCGGGAATGTTCTGGTTGACAAAAGGAGAGACCGAAGAACCGTTATTTGAAATTATGAAAAGCTGTTTTCAAGTCAGACACGCACTGATGAACGGTTTTGACGCATATGTTCCTCAGGCTTTTTAAGCAAAGCACAGCGAGAATTATCCACAAAAACCATTAATCATCACACGCTTAGCCTCTAACCAAACGCAAAAGACATCATGTAACGGTTTTTCGATCAGGTCAGGACGAAACCGTTAAAAATCCATGGTCCGGGGAAAAACTTCGATCTGGTCGCTAAGCCCACTCAGGCGAGCCAACGCTCATCAACGTCAAAGAAACCAGACTGCTTCATTCTGTCACTCTATCTCGCAAGTCATGAAAGATAGAATGATAGGACAGCACTTAAAACCAGAGGGTTTTCGAACCCTGCACCTTATTCTAAATATCTATGGTGTCTTCGGCACAAATTCCCCGCTACTGTAAACAACCTTTCCTCCAACCATTGTCATGAGTACTGTTGTTTTTCCAATTTCATTAACCGGAATGGTGGTGATGTTTCTATCCAAAATAATGAGGTCGGCTATTTTCCCCTGTTCGACTGATCCGGTTACGCTGTCCTGCCGCAATTCATAAGCTGAATTCATGGTGATGGCACGCAATACAGAGGCCCGGGAAAGGCCGGGCATATCGCCCAGTCTGGCGCGATATTGGGGTTCAACGTCAGGTGCATTCTGGCGTGTGATGCCAACCTGTAGCGCAAACCACTCATTCAGCGGGTCAACCGGCCAGTCAGACCCGTAAGCAATACGCGCGCCGGCTTTTTCAAGCTGGTAAGCTGGCTCCATCGCGTTTGAGCGATCTTCACCCAAAGCATCGGCTGTCTGGCCTGTGGTGTCAGGCGCCCGTTTTCCCCACTGAAAAGACATGACCGGGATGGCCCCCAGTTGCCGAAAACGAGGCAGATCTGCCTGTGCAACAAGTTCATCATGCGCCAGACCGGGGCGAAAGTCTGACTTTGGCAGGGCCTTGCGGGTTACCTCAACCGCATCAAGCGCTATGCGCACGGCACCGTCGCCGTCAGCGTGCATGTGCGGATCAATACCTGCCTGCACCAAGCCTTGCAGGAGCTTCGAGAGCACAGGCACAGGGAAATAGGGGGCAGGCCCAGTAGAAGAACCCGGCTGCCAATCAGGATGTTCTGCCGTTCCTTTGTTGACACGATAAGGGAGGGTCAAAATACCCGTCAGCCCCGGGGCTGAAATGACGCCGTCCATATACATCTTGGCATGGCGCACGGTAATGGTTGGTTGTTGTGTGATACTACCCTGATCGTATCTGGTCGATAATCCTTTGACATAATCAACTGATTTTTTAGCATCTTGCCCCATTTCTGGTGTGATGAGTGGCGCAAAATGGGCACGGGCAGTCAGTTCACCGTTCTGCTGAAGAATGCTGAAAGCTTTGATATCGACTTCTGCGGCTCGTGCATCAAGGAACGATGTTACGCCTTGTTTACGTAATACGGCTAAGACGGCTCTGGCTGCAGCAACTTTCTGTTCATCACTGGCGGCAGGTTGTGCGGCAAAAATCAGGTTTAAGGCTGTATCTTCCAGCAGGCCCGTTGGTTGGCCCTTGGCATCATGAATAATCACACCGCCCGGTTCTGATTTCGTGCTGGCTGTAATATGGGCAGCTTCAAGTGCTGGCGTGTTCAGCAAAGCAGAGTGACCAAACGAAGAATACACGACGATAGGGTTTTTATTGTCAATTTTATCAAGAATGGTTTTGTCTAGAATTGTATCTTTAGGGCGCATGGCTTCCTGAAACCAGGAGGTCACAAGAAGCCAGTTTTTCCTTTTGGGAACAGACGGATCGACCAGACAGGCTTTAATGCGATCTGAAAACTCCTGCTTTGTCAGGGGCAGATATTGGAGCGAACATAACACAAGACGTTCGCCACCACGAAGGGGGTGCATATGCCCGTCAACCAGTCCGGGCATAAGCATATTGCCGTGCAGGTCAATTTTTTGCGTGTGGGGGCTTATATAACGCTTGGCCTCGGCGCTTGATCCCACATAAAGGATTTTACCGTTTTTTATAGCCACAGCCTGTGCGACGGAATTTTTGGCATCCACAGTATAAATGAAGCCATTGGTAAAAACCGTATCCGCAACAGGGGGCGTGGCGTTGACGGTGCCAGCGCATAGCAGTGTTCCCAAGCCGGCAATAAAAAAGACATGACGCATCTGCATGTTCCCGCGCGACAAGTAAGGAATCCGAAACCATTCTTGATTGTTGGCATTAAAGAACAGAAATGGTCGGATTTTCGTTAACTAAACACCAAATCAAAGTTTACAATTTTACGCAAAAAAAAACATGTGAGTAAGTTTTCTCAGAATTCTGAGGATATGAGCGATAATGATCCTTGCCTGCAAGACCCGAATGATTGCCCGATACACACCAAGATTTATGCAGTTTATTCACGCCGCGATTTCAATGCGTCCGTGCATAAAAATGGATGGAGGCGCAAGCCAATGTGGCTTAATGAAACCGAAGCCGGGCGGGATATCTGAGGAGACATCAGATCGTTCCAGATCACGCGACACATGTTATCTGGCAGTGGGGGGTTCTCTTGTTCCGGAACCTCAGAGTATTCATTACAGGAATATGGCTGAGATGAAGATAAGGTCGTTAGAAAAAAAACGAGATACGCCACTCCCCCTTCATTCTGGTCGACTGACCTTTTTAAATGCTGGACAGCATGTCTGTTAGATAGCCCTTTCCATCGAACGGGCGACATCCATCGGCATTTCCAAAAGAAACTAACACGGTAGCCGCCGTCTTTCCCTTCCTGTTCATATCTTTCATGATGATCAGACGGAGGCTGGAAATCTTAAGGTTGTAAGGATCCATTCATCCTTTTACTCTTTAAATGTTGTGATTGACGACCGTTCTCGCCTTCATGTCTGTCATAAGAAGAACTGTTCAGTCTTCATGAATACCCATGGTTCCTAAATATTTAAATCTTTTTCCTTTGTGGGCATCGTCGTAAAACCACCGCCAGTCGCTCTGTAGAGATCGACCGATGCATCCAGGCGCTGCAACCGGGCCTGTACTTGAGACAGTTCTGCTAGCTGGACAGTTGATTGTGCTGCCAATACATCAATCCGGCTTGCATATCCCTGTTCCTGGCGGAGTGTCATCAGATGCAGCTTCTGCTGCGCTGCGCCATCACGTGCCCTGTTATCGGCATCACGTTCCGATGCGGTATTCTGAGCCAGAAGTGCATCACGGACTTCCTTGAAAGCCGCGCGAATGGACTGTTGATAAAGGACAACCTGCTGGTTTTTATTCGCTTTCGCCAGCCTGACACCGCTGGCCGTGCGTCCAAAATCGAGAACGGGCGCTGCCATAGCCGCTCCTAACGTCCATGATCGGCTGGTAGCCCGATAGAGATTGTCGATATCGATATTGTTTACCCCGGCGAGAGACGCCAGAGAGATACTGGGGAAATAGGCTGCCCGTGCATATCCGATGTTGAAATTGCTCGCGATCAGCATCTGCTCGTGCATTGCAATATCCGGACGGCGTTCCAGAAGTTCCGATGGCAGAACCGAGGGTGTTGGCTGAGGCACGCTAAGTTCCTGCAGGTCACGACCTCTGGGCATTTCCGCCTGAACGATATCCTGCGGTGAACGCCCAACCAGAACAGCCAGTGCGCTTTCCGCATTGTTGCGTTGATCTTCCATGTCCGGTAGCGCTGCATGGATGGCATCACGACGTTCCGTGGCATCTTGCACCAGAAGCGCATCCACAGCCCCAACGTCATACTGGTGCTGAACGAGTGCAAGAATCTCGTCCTGCGTCCGGACACTATCCTTTAGAATGGCGACATTACGATCCAAGGCACGCAGACTGAAATAGAGTTTTGCTACAGCCGCCGCCACCGACAGACGCGCCGCATCCTGCGCGTAAACAGCCCCCTGAACCCCCGCTTTGGCCGCGTTGCTCAGGCTGGCATTCTTGCCCCACAGGTCCAGTTCGTAATTCAGCATGCCCCCCACAAAGCCAAAATTACTTGTCTTGTTGGGGAACCGGAAACTCTGCCCCAGGGCACGAACATGGCCATCTGCAAATTTGCCATACGCATCCGTACCCGCAACAGACAAAGACGGAAGCTGATTTGCAAACGCGTAGCTGTATTGGGCCTGCGCCTGCGACAGACTGGATTTAGCCAGCGCCAGATCATCATTATGGTGCGCGGCTTCCTCCTCCAGTTGGTCAAGCACCGGATCACCATAGCGCTGCCACCATGCATGATCATCCCGTGTGACAGCGCGGACACCCTTCCATGTCGTCGGCAGCGTTACGGCTGGGCGTGTGTAATCCGGAGCAAGCCAAGAGCACCCCGCAAGAAAAAGAGGAAGACAGTAAAGGAACTTTCTCATGACGCCACCTCTATCGTAGGTGAAGGCTCCTTCACGCGAAACCACAGGACATAAAGCGATGGAAGAAAAATCAGCGTCAACGCCGTAGCAACGGCCAACCCTCCCATAATGACGTCCGCCATTGGCCCCCAGAAAACACTTGATGCAATGGGTATCATACCGAGAATGGCGGCAACGGCCGTCAGCATGATGGGACGGAAACGAATCATGGCTGCGGCGACCACAGCATCCCATTCCGTCTTGCCATCACGCTGCTCAATCTCGATCTGATGCACAAGAATGACCGAATTACGGATAATCATACCCACTAGCGCGACAAGCCCGATCAGCGCGATAAACCCGATGGGATTACCCGTGAGCAGAAGCGCTATCACAACGCCAATCAGCCCAAAGGGGGCCACACTCAGCACGAGTGCAAGGCGTTTGAAGCTCTGAAGCTGGATCATCAGCACGGCCATCATAATCAGCGCCATGACCGGCGTAACGGCAATGACCGAATTCTGTGCCTTTGCAGCCTCATCCACTGTCCCGCCGACCGTTACATGATAGTCGGGCGGCAGATGCGCGTTGAAATCGGCAATCTTGCCAGCCAATGTGGAAACCACCGTATCGGCCTGAACGCCATCGCGAAGCTGTGCCTGGATCGTCATGGTTGGCAGGCGATCCCGACGCCAGATGAGCGGATAATCTTCCACATAGGAAACAGTCGCTACCGTAGAAAGCGGCACCGTAAGGTCATTCGGCAAACGGATATCGAGATTGCGCAGGCTTTCTATGGAAAGGCGTTCTTCCGCTTTCGCACGCAGGACGACATCGACCAGATAGATACTGTCTCGCACCTGTGTTGCAGTCATGCCCGTAACCGTCGAATTGATGGCCAGTGCAATCGCTGCAGAAGAGAGACCAAGCCGACGCGCTTCTTCCTGACGCACATCAATCCGCAATTTGCGTGCTGGATCACCCCAGTCAAAATTAATCAGCCGCAGCTTGTCACTTTCTGCCATCATGCGCGCGACATCCTGGGCATAATGACGGACTTTGTCCGGGTCCCGACCGGAAACCCGATACTGGACAGGCCAGCCTACGGGAGGGCCGAGTTCCAGCGGGAACACGCCGTGTACGATATCCGGCAATTCCCGACTCAATTTCACATCAAGGCGATGACGCACGCGCTCGCGGGCTTTTGCATCCTTGGCCACAATAACAGTCTGAGTGAAAAAATCGTTCGGAAGCTGCTCGTCAAGAGAGAGATAAAAACGGATCGCTCCCCTGCCCACATAGGAACTCCAGTGGTCGATATCGGGATCGTCTCGCAGCATAGCGTCCAGCGCGCGTGATACATCACTCGTCGCCTTGACGGACGCACCCTGTCGCAACGAAAGATTGACCAGAAGTTCCGGACGGTCCGAAGCCGGGAAAAACTGCTTTGGAATGAGCGGCGACAGTAACAGGGCCACAAGAAGCACGCCAAGGCTCAGTCCGACGGTCAAGCGCGGATGACGCATGGTGAGGAGCAGAAAACGCTCGAACGCCACCATGATCCGTCCTTTTTTGGGTTCCTCATGTGTTTTCCCCGCCATTTCTGGACGGGCGCGCAAAATGCTCACGCCAATCAGGGGCGCAACCAGAACGGCGACAAACCACGATATGATAAGGGCGAGCCCAACGACCGCGAACAGGGAAAACGTATATTCCCCTGCAACACTGTGCGCAAAGCCAACGGGCACAAAACCCGCCACTGTAACCAGAGTACCGGTCAGCATTGGAAACGCCGTGGAGGTATAGGCAAAAGTCGCCGCACGGGGAAGGCTCCAGCCTTCCTCCAGTTTGCTGACCATACTTTCGACAGTAATCATGGCGTCATCGACCAGAAGACCAAGAGCGATAATCAGAGCGCCGAGTGAAACCCGTTGCAGGTCGATGCCCAGCAGTTCCATGCTGGTAAATACAACCGCCAGCACAAACGGGATGCAGAACGCCACCACGGTGCCTGCCCGACCACCCAGACTGAGGAAGCTGACGCCAAGCACAATGGCGATGGCCTCAAACAATGCCTCGGTAAAGTCACCGACCGCCTCCTTGACCACCTTGGGCTGATTGGCGACGAGATGTGCCTCAATCCCAACGGGCATGCGTGCGTGAAGCTCGGCCATCTTCGCGGAAATATTCTTTTCCAGTGCGAGAACATTGCCGCCTTTGGTCATGGACAGCGCCAGGCCAACAGCATCCTGCCCGTTTACGCGGAACAGGGTTTGGGGCGGATCGGCATAACCGCGTGTGATGGTGGCAACGTCGCCCAGACGAACCTTCCGGTTGCCCGCATAAAGCGTCACGTTGGCAACGTCTTCAACAGAATTGAATTTTCCTGTTGGCTGGACGAGAATTTGCTCCTTTCCGGTATCTATTGAACCGGAAGGAACAAGCGCATTCTGTGCCTGAAGTGCCGCTGCGATCATTGCGCCATTGATGCCCAGACGCGCAAGATGTCGGCTCGACACGTCAACAAAAATCTTTTCGTCCTGTGCACCAAGCGTTTCAATCTTGGCGACATCTGGCACGTGCAACAGTTCGTCACGGACGGTTTCAACGTAATCTTTCAGGTCACGATGAGAAAAACCATCTGCCGTAAACGCATAGATAATGCCGTAGGTATCCCCGAATTCGTCATCGAAGAATGGCCCCACTGTTGTAGCGGGAAGATAAGGCCTGATGTCACCGACCTTCTTGCGAACCTGATACCAGATATCCGCGACCTGATTCTTTGGTGTACTGCCAAGAAGATTGACCAGGATGGTAGTTTTTCCTGCAACAGTATAGCTTTTGACGTAATCAAAATAAGGCGTTTCCTGAAGTTTCTTTTCGATCCTGTCAGTGAGTTGGTGCGTCGTTTCCTCAACAGTTGCGCCCGGCAGCATGGCCTGAACAACCATCGTCTTGACCGTAAAGGGAGGGTCCTCATTTCGGCCAAGATTGAAATAGGATCGAATTCCGGCAACGGCGATCACGATCATGAAGAACAGGACCAGCGCACGATGCCGAATGGACCAGCTGGAAAGGTTCAGACTACGCCCTTCTTTTTCATCGGGTCCGGCTTTTTCGGGCAAGGATTCTTCAGGGGCGGACATCGGCATCGTCCAGCAATGAAACCTTCTGGTTGGGATAAAGCGCCTGCACGCCGGCTGTTACAACACGCTCTCCGGCCTTCAGGCCCGAGGCAACCGTCACGTCATTTGCGGCATATCGGGAGACTTCAACCGGGCGCAATGTGACAGTCATTGTATCAGACGCGACAACCCATACAGCAGGCTTTCCATCCTGCGCGGTCAGAGCCGATGGCGGAAGATGGATGTCGGAAGCGTTCCTGGCGTCAAGCCGTCCGACCGCCACGGCACCTAACGTCATGGCGGCAGGCGGTGCCTGAAGAAGGACCTTCGCGCGATAGGTGCGGGTCAGTGCATCCGCATCCGGTGCCAGTTCGTAAAGCGTCCCATCCGCGCAGATATGGCGGTTCGCATCGAGGCAGACGGTGATCGTCGCCCCTGTTGCAAGACCGGCGCGCAGAAGATCGCCGGAGACATCAAACTGGGCGTCACGTCCAGTTGCCTCAGCCAGACGCAGGACAGGTTGGCCGGCAGCAACCACTTCGCCAACCTCTGCCAGACGGTCCGTAATGACACCATCGGCGTTGGCAACCAGACGGGTGTGGTCCAGTTCCTCCCGTGCAATCCGCTCGCGTGCCTCCGTCGATTGCACAGCTTGCTGGGACGTACGGTATCGCAGGATCGCCTCATCGTAATCATTACGTGAAATGGCCTGATCGGGCAGAAGAGCCGTCGCGCGCTTTTGCAACGGTGTCGCTTGCGCAAGGGACGCTTTGGCGGCCTGCGCGTCCGCACCGGCAGCACGCAGCGTCTGGCGGGCCTCGGTATCGTCCAGACGCGCCAGCACCTGCCCTGCATGCACCTGATCCCCCGTCGCCACCGCGCGCTCCACAATCTTGCCCGGCAGACGGAAAGACAGAGTGACAATGCGGTGCGGGGCAATCTGTCCTGTCAGGAACTCGGCATTTCCATCCGCACTCGGTTGGACCACGACAGAACGGACTGGCCTGATTTCAGGTGGAGGCGCTTTCTTGTGACACGCAGGCAGCGTGAGGAGCAAAAAAGTGCAAAGGCCTGTCCTATATAGAAAGGTTTGCTTGTTCATGCCGTCCTCACTCTGGTGGGTTTGGAAACGGGCGGGCGCAATATTCCCGTCATGAAGGCCGCCCAGGCATGATCGAGATAGTCATCCCGTTCCTTGGCGGTTGTCAGAATATCACGTCCAAACAGCAGCTGCTGATGAGGGAGGCCCAGACAAAGCCCTGAAAACAATCGACTTGTTTCCTTTAGATCACAAGATTCCTTCAAAAGGCCGGCATCTGAGACAGCCGTCAGGAGCCTGCAGGTCAGGTCTTCAAGTGGGTCAAAAATATGCGCCCCGGCATGATTCACCAGATCAGGAAAACGCCACCCTTCCGCGATAAAAGTTCGACTGAGAGAGAGTGTCTCGGGGCTTAGAACCAGATCAAGAAGCATCCGCATCGTCTTGCGCAATGTCAGGAGTGGATCGCTGGAAACCACGGAGTCCAACGGCGCTGCCGCCACGAGGAAACTTTTGCCCAGCTCCGAAATGACTGTCTTGAAGAGACTCTCTTTGGAGGGATGCCGACGATAGATGGTCTGCTTTCCCACCTGAGCCACCGCTGCAATCTGTTCGACGGAGGTGGCGGCATAGCCCTGTTCTCCAAACAGTCGGCTAGCAGTCTTCAGGATGAGAAGATCCAGCTCCTCGGAGACCCGGCTATCAGGCCGCCCTGAAACTTTCTTCTTTTTGTCTCTGTCCGGCATGAATTTTCCCCAATGCATGTTAACACAGAAAATATACGAGACGTTCTCGTCTCGCAAGTGTGTTATACGACATGGGCGAACTGCTTCGAGACTACAAATCCGTTTTCTCGTTACGACAAATAAGAGGGAACAGACAAACCCCTGAGGACGGCCTACTTCTTAAGGTTGCCCTAAATCAAACCTTCCGCCCCTCAATCCGAACTTTTCTGTCAGTAACATTCTCAATGAGTCATGATTCGGAACTGACCGAAAAAGGAGAGTTATCTGTTTTCTACCATTTCCATGTGTCATGACAGCAAATATGACACATGAGGAGAGTGTCATCTGAATGAAAATGGTAGGCATCGAACTCTTAAGAGCGGGGGTTCTTGCGGAGTATCTTCCATTTAAACCAACTGATCTTCCTACCCGTTCTCTGCAGGGCATCTACATCCGCTCAGCACGATCGCATTCAGGTTCGTGCATTGTGCCAGCCAATCCTTTCAGGAAGTAGCATGGACTATCAGATCATTCTGCTTGAACTCTAGACGAAACACGAAACCGTGAACTCTACTCAATCAGCAGGCCACAGTCGTCAGCCTTAACCGACACGGTCATTTTCAACATAGCTCAGCTTTATCACGATCAGATATCGAGCGGACTCCCATCGACAACTTCTTTCATAACGAAGAAAGTTCGGGTCTGGCGGACACCAGGCAGGGCGAGCAACCGGGATGCATGGAACCGATTGAAATCGGCCATATCTTTGACGCGTATCTTCAAAAAATAATCAAAATCTCCGGCAACAAGATAGCAATCCAGAACGGCGGGCATATCACGCACGGCCTGCTCAAAAGTTTCGAAACTGTCCGTGGTCGAACGGTCCAGCACAACACCGACAATAACCAAAGTCGCCAACTCGAGATGCGCCGGTTCAAGCTGAGCACGAATATTGCGGATGTAGCCGTCAGCGATTAGTCGCTGCACTCGCCGGTGGCATGTGGCTGCACTGATGTTAACCCTTTGCGCCATTTCGGCATTTGCCATGCGGCCGTCTTTCTGGAGCAGCCGCAGGAGACGCCGGTCGATCCGATCCAGCTCCTCAAGCATGAAAGAATATTCCATATTTATTATAAAGATTCACTTTTTCTTCCTTATTACCGATAAAATATAAAACATACATCATTCTTATATCAAACTATGAAAGCACATTTCATATCGAATGTGACATATTTTTCGTGTTTTCCATCTGGAGAAGGCGATCATGCTCAACCTGGCCCGCTACGAACGTTATCCGCTCACATTTGGTCCCACCCCGATCGAATATCTGCCCCGCCTGACAGACTTCCTCGGTGGGGATGTCAAAATTTATGCCAAGCGCGAGGACTGTAATTCCGGTCTGGCTATGGGCGGCAATAAACTGCGCAAACTGGAATATATCGTACCGGATGCGATTGCCTCCGGAGCCGACACCCTTGTTTCCATCGGTGGCGTACAGTCCAACCACACCCGACTGGTTGCGGCCGTTGCAGCAAAAATTGGCATGAAATGTCACGTCATTCAGGAAAGCTGGGTTCCGCATGACGATGCTGTCTATGACCGTGTCGGTAATATTCTGATGACCCGTCTGATGGGAGCAGAGTCTCAGCTCGTCGACGAAGGGTTCGATGTCGGTATTCGGGACAGTTGGCTGAATGCCATGGAAGAGATCAAAGCAAAAGGCGGAAAACCTTATGCCATTCCGGCGGGTGCATCGGTACATAAGTATGGCGGGCTGGGATATGTAGGCTTCGCGGAGGAAGTCCGGGCTCAGGAAGCCGAAATGGGTGTGAAGTTCGATTTTATCATTGTCTGCACAGTTACCGGTTCGACACATGCCGGCATGATCGTGGGTTTTGCCGATGATGGACGCGCCCGACAGGTTATCGGCATTGATGGCTCATTTACACCGAAGCAGGTGAAAGCGCAGGTGCTCGATATTGCGCAGAAAACCTCAGCACTGGTGGATGGTCCTGCCATAGCCGGTGATGATGTCGTTCTGATTGAAGATTACGCTTATCCTGCCTATGGCGTGCCTTCAAAAGAAACAGTCGAAGCTATGCGGATCGCTGCGCGTACAGAGGCGATGATCACGGACCCTGTCTATGAAGGAAAATCGATCCAAGGGCTGATCGATCTTGTGAAAAAGGGGTTCTTTCCAAAGGGCTCTAAAGTTCTCTATGCCCATCTTGGCGGAGCTCCCGCGATCAATGGATACAGCTACACATTCCGTAACGGATAATGGCTGCCTGTAAGAAACAAAAGGCATAGGTTCCCCTTGCCTCTTGTGTACTGAGCGATCAGCCTCAAAAAAGGCTCTACTCTTTGTATCTTTCGGGGCTTTCCCCGAAAGATACTCCCGGGCAAAGCCACCAACCCGGATCAGACAGCAACAGGGACAGGCTGAAGATCCGGCCCGACATCGTCAGGAATTGGACAGATGTAGGGCTGGATTTTAAGCCGCTCTGCGTGATCAGCTTTGGCGGCATCAAGTAGCGCTTTGTCGCGAATAATATCCGTGGCAGTAGCCGCCATGATTTTGGCAACATGCACCATGCCTTTATGGGCAATCTTCGACTTTCCCTGGGCGGTCATCTGCCAGGAGTGAAGCTGTGTGCCGATAGCGCAGGTAGCGCCAAGAGCCTGAACAGTGGGAACGGTCCAGCTGACATCACCGACATCGGTAGACCCCATGGAAGCACGACCACCAATAAGCGGCAGGATGAAATCGGCAAGTGACGTATCACGCGGCGTCTGGCCAACAAGACGGAACGCAGGTGTGACATTCGATGTGCTCATCGAGTGCGATACAGGTGGAGGCCGTTGCGGCGTTCAGACACCGGATGAAGCCATTGCGCTGGCCTCGGCACTGAAAGGTGGAGCACGGTTTGCCGGGCTGATGACATATCCTGCAGCAGGCGGAACAAAAGAAATGGCTGAACGACTGGCTGAAATTCTGGCCAGTTTTGAAAAAGCCAGCATTGACGTAAAGACTGTTTCAGCCGGCGGTACACCCGATCTGTGGAAGGCGCATACGGTTCCCGGTGTAACCGAATACCGGCCAGGGACTTACATTTATATGGATCGCTCACAGGTTGCTGTCGGCGCAGCGACACCAGATGACTGTGCCCTGACAATCCTGGCAACGGTCGTGAGCAAACCCTTGTCCGACCGTGCAATTATTGACGCGGGATTCTTCGTTCGGAAAACGGACTTCCGGAAATTGGTGAACAGGTTCGGATCGTCCCGAATCATGCCTGCGTCGTGAGCAACATGTTCGATACGGTTTATCTGGTGTCCGGAGAGCGTGTCATCGATGCGCTCCCGGTCGTAGCTAGAGGGCGCGTTGTCTGATCTACCAAGATCAGAAAGATTATGTCTCTCTACAAGTTTCAAGGTAAAGAGCCAAAACCCTGTTTTGGTGCATTATAAGTTTACAAAAAATAATTTTTTTTGAAAGGCTAGCGTTATGACAAAGAAAGTTTTCGGCACATCGCATGTTCCTCTGTCTCCAGCCGTCCGCGCTGGCGATTTTGTGTATGTCTCTGGTCAGGTTCCTGTGAAGGACGGTAAAATCGTCGAGGGCGATGTCTCGGTGCAAACGGCAGTGGTTCTCGATAATATCAAAGCTCTTCTTGAAGAGACCGGATGCACGATGTCCGATGTCATCAAAACTTTTGTGATACTGACCGATAAGAAGGACTTTGCCGTCTTTAACACTGTCTATGCATCGTATTTTCCGAGCGAGCCTCCCGCCCGCACGACAGTCGAATCCGGCCTGATGGTTGATATTACTGTCGAAATTGATGCCATCGCATATAAGCCACTCTGAACGAAAGCAGAGACCTGCGCCATGAAGGTATTTGTCGCGTCTCTCGCCACGGAGACCAATACGTTCTCGCCCGTTCCTACGGATCGCGCGAGTTTCCAGACAGCGTTTTACGCGGCGCCTGGTCATCATCCGGTAACACCAACACTGTGTTCGGCTGCTTTTACTGTCCTCCGTGACCGAGCCTTAGCGGAAGACTTTGAACTGATCGAAGGAACCGCTACCTGGGCAGAGCCAGGAGGACTGGTGCAACGCCAAACTTATGAGTCCCTGCGCGACGAAATTCTGGATCAGTTACGCGCTGCCTTGCCTGTTGACGCGGTGGTGCTCGGGCTGCATGGCGCGATGGTGGCGCAGGGCTATGACGACTGCGAAGGCGATCTGGCTCATCGCGTCCGTCAGATCGCTGGCCGGAACGCAGTGATTGGTGCGACTTTCGATCCCCACAGTCATTTGACCCCAAAACGTGTCGAGAATCTCGACATTCTTAATGCTTTCCTTGAATTTCCTCATACTGATTTCGTTGAACGAGCTGAGCAAGTGGTAGACCTCGTCCTGCGGGCCGCACGGGGTGAGATTAGGCCGGTTATTTCTGTATTCGACTGCCGGATGATTGACGTGCTTCCGACCAGTCAGCAACCTATGCGGGGTTTTGTCGATAGCCTTAAAGCTCTGGAACATCAGTCTCCGATATTGAGCGCGTCACTGATTCATGGTTTTCTGGCCGGAGATGTGCCGGAAATGGGCGCAAGAATTGTTATTGTGACCGATAATGCGGCTGAGTTCGGCGAGAGACTTGCGCATAAAAAAGGCATGGAACTTTTCGCGCTACGTGGCAGAACGCGGATGACGCAGCACAGCATCATTGATGCACTCATAGCAGCGCGTGATCTGCTTGCAGGCGACGTAACCCAAGCCATCGTTCTGGCGGATACATGGGACAACCCAGGGGGTGGAGTGGCCGGTGATGGCACGCTCATTCTGAAGGCACTGCTGGATGCAGGCATGGACGACATTGCCGTTGCGACCATCTGGGACCCAATTGCCGTGACTTTTTGTCACGCGGCCGGTGAAGGTGCGCGTATTCAGCTTCGGTTTGGCGGCAAAAGCGGACCTGGAGCTGGCGATCCGATTGATGCGACTGTAACGGTGCTGAAAGCTGTTTCCGAAGCCTGGGAGAGTTTTGGAAAAAGCCGTGTACCACTTGGGCCTTCCGCTGTGGTACGGATTGAAGGTACGCATATCGACATTATTCTGAATACCAACCGGACACAGACATTCGATCCCGATATCTTCTCTGGTATAGGGATTGATATCACGACGAAGAAAATTCTGGTCGTGAAATCGACAAATCACTTCTACGCAGCCTTCGAGCCCGTTGCGGCAGCGATCTTGTACGTCGATGCCGGGACGCACTATCCGTCAGACGCACGCCGGACAAATTATAGAAAACTCACCCGGCCGCTCTGGCCAATTGTCGAAAATCCTCACGGGACATGACCGGACAGATCAAAGCGGCAGACACCCTCTTGTTAATATGTAGAAAAACAATGGGACTAATCGAAGGCTTTTTTCTTCCTTCTTATTATCAGTCCGCTAACTAACGCCTGTTATCTGATATGCTTTAAATTGTAACAGAGTAAACTGGATCAAACAGATGACGAATTTATAGTCGCGTTTGACGGATTAAATCCTTCTCCAATGTTCTCGCTACCGGTGCCAGCAGGTAGGGCCAATATCCCAAAATTAACGCTACACCGCAGGCAGTAAGCGACATCAGGCTGGCCCACAATAGAAATCCGAACCCGCCCCCTTCATTCTGGACAGCAATAACCAGAGCAAGAACCAGCAGCAGTATCGCCACCAACCGCACTTGCGTCGCGCGGCGAGGTGGCAGTTCTGCAGTGCCCGTCGCGCGACGGTGCACAAATTGCGTCAGCACCAACAGCGCAAAGCCGACAAACAGCATCAGACCAAGGCCGAAGGAAAACAGGCAATCCACCATCAGATAGCCTCCCCTCTAGCCGAACGGATGACGACCGCTCTATGTCGCACGCGGCGAGACAGGTAAAGCGCCGTCAGAAAAGACAACGCAGCCCCAACCAGTAACAGCGCATCCATGCCGCCTACAGGCCACAGATAGCGCACAAAGAATGTTCTTAGCGGATGGTCCCCTGTGGTGATCCAATTCAGCACCGCTGCTGCACTTGCCAGAAGGCCTATTGCGACACATTGCGCGATCCAGACCTGCCGGGGCCGGAGCCAGCCATGCACGCACGCCGCAAGCCAGACCAAATAGAAAGCGCTGACTTCCAGAGACGCACGCTCCAAACCACAAAAGCGCGCTCCGTCCGGCAACAAGCGGTTGGCAATAAAGAATGCCAGTGTCGCAAGGATAATCCCCGTAATGGAACCCGCGGCTATCCCCTCCACCAAGCGGAAACCGATCTGTGTCCCTTGCCTCTTTCGCCGTGATTCCAGCCAGAACAGGAAACCGGTCGCGATCAAAACGCAGCTACCCAGCCCCAGCAGAAAATAGAGCCAGCGTAACACCCATTGACGAAACTCGATCAAATGTAATCCGCTCAGAAAACGCTGTGCCCGCATGATCGGTGTCAGGCGGGATGCTCTTGAGATAAGTTGTCCTGTGGGGCCATCGAACGCTATGACATCTCTATCAACAACGACCTGCCTCTCACTTCCGCGAAAAAAAGCAATCCGGCTTGTCGTCATTCCGGGATTGGCCACCAGAACCAGATGGGGATTATCCCCGCCCCACACAGAACGGGCCCGCATGGCTGCCTCATCCAGCGAAACCACCGGCGCCCCGGGTTTTCCATGTTTTACGGATAGAAATGAAAGACCATTTGACTCAAAGAAGTAAGCGCGCGTGTTTGGATACACTGCGTTCACACCGGCAGGAAAATAGGTAGCCCCCAAAATAACCAGTCCGGAAAATGTTAGAATAACGTGAAAGGGTAAGCCGAGAACACCGGAAATATTATGAAGGTCCAATAACATCCGCCGGGGGTTCGCATGTGGCCGGAATGTGAAGAAATCCACAAATATCTTGCGATGAATGATTACGCCGGTAATGCACAGGGCAAGCATTGCCATGGAAGCCAGCCCTACTATCCATTCACCCGAATTCATAAGCTCAATGTTAAGAGTGTAATGAAATGGAAAAATAAATTCAGTCGCCCCCAATGTCCCAGAATCCGGCAACATGTGTCCCGTTACGGGATCAATATCACGACTGATCATTTTTTTTCTGGTGCCGTAGCGCGTGTGAAACACTGCATCCCGATCACTCGGGAGCGTGACGTTCCAGAACGACGCTTTCGCCGCGATTGCTTCATCAAGTGACGAACGGAAACGCTCAAGCGGCAATAGAGTGTGGGCAGGTGCTACACGTGTCGCCGGTTTCATCCAAAGGTCAATCTCACTATCGAAGACCGAAAGCGTACCCATCCAGAAAATTGCAAAAAGAATGCTTCCCAGAACCACACCTGCCCATGTGTGCAACCAGCCCATGGAACGACGGAAATCCTGTTTCATCACTTAGCGTCCGTGCGCAACGAAGGAACTAAACCCATAACCACAGACAATAAGCAGCAAGAACACTGCGGCAGACCGCCACAAGGTCGTTTCAGCGAAGACCCAGAGCAAGAGGCAGAGATAAAGGACAAAAACGAACATGATCCCCAATGTGACAGCATCTGAGCGCGACATACCCAAAGCCACAAGAAGAAAACAGAAAATTTCCATAACCGCGGAGGAAGCAAAATAGCCTCCGCCCACGGCAAGAAGGATCCGGGCCACGACTTTCAGCCAGGAGCTGGACATCAGAAATCAGCCATGACCGCAAAACGGACTGTTCTGGGGGCGCTTAAGGACAGATAATTATACCCTCCTGAATTCCAGTAACGTTCGTTAGTTATGTTATCGACATTGAGAAGAAACGAGAGTTTTCCGTCTTTGGACGCGGGGTTCTTCATCGCATAACGCGCACCCATGTCCAATCTTACCCATCCGGGTATACTTCTACGATTGGCTCCTGTTTCGATATATTCCGAATGCGTGTACATAACATCGGCCGTGACTGAAAGACCCCTGACGAACGGTAGATCGTAATCCAGACCCATATTGAAATTAAGGGGCGATGCATTGGCAGCCCGCTGACCATCCGTGGCACCACCTTGGGTATGTGTAAGGATTGGATCCAGAAGCATCACGCCACCCGTGGCACGCAATCCATGCACAATTTCCCCAGCTATATTCAGTTCCAGCCCCCGATTACGCTGCCGCCCATTGACAGACATTGTGTTGGTATTGACATCCGTAACCGTGCTTGGCTGCGATATCTGGAACACATCAAAAGTTACAATAAATTTTTTCAAATCCGCTTTTACGCCAACTTCATACTGGGTCGATTTATAGGGTGCAAAAATCTGTCCTGAATTGGCATAAGTTGAGGCAACAACAGTTCCCTGCTGGAGCCCCTGAATCCAGTTACCGTAAATCGAGACATTCTTCAGAGGCTTGAAGACCGCAAGCACAGAAGGGCTGACCGCTGTTCTGTCATAGACGCCGGTTTTTGTTCCGACATGGTCCGAACCGGTATTCGCACTTTGAACGCGCTGGACCCGCAGACCTGCCGTTACCTGGATACGTTTGTCCAGTGCCGAAATCGTATCCACAAAGGCGAGGCTTGATAATGTGGAAACACTTGTTGTCCCGACATGATTGGGAACAGATATCTGGTTTCCTGAAGAAAACGTCCCTGCCCCATTATAAATATTAAGATTATATGCTGGGAGTCCCGTATTGACGCCAAACAGACGCCCGAAATCAAGATCAAGGCGATTAGCCGAGAATGCCAGGTCCTGCGTGACGGGACCGCTAACAACTTTGCCGCGCACACCCACTTCCGCAGTCAGGTAACGAGCACGTTGACCGACCCCGATGGGCGTAGCCCCCCTTGAATCCCCTTGTAGATCATTGACGACTATCTGCTGGAAATACGCGCCTTTGAGGGAGTAGTCATGAACACCGACGCTACCATATGCTGTAAAATTTCGGAAAAGATCAAACTCTCCACGGAAAACACCAAATATGTCTTCTCCGTGCAGATAAGTGCCGGGTAAATTAAAATTTCTTTTCGCCCGAGCGGCATCCGGAACGGGAATGCCGGATGCAAGTTGAAAAAATGGGAGAACGCCCTCAATGTCTCGATACTGATAGCCAAAATCTGTTGACAACCGAAGACGGTGAAGCCGCAGATCCACTCCCGCTCCAACCAAGGCCGTCTTCATGGCGTTATAGGGAATTGCGGTGGGTCCGGAACGGATCATACCATTCACACGAACACCAAGCTGCTTCTCTTTACCAAAACGCCGGCCAACATCGGCATGGCCACCAAATTGCGCATTGGATGTATAATCCGCCTCAATTTTTGAAAGTGGCTTATCCCCTGCACGCTTGGGGACAATGTTGACAACACCCCCAACCGCACCACCAGGCGACATACCATTGAGTAACGCAGCAGGACCGCGAAGCACTTCCACCCGTTCAGCCAGTTCGGCTGTAATGCCACCAAAAGGCATCATTCCGTAAAGGCCACCATAGGATATATCCACGTTATCAATATTGAAGCCGCGTATCTGCAACCGCTCCACCCCGGCGCTGCCGGTTGCGAACCCGGCTCTCACTGAGGGATCATCCTTCAATGCATCACGAATGCTTCTGATCTGACGCTTTTCGATAAATTCTTCCGTATAGCTTGTCTGATTGAACGGCGTATCCATCACATCCCGGTTGCCCAGCATCCCGAGCTGGCCGCCCCGCGCAATCTCGCCACCCGGCAGGGCTGATGGCAGATTGCCAATCATGGCTGTAGCAGGAACACGACTTTGCATATTTCCTGCAACGCGCACCGGACCAAGCATAATAGCGGTAGAAGCAGGAACAATCTTGTAAGCATGTGCTCCATCGGGCAGATATGTCAGCCCGGTTCCGTTCAAAAGACGTGCAAGCGCTTCAGATGGAGCGAAGCGTCCATGAAGGCCACCGGTTGTCCTGCCTGCAAGCATCGGGGCCTGTGAGGTCAGAGGAGCATGGGCCTGCGTGCTGAAAGCCACAAGTGCATCTGACAGAGAACCTGCAGGAATATTGAAGGTCGTTGCTGGCACAGCGGAAGGCGTCGCGCTACCCGGCTTACTGGAAATCAGCGTTTGCGCACAGGCCTTACGTGTTATCAATGGTGTCAGGGCAGTGCAGGCGGCCAGAAACAACAGAGCCGCAGACACGCCACGCCCTGACACGCTGCCTGCAGGAAAGGTGTCAGCAGAGAGACGTTCAGCGAGGAAAACAGTCTCATCACATTGACGCTGCTTGGCCCAAGACCGTTTTATCAAGAGACTTTTTCCGGGAATGCGGGATACCGCTGCCCGCGTTACGGGAAAAAGCGTCTGAGGGTTAACAAGAGGTCTCATCGTCGCGGCGTCTTCCATCCTGTGCGGTCGTGCCAGTCTTCATAATGCAAGTCATTTGCATTATTGGCTTTCACTTAGATAGATATGGCAACGATGCGTTTTTTCCCTTTTCCAAGATATTTTTTTGGAAGAAGTTGGCCGATTTATTCATAACCATTTGATATATTTATGGAATTTATTGTTTCTCTTGATTGCTGTAGCCACTGCATAGATCAGGCGTAAAGGCAGCATGGGCAAAAGATGTCCGTCGTCTCCAATGCCTTCACACCAGAAACCTGCAAACGGATCAGAAATAGATCGACCTCAGGGAATGTGACGGTCTCTGCCCTGCCTGATCACAGGACAGTTTCCGGGATTACACGTTACTTGAAATTGTCCTGCATCCCCGATGTGGACAACACCGTAACGCGGTGGGCAACAAAATTGTTTCCAGTCCACGCAGGAAGTCCAAACAGAAATTACCTATCATCAATGACGTCTTTTAAGGCTCTTGCCACAGGCACCGCAGAAAAAGGTAAAAATAACTCTTCACGGGCCGGTAACAATATCGACCCAAGACATCAACGATGACACTTTCCCGCCATACGCATCGACAATCAGACGCAATGATGCTTCGGGCTGGTGCAGATCATATGTTCCAGTCACCCGCTTCTGCGACAAGGTATGGTCGGCCAAGATTATCTTGGTTGCTGTCCATGGTCGAAGAGCTGCAACCAGATCGGCGATGGTGTCGTTGCGTGCAATCAACGTCCCGCCTCGCCAAGCTCCCACGACCGCGCTGGGAACCATGCCTCTCGTCACATCGCCAATGCTTATCCGCTCCCACTCTCCAGCAGAAAGATCCCGATCGACAACCCCGGATCGGCGGGAGGCCACATGCACCCTCCCCTCCTGCACGGCTACGGTAGTCGTGTTGCTCTTCGTCTGGACATCGAAAACCGTGCCAATATCCGTCACCGTGACGTCGCCAGCCGTTACACGAAAAGGGCGAGCTGCGTCATGGTGAACCTGGAACAACGCTTCCCCTTGAAGCAGGCGAATACGCCGTTCAGAAGCGTTCATCGTGATTGAAACGGCAGCACGAGGAGCGAGTATAACCTCACTCCCATCATCCAGATGAATGTCACGTGTCTCGGAAACAGGCGCATAGCTGTCTGCTCTGAGCCTCACAATCATGTCGGGCGTGATGAATGTCAGCGCGGCAAAAGCCGCCGCCAGCGCCAACGCACAACCCGGTAGAAGCTTTTTAGCAGCAAAACGTGCGCGCTTCTGCCTCGCAAAGCTACGAGGCGTAGGGGGGCGAGCCAGCGCACGAGAGGGAGACCCGACCGCTGCCATGACAGAAGCCGTCTCGTTCATGTCGGCCCATGCCTGTGCGTGCGCCGGATCACTTGCCAACCACTCTCTGAAACGGCGTTTCAGATCTTCGTCATTCGGGTCCTCGCGGAGAAAAAGATACCAGGCAGCGGCGGCATGGGCTGGCGTTTTCCGTTCAGTCATAACGAGCAATGCCTCCCATGGCGCACAAGGATAGCCGACCTGATCTCGCGCATGGAGCGGAAGCCGAAGAGCCATCTATTCTTACAGACACGCAGCGGAGACGTTTTTTCCGTCGATTTCGAAATCTCACGCGACGCTACAGCCCTTCTTTGCGGACGCGATCACAAATCACCATGCCGTCCTCAATAAGGCTATGGACACGCGTTACGGACAACCCAAGATGAGCGGCAATTTCCCGTAGTTTCAGCCCCTCAAAATGGTACAGACAGATTGCCTGCCGCTGACGCGGATCGGGCATGCTGGCAATCGCGTCCAGAATGCGCTTCATGGCTTCACGAGAGGCCACGTTTTCTTCTGGCGTTACCTGCCCGTCAGCCATTTCTGCCGTCACGGCTTCAAAGTCCGTGCCGGCTGCGCCCTCCAACCCCTGCCTGCGCACGCGGGTAATCACCAGATTGCGGACCATGGTCCGAAGATAATTCAGGGGTGCTGAGATTGTCTCAATCTGCTGGCGGCTGAACAATAGCCACACATCCTGAACGATATCCTCAGCAGCCGTCTTATCTCCTGAAAGACGGGCTGCGTAAGAGAGAAGGCTGGCCCTATGTGTCTGATAGAGTTCCAGCGATGTGCGCTTCCGGTCCAACGCAAGGCCCCCTCCAGAGGCTTCAATCGCCACCGGTCAGATGCAGAGTTGAGATTATTTCTCAACGCGATGCCATAAACCGCACCATTTAGCAATCATAGCAGGGGCGCTTAACCAGCAAAGGAGGCATTCTGGTAACTGGTTCACAAGGAAGGTGAGTGCCTGAGAAATCCCATGGCTTTGCACATTTGGGCTGGACCGCACGAAGCGGCCAGACCATAAGTTCTCAGGGCAAATCAGCACATGGCTGACTCAACAACCGGATTATACCACTCCCATTGCTGGATCGGTTTGTCCCGGATGCCCTGTCTCAACCCGACCGGCAAACTGCCACCGGAAATCGCTATCATCTGGGCTGGTCAACACAATATCATACCACATTGAGGACTTTGCCAGATCGAACGCAACTTCGGTGCTTTGCCCCGGTGACAGCGTGATGGCTTTCGGTTCTTCCTGCCCTTTCATCACGCTGACAATATTCGCCGTCTTACTCCCCCGATTAGTCAGGCGCAGGATAAGGTCCTTCTTTCTGGCACGCAGGTAATGGGCTTCCGTATGAAGCTGAAGACCTTTCAATCGGCCTTTGTAAGCCCTGTAAAAGCCATTCGGTGCATGAACTGAAACATCATACAATCCATTCTTGAAAGAGGACGCGTCGAAAGCCGTATTCAACGTATCACCCGCCGCGACGGCATACGTAGCCGCTTGCATGCCGGAAGCAGTCTTAACGTCATGACAGTACACATTGAACGGCAGGCCTGCTGCACGGCTTCCATGAAGGCCCTTCCCCGCACGCAGACGCAGAGCAATTACGTCTCCGCTTTGTTCGAGCCCGCCATCACAGTAGGGCTCATAGGGCAAAGCGCTGGCGGGGCGGGTGCCAGGCTCCTGCTGGACAGTCTTGCGAACGTCTGCGGGAGCGGCACGCAGCGCGGAGACCTCAGGAGCAGCAAGGGCGCGGAATCCACCCGGCATAGGTCGATCGCGCGCTTCTTCAATCATATGCAAATGAGCATCGCGGTTCAGATACGGTAAGGTCGGGATCGACCCATCATAAGGGCGGAAACACGATGTAAGGTCACCGCTGATCGCGCGCCGCCATGGCGAAATATTGGTCTCCTTAACCGTCTTGCCAAACTTTTCCTCAACAAATGCTTCCAGAAAGCGCAGTGTTGAGGTGTGTTCGAAAAGCTGTGAATTCACCCACCCGCCGCGGCTCCAGGGCGAGGCGACAATCATTGGCACGCGAAAACCTAGGCCAATCGGACCGCTACGCGCCAGATGAGCCGGCACACCCAAATCTATTTCGTCCTTGGCAGTGGTATATTCGAGCCCATCCGGCCCGATGCTTTCCGAGGAGCGACCTGTTTCGGGGCGTTTGGGATCAGATGCAACGTACGAACAACAATGGTCGAAATACCCGTCATTTTCATCGTAAGTGATGATAAAAATGGTTTTCTTCCAGACTTCCGGATTTTCAGTCAGAATGTCCATCACTTCTGACACATACCACGCTCCGTACCACGGAGAGGTCGGGTGATCGGAAAAATGCCCCGGCGCAGAGAGCCAGGAAACCGTTGGCAAATCTCCTGCTTTCACGTCCTGACGGAATTGATGAAGAATATCGCCCTTCGGCGCTTCTATATGCAGAGATTTTTCTCCATCATGAAAGGCCAACTTCTCAAGTTTACGGTAATCTTTATCTCCGCTGTTAATAACGAACGCTTTTTCGAACAGAGCCTGCTCTGAAGGTGTCAGTTTCTCTTTTGTGTGGCCAACAACGGACCGCCTCCGTAGAAGGACATCAAGCAAGGCACGCGCTTCGACCAACTGTTCATTATGAGCCTCGGACACGAGCATCTCCCGGCTATCCAGACGCTCGATATGATTTTGACACTCACTGATCCGGGCCTCAAGCCAGTCTCCAAAACCCGGATTGGCAGAAACACAATACTGATCGAAACATTCCAAAACGTTGGTGCCAAAATTACCAAGCCACGCGCGCTCTGACTCACTCATACCGCCAGTTTGCGTCAGTTCATTCTGATAATATTTCCAGGAAATACCTGCCTGTTCCAACCGTTCGGGAAAGGTGGTCCATGTCATCCCTCCTTCAAGGATTTCACCATTGCGCATATACACCTTTGATGAAGGGTCCTGCTTATCCCTTACCGTTCCGGTCATGAACAACAGACGATTGGGTGTGGTGCTGGTCATTGCGCCACAATAATTCTGGTCACATACAGTAAAGGCGTCAGCCAGAGCATAGTAGAAGGGAAGGTCTTCGCGTGTGTAATACCCCATCGTCAGTGGATATTTGTCATATCCCTTGTGATGCGACTTTTTGGCGTCAATCCACTGATCATGACCACCGCCGTTCCATGCATCGACCTGACTGTCACGTGAATGAGGGATTGAACCCATCCAGGTCACACGTGTATCCTTGATGTTTAACCGCCAAGGCAGATAAGTCTCGCCCGCTTTGCTGGTTTGCGCAAAAACCGGAACCCCGTCTGGCTGACGTATTGCACGCGGGTCATTAAATCCGCGAACACCTTGAAGAGTGCCGAAAACATGATCAAATGACCGGTTTTCCTGCATAAGAATAACAACATGGTCCGCATCTTTCCATGTCGAACCGACGTCCGGCGCAATGGCAAAAGCCCGGCGGATGGATGAAGGCAACGCCGAAGCCGATCCGGCTGCGGCACCGGACAAGAGGGCGTATTTCAAAAAATCTCTACGTGTTGTCACTGTCCTACCCTCTCGTCCATCTTATGAAAAAATTTTAGATTGGTTAACGTGGTGTAGCAAGCTGCGTGCATTCTCTACGGGAAGATATGTCTTGGCACAAAAACATATCATTCCCGCCTTACCTTTCCAGACTGCTCTCATCAAATCAGGCTGAGCCAATTTTCAGAGCCCTACCCCATGCACCATTAAAAGTCTGCGGAAATGGTACCCATGGCAACGAATGGAGAGCCAATCACATAGGTCGGGCTCGACCCTTTGATCGTTGTTCCAAACACACCCTTTTGCGTGGTAGCCGCGGCTGTATATCCATACATTGAAGACAAGTAGTGTTCATCCCCCATGTTAACGAGATTGAGTTTGATTTTGGGGGTCACGTGCCCAATCTTCGGCAGGGTTCTGCCAACACCAAGATTGGCAGTGATGTAACCGGGAATATGCTGGTCGTTCATGAGTGTTGCATACTGCGAACCGGTATAGGACAAAGTAAAGTTACCAAACCACTTGCCGTCATTATAGGTCAGACCCAGTGAACCAGAGTATTTGGGGGCGCCAACTTCCTCTTTCCCTTTCGTGCGCAGATAATCCCCACTATAGGCAATGTTATTGCCGTTTCTGGTGTGCATATACTGGCCGGAAGCATAGGCACTGATATGGTGCCAGGGGCGTGTTGCGATTTCAGCCTGCACACCATAGGCCTCCATCCCACCTGCGTTGATCAACTGGGAGATGGTAGAAGTAGAGCCTTCCACGTAGCTTTGCGCGGAAATCTGATGGTTGGTTACATTATAATGGAAACCCGCAACATTGGCCATGAAAAGCCCGTTATAGCGATACCCGAGTTCCTCGGTGATCATATATTCAGGCTTGTAATCAGCCAACGGCAGAGACTGTGCCTTGCCAGTTGTACGACTATATGATGCAAGCTGCGAGCTTAGCGAGCCCGGAAGGTGATATCCAGTTGTTCCGTTAACGTAAATCTGATGATGGGAATTGAAATTATAGTTGATCAACACCTGTGGAGAGGGCACAAAAACGTTCTTGATAGATTTGTAGTTACTGCCCACAACGCCCGGTAGATCCTGTGTATATTACCGGTTTGCCATGGCCATTCTGATGCCACCGTCAATTGTCAGGCGGCCGTTCAGGAAGGACATTTTATCATCAACAGCGAAACTATTAAGCTGCTGCAATCCGTTTTCATTATCTTCGCCAAGCGGAATGCCACCATTGGCCGTCAATGCCGCTCCATTTCCATTCCATTGCCCTTTGCTGTTAACAGGATAGAACCTCATCTGGGCTGCTTCCTGCGCGTAAGAATACCAATACGTCAGGCTAAGTGTATTGAATTTGTGCTGCCAATGCCCCGTCAGCACCAATCCAGACGACAAGGTGTACCAGTTTGAAAGTTCGGCAGTGGTAAGGTTTTTATTTGTCGGATCATATCCGGGAAGATTTTGGTAGTTGTCGAGAGAATTGTAACTCTGAGCACCAACATAACCATTTTTGACAGGAAGAGTCGCCCCATAATAGTAAGGCCCGTGGAATTCGACTGAATAGGCCTGAGCATCAAGACTTAAACCATTCCCAAAACTGAAATGATTCTTCAGCGTCCCGTAAACCGCCCCAGTATTCTTGCCGTTCAGACCAACGTAATGGGTGGCTCCTGGGCTATATTGGTCATCCAGACCATATTTCATCCCATATTTTTTCCAGTTTGCGAGAGAAGGATAGAGCCATTCTCCCTGCGCGGCCTTCGTCCAGCCGAAAATGACTTTTGAATCGCTGCCGGGTGCCCACTGCTTGGTCAGAGCAGAATCAACATGCCATCTTTCAATGTCACCCACACCACGCCACATATCCCCGCGGGAATAAGAGCCAGACGCAAAAGCACGTACGCCAGTATGGCCAATTTCTCCAGTGTCATACCGGATGAAATCCTTGTTTGTTCCGTAGGAACCACCAGACCCCGCAACATGCACATGCTGATGATCCTCAGGACCTCTTATGCTGGCAGAAATCTCGGCACCGGTTGCATTGTATGTGGGAGAATTGATGTCAACTGCCCCCTGCATAACATTGACCTGGCCCATATTTTGGCTGTCAACAAGAGAGGGAGTGTAGGTGCTGTATGTGAAAGGATTAGCAGCAGGCATGCCTTCAAACGTCACGCCAATTTCAGCCTGAGCCATACCGCGAATATGAAGTGTAGAAAAAGAAGTCGTCAGAGGACCTTCGCTTGCTGAAACAACGCCGGGCAACGTCGAAATCAGAGACTCAATAGTGGAAGTCGGCGACTGCATCTCTATATAATTATGAGAAAGTGAACTGACCGTTTTGGCTATTGTGTGCCGCACCATCATGCCACCACCAGCCACTTTGCGGCGTTCAGTTACATCAATGGTTTCGTTTCTATTTTTAGAGCGTGCGGCGTCTTTTTTCTGACTACCTGACGTTTTCTTGTGTGATGGATTTTGATCTGCGCTGCTCTGAGCCCGTGCCGGTATAGCAACGTTCTGGAAACACAAACAGCACGTTGTGAGAAACAAGATTTTTTTCATGGTAGCCCGTCCAATGAACCAAAGGTCGGCCCCCAACTCCCCGAAAACCTTTCTCCGTTCAACCCCATCCAGGAAAGTTCATTATAACAAAACCAAAGTGTCACAGAACTTTAACAATGTTACAAAGGGAAGCAGTTTTATCAAACAATCTGAGGCTTCCGAATATGAACAGATGGATTATTGGACTAACCGATCAGAATCCGGAATGATATTCCAAGGGAGAATCTTACCACTTTTCCCTTGCGGGTTGTTCCAGACTAAGATTCAATCTGTATATATATTGGAATATAGTAGCATTTTCTAACTTCCATGTAATAAATTACTTCTTCAGGATAGCCTTGGGCGCGCGTTGCAGATGCACTATTGGTTCATCCAACCTTTGTTGCCAGCCGTTTGATGAAACGGATAATGCTGAGCAATACGCCTCATATAGGCTCAGGATCACAAAGGTATCCATCTCCGTGGAGCGGAGAAGTAATTTCTCAGCTTCGGCCTGTCTATAAATTTGGGATGAGGATTTTTCAGCGCTGCGCCATTTGAAACATCAGATTATTAGGGCCAATCGACATTCAGGATTTCCAAATAGGCTAAT
>NZ_LHZU01000001.1 GCF_001580995.1 Acetobacter senegalensis
TGGACAATTCCGGTTCCATGCGGGGCCGCCCTATTTCCGTGGCAGCTTCCTGCGGGGATATTCTTGCCCGCACGCTGGAACGCTGCGGGGTGAAGGTGGAAATTCTCGGCTTCACCACGCGCGCGTGGAAAGGGGGCCAGAGCCGTGAAAAATGGCTGCAGGATGGAAAGCCGCCAGAACCCGGCCGCCTGAATGATCTGCGTCACATCATTTACAAAGCGGCCGATATGCCGTGGCGCCGCGCCCGCACTAATCTGGGGCTCATGCTGCGCGAAGGCCTGCTGAAAGAAAATATTGATGGCGAAGCCCTGCTATGGGCATGGAAGCGCCTGAAAAACCGGCCGGAATCCCGCAAGATTCTGATGGTGATTTCAGATGGCGCTCCGGTGGATGACAGCACGCTTTCCGTTAATCCGGGCTCCTATCTTGAAGATCACCTGCGTGAGGTGATCCATATGATTGAAGATCGCAGCCCCGTGGAACTGACAGCAATCGGCATCG
>NZ_LHZU01000057.1 GCF_001580995.1 Acetobacter senegalensis
AGGGGCTTTCCATCCGCGGGCTGGACCAGACTGAAATCGGGTATCTGTTTGAAGGCGTGCCCGCTGCCCCGCCGCTTTTCCTGATGCCTTACACCTCCGCCACGGCAGATACGGAAAACATCAGTTCCGTCACCCTCACACAAGGCGCAGCAGAAGCCACGGCACCACTTTACAACGCGGTGGGTGGCCAACTGAGCGTGCACATGATCAAACCGCGCAAAACAGCAGGCGGTTTTATGGATCTTTCTTACGGGTCCTATGCGCTCAACCGTGAATTCCTGCGGTTGGACAGTGGAGAAATAGGGCATACAGGCGTAACCGGTTTTGCCTCCTTTTCATACCGCAACGCCAACCAGTGGCGCGGGGCCGGAGACAGCCCACGCTACCATGTGGACAGCCGCCTGCTACGGGAATGGGGCAAGGGCAGTTCTGCCTCGCTCATTTTTTCCTTTAACCGGCAGCGGCAATATTATCTGCGGGCTCCCACGCATACGCAGTGGCATGCCAGTGGCACCCATTTCAATTATTCATCCCATTATACGGAAGGTGACAGTTCCTATTACCTGTTGCAGGAAAACGCCCGTGCCCAAACCTTGCTGACAGCCCCGCTGGAATTCAGGCTGAACCGGCATTTCCATCTCTCGCTTACGCCCTATTTCATTTATGTCGCGGGGTATGACGGGTTTGGCACCACGCTTGACCCGCAGCACAGCTATCAGGGCAACCAGCCTGCCGGGCCGCTACAGGCCAGTGCAGGCCCCCAGACAGGCCAGATTACCGCTGTTGCAACGGATACCTTCAAGCAGGCGCATTCCGGCATCACGGCTTCCCTGCGCTGGGATGCAGGCCGCAACAGCCTGACAGGCGGTGCATGGTATTCCTATTATGATTACTCCAATCCCTCGCGATATGCTGCCGTGGATGCAAATGGAGGGGTTTCCAACATGCGGGGCTATTACCCTATTCTCACGGCATCCGGAGAACCGCTGACATCCTATAACTCGCATCTGGTGCAACAGGTTAATGCCCTGTTTGTGCAGGACCGTTTTCATGCGCTGTCCAACCGGCTGACGCTTTCCGCCACGTTTCGCGCCATTATGGTAACGCGCACCATCAGCAATCAGCTTGCTGGTGCACGCTACCGCAACGGGGCCAGCTATTTCTCGCCCCAGCCACAGCTTTCCGCCAGTTATGATCTGACACCGCAGGACCAGATCTTCCTGAACGGGACAACAGGGTTCCGCGCTCCCTCCGGCATTTCCAGCTATAATGACCGCTTCAGCGTGGCCACCGGTGCGCAGACCCGCAGCGCCACCAGTGACACCCGCCCCGAATATTCCATTGGCGAGGAAGTGGGCTACCGCCACACCGGGCTGGTGAACGTCTCCGCTGCTCTCTTCAATTACAATTTCACAAATCGCCAGATCAGCACAACAAGCAACCTGAATGGTGCGTTGGTGACGGAATCCCTCAATGGTGGGGGGCAGACAGCCCGTGGCGCACAGCTTGAGGTAGGGCTCAAGCCCTGGCACCATTTCAGCCCGTACCTCTCGGGCCAGTATATTCACGCCACCATAGACAATAACCTGAAATCCGGCATGGATTACCTGCCCACACGCGGCAAAAAAGCTATTCGTACACCCGATTTTTCCGGCAGTATTGGTCTGTCCTATGATGACACGCATCTGTTTGGACAGTTCACGCTCAATTACGTGGGGCCCACCTATTCCACCTTCATGAATGATGAACGTATTCCGGGCTTTGTTACGGCCAATCTCAGTATGGGTTACCGGCTGCGGCAGGTGGGTTTTGCGCGCTCTCCCCAGATCCAGCTCAATCTGATCAATCTGGGCCAGTCGGGTTATCTGTCCGGGGTAAACAGCGTTTCCGCCAACGCCCGCACCACGCAGGGCGTTTACGGCACCACCATTGCCGGAAGAGCCCCCACCTATTTTGTCGGCGGTGGTTTTGCAGGGGTCGTCTCCGTCTCGACAGGTTTTTAAAGGCGGCTTGAAAAGCAGCTAGGGAGGGGTTGGAAACCCTCACGCCCATCCTTCTTATGCGCAAGAACATCACTGCATTGTTGGGACTTCATAAAAGTCTCAAGAAAGCCTCTCGAACCTCGCCTTGCGCCTGTTTGTCATCAGAGCCAGAGGACAAAGTCTATCCTCAGATCGTTCTTGCTCATGTTTCCGGTCGGCTCTTAAACGCCAGCAAGGGATCGTCCTGCCTCTTCGCTATGCTGCTTTGTGGACCAGACGCCACAACGGCAACAGGAACCGACCAAAGCCAGCCCCGATACAGAAAGACCACAGACGCTCCGCTCCCCCTCACGCTAACGTCTCTCTGATGGCGCAATAGGTCCTCTCCCTCCGCGTGCAGTGCAGCGGCTGTCCTTGCCCTGTGTGGACGAAGGCATGCGCGCATGTTGTGTGAACGCTGGACATCGGGGCGAAGGGCGCATATCCCAAACGCATGCTTTTCTTCCCTGCACGGCCGTGTCCGGCAGCCCTTCAGCCGGTAGCCTTATCATGACCCAATCTGACGCACCTCATCTGGTTCTGGTGGATGGCAGCGGCTTCATCTTCCGCGCCTTCCATGCCCTGCCCCCCATGACCAGCCCGCACGGCGTGCCGGTAAACGCCGTGTATGGCTTCACCAACATGCTGGCCCGGCTGCTGCGCGAACATGTTGGCACGCATCTGGCGGTCGTGTTTGATGCCGGGCGGCACACCTTCCGCTCAGACATCTACCCGCAATACAAGGCGCACCGGCCGGAACCGCCGGAAGATCTGCGCCCGCAGTTCGGGTTGATCCGTGATGCCACGCAGGCCTTCAACGTGCCCGGCATTGAACTACAGGGCTGGGAGGCAGATGATCTGATCGCCTCCTACGCCACGGCGGTACGGAAGATGGGCGGCACCTGCACCATTATCTCCTCCGATAAGGATCTGATGCAGTTGATCGGCCCCGGCGTGTGCATGCTGGACCCCATCAAGCAGACCCCCATCGGCCTGCCAGAAGTGGAAAAGAAGTTCGGGGTGCTGCCTGAAAAGGTGGTGGACGTGCAGGCCCTGATGGGGGACTCCACAGATAACGTGCCCGGCGTGCCCGGCATTGGGCCCAAGACAGCCTCCGCCCTGATCAATGAATTCGGCACGCTTGAAGCCGTGCTGGCCGCTGCGCCGGAGATGAAAAAATCCAAGCGGCGGGACATGCTGATCGAACACGCGGATGCCGCCCGCCTCTCCCGCCAATTGGTGGAACTGGCGTGTGATGTGCCCCTTCCCATGCCAGTGGAAGAACTGGGCGTGCGGGAGCTGGATAAACCCGTTCTGGCCGACTGGCTGGAAGACATGGGCTTTGGTTCCGTGCTGAAACGGCTGGGCATGGGGCATCCTTCGGGCGCCCATGCGCACCGGGCGGCGCACGCCATGGTTCAGGCATCTGTCAAAGGTGCAGCGGCACCAGACGCAGCCCCTGCCGCTGCCGGACCCAGCGAGGCCGCAACCGCCGCCATGGCAGCCGCCTATGGCCCGTATGAAACCGTGCGCACGGCAGAAGCCCTGCAAAAATGGGTCAGCGCCGCGCAGGAAGCGGGCCTGTGCGCCGTGGATACGGAAACCGATGGGCTGGACCCGCTGCACGCCAACATGGTGGGGCTTTCCCTTGCCACGGCGCCGGGCAAAGCCTGCTACGTGCCGCTGCGGCATGAAGGCACGCTGGAAGAACCCGCAGGCGAACAGCTTACGGCAGACGCGGCACTGGACCTCATGCGCCCGCTGCTGACGGATGAGAGCGTGCTGAAGGTGTTTCAGAACGCCAAGTTTGACCTGCTGGTGTTTGACCGTGCAGGGCTGGACTTCAGCACCATCGGCCCGGTGGATGACACCATGCTGATCTCCTACGCGCAATCCGCCGGGTTGCATGGGCAGGGCATGGATGAACTTTCCACCCTGCATCTGGGCCACTCCCCCATCAGCTATGACAGCGTAACCGGCACCGGCCGCAACCGTATTCCGTTTGCGCAGGTGCCCGTGGGCCGCGCCACGCAATATGCAGCGGAAGATGCAGATGTCACGCTGCGGCTGTGGCATGTGCTGCACCCCACCCTGCGCACCAATCAGGCGCTGGCGCTGTATGAGCAGATCGAACGTCCGCTCTCCCCGGTGCTGGCGGCCATGGAAAAAGCGGGCATTGCCGTTGACCGGGCGGAACTGGGACGGTTGTCCGAAGATTTTGCGGCCCGTATGGCCGTGATGGAAAAGGACATCTACGAGACCGCAGGACGTGAGTTCAATGTGGGCTCCCCCCGCCAGCTTGGCGAAATCCTGTTTGACGAGATGGGCCTGAAAGGCGGCAAGCGCGGCAAGGCTGGGGCATGGAGCACAGATTCCTCCGTGTTGCAGGATCTGGCCGATCAGGGGCACGCCCTGCCGGAAAAGGTGCTGGCATGGCGGCAGCTTGCCAAGCTGAAAAGCACCTACACGGATGCC
>NZ_LHZU01000019.1 GCF_001580995.1 Acetobacter senegalensis
GTGGATGGGCATGACCTGCCGCAACTGGTGGCCATCCTGCGCAACCTGCGCGATACGGATAACGGCCCCATCCTGCTGCATGTCATCACCGAAAAAGGCCACGGCTACCGCCCGGCTGAAAAAGCGGGAGACAAGTATCATGCCGTGGCCAAGTTCAACGTGGTCACCGGCGAGCAGAAGAAAGGCCCGTCTGGCCCGCCCTCCTACACCTCCGTCTTCGCCCGTGAACTGGTGCGCCGCGCCGCCACGGATGACCGGATCACCGCTGTCACCGCCGCCATGCCCTCCGGCACGGGGCTGGATGCATTCGCCAAATCCTACCCTGACCGCTTTTTTGACGTAGGCATTGCCGAACAGCATGCCGTGACCTTTGCCGCTGGCATGGCCACGGAAGGGCTGCGGCCGTTCTGCGCCATCTACTCCACCTTCCTGCAGCGCGCCTATGATCAGGTGATGCATGACGTGGTGCTGCAGAAGCTGCCTGTGCGCTTCGCCATTGACCGTGCCGGTCTGGTGGGCGCGGATGGCGCCACCCATGCTGGCGCGTTTGACCTCGCCTATCTGGGCTGCCTGCCGGGCATGACGCTGATGGCTCCCTCGGATGAGGTGGAACTGCTGCACATGACGGCCACCGCCACCGAATTTGATGAAGGCCCCATTGGTCTGCGCTACCCGCGTGGCGGCGGTCTGGGCCTTGATCTGCCTGCCGAAGGACAGGTTCTGGAGATCGGCAAGGGCCGGATCATCCGGGAGATGGGCCGTCAGGCTGGCGGCGAGAAAGGCGGCATTGCCATTCTCTCGCTTGGCCCGCGTCTGGCTGAAGCCCTGAAGGCTGCGGACATGCTGGCCGCCCATGGCCTGCCGCCCACGGTGGCCGATGCGCGCTTTGCCAA
>NZ_LHZU01000080.1 GCF_001580995.1 Acetobacter senegalensis
TGGCTTTGGCTTTGGCTTTGGCTTTGGCTTTGGCTTTGGCTGATAGAAAAACAATGCAGGGGAAGATGCACGACTTTTGTTTGTGCCGACTATTTGTCCTCTCCCTGTGGGTCTCTGCATCCGGTTATCAACCGCTGGGATGGGAGGGCGGGTGTCAGGCCGTTCTGAAGAGGGGAAAACGAGCCCCTGCATATCGTACAGGCGAAGGAAGCCCGGATTTTGCGGGCAAAATAGAATGATAGTCGGCTGAACGGATGAAAGAGCGTATCACAGATGCGTGTTTCTCGCAGCGTCTATTCATTGTTTTTTCGCAATTTTTTTCTTGTTGACCAATTCGACAACAATCCTTCTTTTTGGGTCTTGCGTTGTGCGCAGGATAAGGGAATTCTGAACAGACGGTGTGGCCGGAGCGGCTTCCAGTTTGTGCAACCTTTCGGATGTAAAGACCCCCTATCTTGAAACGAAGAGATCTGTTTGCGGGCTCACTTGCCCTCGGTGCGCTGGCCGCACGCTCTGCCTGGACCTCCATTCCGGCTGCGGCCCAGGCGCTGAACCGCACCGCCCCTGCTGGGTCCGTGCCGCACCTGACACCCATGCGGGTGCATGCGGACCAGATTGCGGATATCAAGGTCTGCCTGCGCCCCTTCCGCCCCATGGGCCCACGGCTGGATGTGGAAAAGATTGGCGATAAGACGGTCATCCACAATTACGGCCATGGCGGCAGTGGGTGGTCTCTTTCCTGGGGTTCGGCTGATATTGCTGTTGGCAAGGCTGCCGCCACGCTGGACAAGAAAATTGCCGTGATTGGCTGCGGAGTGATTGGCCTGACCTCCGCCCTGACAGCCCAGCGCGCCGGGATGGATGTGACCATCTATACCAAGGATCTGCTGCCGCACACGCGCTCCGTACGGGCGAACGGAAGCTGGACGCCGGATTCCCGCGTGGCGCTGACCAAACCGGCAGGGGACGCTTTTCCGGCCCTGTGGGAGCAGATGGCCCGTTATAGCTGGAAAACCTATCGGGATTATCTGGGCCTGCCCGGCAACCCGATTGATTTTCGGGATAATTACATCCTCTCGGACATTCCGTTTGACCAGAAGCATTTCCCGCCGCCGCAGCCCGGTGCCGGGGATTACAGCACCACGGGCAAGCCGCAGCACACCTCCGAATTTGCGGATTATGGCGATCTGATCCGCGATATTATTCCAAACCCTGAAGAGATTGACCCGAGGGACAACCCCTTTCCTGTAGCGCATGCGCGGCGGGCGAACATGATGATGTTCAACTTTGGGGCCTATGGGCATCTGCTTTTGTCTGAATTCTATCAGGCTGGCGGGAAGATTGTGATCCGTGAGTTCCATAACCCCGGAGACCTGAAGAGCCTGCCTGAAAACGTGATTATCAACTGCCCCGGCTATGCGGCGCATGATTGGTGGCAGGATAAGACCCTTATTCCCGTGCGGGGGCAGACCACCTGGCTACCGCCGCAGGCTGATGCCCTGTATGGCGTGGAGTATAAAGGAGCGGCCCTGCTTTCCAAAACCGATGGGGTAATGGTGCAGGCGCTTGATTTCAGCCATACGCTTGGAGAAATGGTAGGCGTAGGCAACAGTTTTGAACATGCTGACCGCTCTGAGGCCGAGCAGGCGATCGGGATATTTGAGGATCTGTTCGCGCGCATGGGTAAGGAGCACGTCTGATGCGCATGATGGAAAAGATGCGCCCTGCCCTATTCGGGGTGTTGGGCCTTACCGCACTGACAGCCGGGACCATGAACATGGGTTGCGCACAGGCTGCCCCGCATGGTGCGCGGGTTAAATCCGGCTCGTCCGCGGGCCTGCCTGCTGCCAGCTATACCGCCGAACAGGCGGACCGGGGGGCGGAAACCTACAAGGAAGCCTGCGCGGTCTGCCATGGCCCGGCGCTGGGGGGTGCGTTTGATGCGCCACCACTGAAAGGCCGGTTTGTGGCCAACTGGTCTGATGGGCCACTGAGTGACCTGTTCACCTATATGTCCGGCGCGATGCCCCTGTCCTCCCCCGGTGCGCTCTCGGCTGAGGACAACGCGGATATTCTGGCGTTCCTGCTACGTGAAAACGGCGTTGCTACGGGCAAGACGGCCCTGCCCACCACCGCAGCGGCACTGGGCAAGGTGCGCTTCCCCAAGGTGGATGTGCAGAAGCAGCCGCCTCTGGCCCCGGAAATCACGCCTGGCACCGCGCCACGCTGACGGGATACAGGGGAAGCGGTAAAAGAGAGGGCTGCGCACGAGCGGGAAGCTTTCTACAAAACGGCCTCCAAGGCTGGGCGGCAGTTTGTGCGGGACCAGTTTTCCGAACAGGCGGTGCAAGACGCACTGTGTGCGGCCGTGAACCCGGCCGCCGCACGCTTGCAAAAAGTGATGTGAGCGGAGCTTACTGACCGGTATTCTACCGCCGGTAAGTCGGCAGATTCAGGCCGTGGCGGATGGCCGCGCCACGCAGGAGGAAACCTGCGGCGAAGGCGATACTGGTGGCGGCCACCATGGGCAGGCCGCAGGCGGTCAGCCCCACATAGCTGCAAGCGGAAAGAGCCGCCGCCGTTACGTATAGTTCGGGCCGAATGACGATAGAAGGCACATTGGCCAGGACATCGCGGAAAATGCCGCCCATGCAGGCGGTGACCACGCCCATAATGGCGGCAGGCACCCAAGGGATGCCGTAAGCCTGTGCCTTGGCTGCCCCATAAACAGCATAGGCGGCAAGGCCCATACCATCAAACCAGTCTATGGCGTGACGGGGCCAGACATGGGCTGGCGTGAACCACACCAGCATGGCCATGAGCAAACAGACCGCCAGTGGGGTGGAAGCGTGCATCCAGAAAACAGGTGCGCCTATCAGCAGGTCTCGCACCGTGCCGCCGCCCACGCCTGTGACCGCCGCAAAGAATGCGAAGGTGACGAGATTCTGCCGGGCGTGGGCTGCCTGCAATGCGCCGGAGATGGCAAACACGCCGGTAGCCACGATATCCAGACGCGGCAGGGCCGACATGGAAAACGTCTGGATGGCGAGTAAATGCTCTGAGATCATACACTACAGGCAGCAAGATCAGCCGCCAGTTCATCCACACGGGCGGGGTCTGCATCCCACGCGAACATGAAACGCGCGCCGCCGCCAATAAAGGTATAAAAGCGCCAGCCGCGTTCCTGCAGGGCGATGAACACCTTTTCCGGCGCACGCAGGAAAACGGCATTGGACTGCACCGGAAACATCAGTTCCAGCCCCGGAACGTCACGCACGGCATGGGCCAGACGGAGCGCGCAGCTATTGCCATACGCACCATTGCGCAGCCACGCTCCGCTTTCCAGCAGGCCAACCCACGGAGCGGACAGGAAGCGCATTTTGGAGGCCAGTTGCCCGGCCTGCTTGCAGCGGTAATCAAACCCTTCGGCCAAAGCATGGTCAAAGAACAGAATGGCCTCACCCACGGCCATGCCGTTCTTTGTGCCGCCAAAACACAGCACATCCACGCCTGCTTTCCATGTCATGTCAGCCGGGGTGCAGCCAAGGGCGGCGCAGGCGTTGGCGAAGCGGGAGCCATCCATGTGCAGGCGCAGGCCCAGTTCCCGGCAGGTGGCGGAAAGGGCGCTAATTTCCTCTATCGTGTAGAGTTCGCCCGTTTCCGTAGGCTGGGTGATGGTGACGGCGCGCGGCTTGGGGTAGTGGATATCTGTCCGGCAGGTGGCAAGAGTGCGCACATCCTGCGGGGTGAGTTTGGCGTTTTCCGTGCGGGCGACCAGCAGCTTGGAGCCGTTGGAAAAGAACTCCGGCGCGCCGCATTCATCCGTTTCCACATGGGCAAAAGAAGAACAGATCACGCTGTTATAGGACTGACACAACGCGGCCAGCGCCAGCGAATTTGCAGCGGTGCCGTTGAAGGCGAAAAAGACCTCGCAATCTGTTTCAAACAGGGTGCGGAAGGCGTTGGCGGCGCGGGTTGTCCACTCGTCCTCGCCATAGGCGGTGAGAGAGCCCTCGTTGGCCTGTTGCATGGCCTGCCACGCTTCCGGGCAGATTCCGGCGTAGTTATCACTTGCAAATTGTTGGCTCACACTCATGGTCCTTTCTGACGTGCGGCTCCGGTAGCGAGGAGATGAGTGTGTGACTATGCCCGTTTTTGCCGGTCTGGCCACATCCCTTCACGTTTGTGAAGGCACCACCTTGCCGGGAGCAGGTTGGTGTCAGGCGACAGGCCTGACTCTTGATGTCTGGGCGGTGCAGTAGCAGAAGTGCAGGCGGCCCGCAACAGCCGCATTGCGGCAGCGGAAGCCGGACTTGCATTCATGTTGCCACAGGCAGCATGGAGCCAGCACCGCGTATGGCTGCGATCAGGCAGCGCCTCGCATCGCGAACCGGCGCTGCCACTGGCGGCAGGACTGATGGAAGGGGTGAGCCCTTCTTGCCCGTTTGCCTGAAACGCGCGCTCTAGACTGCGCCAGTAGCGTTCAGCAGAAGCTTGCACTTCACGAAGGACGTTTTATCCCGAAAGATGAACAGCAGATAGTAATCCAGCGAGCGGCTGCGGCGTTTGGAAGTATGCGCGTAGAAGGGGAACACATCAAACGGGCCTTCATACCCTTCTGGCACCGCACCGGCTGCGGCCTCGCTGGCCAGAAGGGTCTTGACGCGAAAGAGCGGGATATAGACGTGCGTTGCCCCGGCGTTCTTACGGACATGCCACAGGTTTTTCCGGAATTTTCTTAATCTGTCAGGCAGGATGAAGATCATGTTTTCTTCAATGAAGCGTTCATCGGGGCTTTCCCGGCGCAGATACTGCATATCCTCGGGCATGTCACAGAAGAAATTGTAGCCCTGAATCTTCATGGTCCTGCGTGTGTCTTTCCTGCTCTGGGGTATTGTGTGTTCCATAAACACCACAGGGGGCAAAACAGCAACATAAGCCCGAACATGGCCGCGTTTCCGCCCCGGCCCTGCGTGATCTTTCCCTTGGGGCCAAGGGCAGGTAGCCTGCGGGGTGTCACAGCATTAACCAAGGAACCGAACCATGCGTGCAGGCCCGCAGGACGCGCTGATTATTGTTGATCTGCAAAACGATTTTCTGCCCTCCGGCCGCTTGCCCGTAGCCAATGGAGACCGGATTATTCCAGTAGTGAACCGGCTGGCCGCCCTGCCCTTTCAGGCCGTGGTGGCCACGCAGGACTGGCACCCGCAGGATCATTGCTCCTTCCCTGCCCAGAACGGACCGTGGCCGGTGCATTGTGTGCAAGGCACGGAGGGCGCGGAACTGGCCGCCCTGCTGCGGCCAGAGCCCCTTACGGCGGTATTCCGCAAAGGCATGGCGCAGGATGTGGACAGCTATTCCGCCTTTGCCGACAACGCTGGACAGAACCCCACGGGCCTGAAAGGGTTTTTACAGGAACGCGGCGTAACCCGCATTTTTGTGTGCGGACTGGCATATGATGTATGTGTGAGCCACACGGCACGGGACGGCATGGCGTTGGGGTTTGAAACCTGCGTGGTGGCCGATGCCTGCGCCAGCGCCGTAACGCCACCGGATGACGTGACAGCCAAGCTGCGAGCCGAAGGCGTGCAGGTGGTGCAGGCCGAGATGCTGATGAGGTGAGGCTGGAGCGAAGCCAGAAAAAAAGCCCTCAGGACACAGGTTCCTGAGGGCTTTTTTGTCACGTTCTCCCCCCGTGATGAGGGGAGAAACGATCTTTGACAGTTCAGGCCTGAAGAGCAGACTGAGCTTCAACTTTCTGTTCAGAGAAATAGGGGCCAGCAGCCACAATCTGGATGCTCAGCATGCCCATTCCGTTAACAGCCTTGCCCAGCGGCAGTTCTGCGTCGCCATTGGTCCAGCGGTAGTCAGCACCTTCCAGAGGATACCAACCGGAAAGGTTTTCCGTGTCCGTGTGTGCTGTCACGTTATGGGTGACATCCGCATTCACAACGCTCACTTCCCCGACCAGCACACCAAGGTGACGACGATCATCCACAAACGGGCCGATCACATCGCTGGGGCGGTTGGAGCGGGACACCAGACGCACGCTGTTCACGCCGGTAGGCAGCATGAAGGAAACGCGGCCTGCCTTTTCACGCACGGAGCGGATGATTGCGCCCGTGTTGGTGATCAGGTGCAGATCATGAGCCGTGGTGACTTCACCGCTCTGCGCGACATCACGGTGACCTTCAACGGAAGAAGCGCGGCGAGCGAGTGCAGTGAAGATCGGTTCCACAACTTCACGGCTGACTGCCAGCGGTGCAGCTGCGTCTTCAGCCCAGCTTTTGGCGCGGCCCAGAGACACAACATTGCCATTGGAAACGAACGCAGCACGGTTGCCGGTATCCAGATAGCTTTCCGTCAGCATACCATCGACGATCAGAACAGAATGTTCTGCCGTTTCAATGTGGTAGTAATCATAGTCGGTGATGGAGCGATCGTAGAAAATGGTGGAACCATTCACCAGCATACGGGCAGGAACCATCTTGCCATCAATGAACAGGCAATGTTCCGCCGTGATCAGCATATCCTTGTAAGGCACACCTTCGGAGATCGCATTTTTGAGAATGCGCACCGGATAGCCAGCCACATCATCAGGCATGTCCGCCTTGATCTTGGCGTGCGCCATACCGGCCCAGACCACGTCCCGTGTGACATTCTGCCCGTCCACGTAAGCAACAACCTGATCACCGCTGCGCAGGGTTTCCACCGCTACATCGCCTTCAGGGGTACGGACCATGCTGCCCGCAAGGAAGCAGATGTTGGAATAGGCTACTGCCGTCAGAACAGTGTTACCGTTAGCATCCGTGTAAACGGTAAAGCCTTCCACGCCATTGGCCAGAACCGGCTGGAAACGACCTGTGGCCTGAAGTTCCGTACCATTCTGCGTCAGGGTATAAATACCGTCTTCCGTTTCATTAATGCCGTCACTTGTAACGCCATCAATAATGATTGTGTCACCAACCTGGATGCCGGTAATTTTGGACAGAATGGAAAGAGACATGCCGGAAGCGACTTCAATGGTGCCGCCTTCAGTGCCGAATGCAATCCCTGTCTGGGTTGCGCCCACACCGTTCAGGACCAGATAGCCACCGTCATTAACAATAACGGATGAGCCGCTCGCCATATTCAGCGGACCCAGCGTTACTTTTCCGCCATCTTCAACAACAACAGAAGAGCCTGAACGCAGATTAACGTTACTGGTCAGGTTCAGTGTGCCTTTTACGGTAACGGTGGTCGTGTTACCTGTGCTGGCCAGACCGATGGACCATACGTTTGAATCATTCCCGCCGATATCAATGCTTGTATCAGCATCAATCAAAACGTTTGTGGCAGTAGTAGTGCCTGTAACAGTCCAACCGTTGTAGTCACTCGTGATTTCAATGACATTACTGGAGTTGGGGGTGAGAACTTCTTCATCACCAGTTTCTGGATTGGTGAGCGTTAATGACTTGGCCATTGCTGTTCCTGCGGTTTAGGTGCCACCAAACTATGTTTGGTTATATTAAACTCTGACGACTAAGAATTTACTAACATGCTAGGTTTTTAAAATCCAAACGATTCGTGCTATTTTTTTGTTTATATTTTGTTAATGAAATTTTAGCCACTTTCTGGCACGCTGATGTCAGAAATTAACGAGCAGGATGAGGCCAGTAAGAGATGCAAGGCGAAAGAAAGCCAATCTGAAGACAAGCACCCGGCAGCCTTAAGGACTTTCAGCCTGCCTCGTGTGACGACTGGTTTGCATGATTACACTTCGCCGCTTAACGCTCTTCTGCAGGATATCTGTATTCTCCGATTGGCTATGACCACCTTCCATGAAGCCAAAAAACGAAAAATCCGTCTCAAACTCTTCCTTAACAGCGGGCGGGTTCTGCGGCACACTTGTTTGATGGAACAGACACGATACGGGACTGAGATCATGCGGATTTTCCGGCTTTCTTCTGGCAAACAGGGCGTGGTCCGGCGGGGGGCTGGTGGCACGAAGGAGCGTGGCGTACGCTCCATCAGCGCCATGGGGTTGGCTGGGGCTGCTTTGTGTGCGTCCGGGTTGTTGGCTGGATGTGCCTCGCAGGATGCAAAGCCGGTGGCGTCGTCCCACGCGGCGAGTTCCGTGTATCAGGCCTCGGGCAACGAGCCTTCCTGGCATCTGACGCTGGCGCAGAACACGTTGACATTGCAACAGTCCGGCAGCCCGGAACTGGTGCGTGCCGTCACGCATGCGCATACAGATTCTGGTGAGCGGATTTATGAAGCGCAGGATCTGAAAGCAGTGATGACGCCCGCCGCCTGCACGGACAGCATGAGCAACCAGCGCTTTATGGAGAAAGTGCGCGTGACAGTACAAGGCCACACATTGCAAGGGTGCGGCGGCGATGCGGAAGGTCCGGCCACGCTGAATGACACGCGCTGGGTGGTGACAGCCCTGAATGGCAAGCCGATTGCCGCTGGGTCCCATGCCCCCACGGAGGCAGACCGCACCACCGATCAGCCGGGACATGAGAACACACCGCCAGTTGTGGCCCCCACGCTGGATGTGAATGCAACCGGCAAGGTATCAGGCTCGGATGGATGCAACCGCTATGTGGGCGGGCTGACGTTTGGCCCGAAAGGCACCGTGCAGGCCGCAAAAGCAGGGGGTATAAGCACCATGATGGCGTGCTTTGGCTCAGGCGGCACGATCTCCCGCAGCTTCAATGATCTTAAAGGAGCCGTGACGCACTGGCATGTAGATGGCAACACGCTGGTGCTGGAAACATCGGACAACCGCACCATTCATCTGCGGCAGGTTTTCTAAGACCCGCGCTACGTTATGACTGTCCGGTAAATATGACACTCAGCCACTCTGTTCCCTTGTGGCACGGTGGCTGAGTGGCTGTTTCAAAATTCGTCCGTATTGGTCTGGCGCTCACTTATATGACTGTCGTGTTCTTTGCCGCTGCTGGTTGCGCCAGATGCAGGGGAAGCCTGTCATCTGACTGAAAGCGCAGTTTGCCTTTGCTGGTCAGAACGCCTGCATGGGGTTCTTCAGACGCACCAAGGGCATCAAACACAGCGGAGCGGGCGTGCTCAGGCGGCCATGTCATCCTCCATGCCGGGAATATCGCCCATGGTGGCGAGGCATTCGGGTTCTCCGTAATCGCCGAGTTCCTCGTCCACCGCCATGCGAACCAGCACAGCGCCATCCAGACTAAGCAGCCCGGCGCGGGCCTTGTCCATGCGGCGCTGGCCGTCTTCCACCGTGCGGCAGGCAATGGCGGTTCCGGGCTGAAGCGTGTGGTTTTTCCACAAATACGGTTGAAATACGATATGTTGGGTTTCGGACATGAGTGCCTCTTGAAGAAAGATGCGTGTTCCGTTTTTGTTCTTATTTTGCGCTATACGCCTCTGGTAAAAAACTGGCAACAGGATTCTGCGTGGCCTGCCGTGACGGATGCACAAACCGCACACACAGCCATGCGCCAGCCCGCCTTTTCTGATGAGGCAACTTCCCTCATGCTCTGCCGCGCCCAAGGGCTCCTGTTTTCAGAAGGTGCACGGTTGGGCACCAAATGCATTGTCCCCGCGCGTAAGTGCGCCTGAATGTGAGGATCAAGACCCCTGCTGCATCATCTGGATCATCTGCTTCAGCATTATGGCTATGGCATTGTTACCCTGATGGTGATGATGGAAAGCATGGGCATACCTGTGCCGGCTGAAGCCTGCATTATCACGGCTTCTCTCTACTGCCTGAAAACCCACCATCTGGCGATTGAGGGTGTGGCGCTGGCAGCCATTCTGGGTGCCGTGATTGGCGATAATTTCGGGTATCTGATCGGGCGCAAGGTGGGGCTGCCGCTGTTGCGGAAATACGGCACACGTATTGGCCTGACGGAAGAGCGGCTGATTCTGGGGCAGTATCTGTTCCATCATCATGGCAGCGCCATTGTGTTTATTGGCCGCTTTATCTCGCTATTGCGGGTGTTTGTGGCCATTCTTGCCGGGGCGTGTGAAATGGCATGGCCGCGCTTCATGCTGTTCAATGCCTTGGGCGGTGCCTGCTGGGCTGGCGGGTATGCGCTAGGCACGTACGCGCTGGGCAAGAAGATATCCGAGGTTTCCGGCCCCACGGGCATAGCCATTGGTGTGTTGACAGCCATTGGGCTGGTGGGAAGTGCGATGTTCCTGAAAAAGAACGAAGCACGCCTGACCCAGAAAGCCCTGCAGGAAGCGCGGGCCGAGGGTGAGCTTTCTGCTGGCCCGGATACTCAGCCGCAAGGCGTGAAATAGGACGTAAACAGGCAACGGGGTGGCCAGCGAGACTTCCGCCTCCCCCACCACCCCGTGCCGATGCGACCGCAACAGGCCGGAAGATCAGATAATCCGTGCCTTACCGCCAGTTTCTGGCTGAGGTCTGATCTGATACGGCCCTGCGGCATGAAGCCTGATGGACAGCAGGCCCATTTTTCTTTCTGTCAGATAATCACCCAGCGGCAGCATGGCGTCTCCATTGGTCCATGCCACGCCCTGTTCTCCCATATCTGCGTACCAACCATCAGGTTTTGTTGCCTGAAGATGGGCCGTGATTTTGTATGCATGTTTGAGAACAAGCAGATGCACCTCCGCCACCGCAACCCCCATAGGGCGACGATCATCAACAAAGGGGCCGATGACATCACAGGGGCGATTTGTGCGGGAAACAAGACGGACCGCCTTGATGCCCGGCGGCAGCATGAAGCGATAATACTGTCCTTCCCGACGGATCGGGCGGATGCAGGCACCTTTTTCTGTCACCAGATGGAGATCGGATTCGTCACTTTCCATGATACGCTCCTTTTGAACGCAACAGGCGCTTGTAATGCTTTCGCGCGCCTTGATACGTTGGAACAGGGGTTCAACAAAGGATCTCTCAACGTCCAGCGGGGCAGCGGAATCCTGCTCCCAACTGTGCGTCTTTCCGCGCAGGATTGCGATCTTGCCATTCTGCCGGAAGGAGCTGCGGTTACCGGTATCAAGGTAACTTTCCGTCAACATCCCATCCACAGTGATGACTGAATGTGGTTCTGTTTCCACATGGTAGTAATCATACACCGGGAAGGATTTATCGTAGAACAGAGAAACGCCGTTGACCAACATACGCACCGGCACGAACTTGTCCTGAAAAAACAGGCAATGTTCGGAGGTAATGAGCATGTCTTTGCAAGGCACGCCATCGGCAATGGCATTTTTCAGAACACGCACTGGCCAGCCGGCTTCATCATCCGGCAGGGCGGGATTGACCTTGACGTGGCCTTTTCCGACCCAGACAACCGGACGAATGATATCCCTGTTGTTTTTCCAGTCAAACGCGACAATCTTTTCCCCAATCTGGATATTTTCTACAGCAATATCCCCATTGAGAGTACGGACCATACTACCGGCAAGGTAACAGGTGATCGCTTCATCTGTTGCGCTGAAAGTGACTGCTGTTCCATCTGTGGTGGTCGGGTCAATTACATCCCAGCTTCCATCACTGTTCTGAGTTATTTTAAACTCACCAATGGTAAAAACAGGATCTTTATCCAGAACAACATCTGTGAATGTGATGCCGTTCCCATAATTGTCAAACGCGATGAAAATTGTATAGGTGCCGTCTCCATTACTTTGCCATGACCCGGAGAGAGGCGTCTGACTGCCCGCTTCAATGCGGATAACCGTGTTATCGTTATAACCGGATATCTCTGTTGTAACGGTCTGGTTGTAATCCTGAAGAACAATATAGTTTTTGGTATCATCAACTTCTATTTTCTTCCCGGCGGAAGCGTTGTTGATGTATAATGTAGATCCGTTTTCCAGAACCGTTGTCAGGTTGCAATCGAGAGCCATATAGGAAGACGTGCTGCCCAGACTGGCGTTATCAAGAATAACCGTGCCATTACCAACGACGCTGTGACTGTCTATAAGAACCGAGGCATTGGAAATTTTTAAAAGACCATACACTACCGGGTTGGTGCCCAGAAAAACCTGACTGGTGGTGTCGATATCAAGCTCGCCACCCTGATCAATAGTGAGATAGTTGACGTTAAACGCGTACTGCCCGCTTTGCTGAACGCCAAAAACGTTCAGAGTAGCGTTATCGCCAATTTCCAGATTACCGACCTGATTGGATGCTTCCTGACTTTTGCTGGCGTCATAGTCTACCGTGACAGGATTTTCTTCCGTTCCAACAAGCTGCACGAAAGCGTAATTGATGTCTTGCGGAACATAGTGGCTGACGTAGACACCGTTGATCCACTGGCCGCCGAAAGTATCGTCCCAGTTATCACGGTTCCACCAGTCTGTATTCTGACCACCCGCAGACCACTTAACTGTCACTTACAAATATCCTTTCCAAATTCTT
>NZ_LHZU01000048.1 GCF_001580995.1 Acetobacter senegalensis
CGGTGAAGCGCTTTCTAAGCTAACACCAACACACCGTCAACCCCTCTCGCAAATCAAACAAAATACCCCAGTCAACAGCCAGAAACAGCGCAGAATCAGGTCTCTGGAGCCTCACTCTGAAGATTAACTATCGTTCATTTTCGAGATTTTTCGAGATTTTCGGGTCGCCTCTTCTCTATCGCCGCGGTTTTCTTCAAAAATATTTTTTCCACCCCCTCCATCGGAAGGAATTCATTCGTTGTCAGACGCCTCCTCCATTATCCGGATTGCGACCGCACTGATCATGAACCCGCACGGCAAGATCCTGCTCGTGCGCAAGGCTGGCACAACAGCCTTCATGCAAGCCGGAGGCAAACTTGATGCAGGAGAAACAGCACGCCAGGCTGTGGTCCGGGAGTTGAAAGAAGAATTGTCTCTACAGATCGAGGCTGAGAGCATTGATCATATCGGCAGCTTTAGAGCGCCCGCAGCCAATGAACCGGGGTGGGATGTAGTGGCAGATTGCTTCTATGTGCCCTGCTCTACCGAGGTTTCTCCCGAAGCAGAAATTGAGGAAGTTCTGTGGATTGATCCACTTTCCCCTCCTGACATTGAACTCGCCCCCCTCACCCGTGACCATATTCTGCCGCTTGCACAAAAACGGCTTCGGGATGGCGGTGGAGACCGGCTCGCCTGAAAACACGGTTTTCCCGCAAGCATCAGAAAGATACAGGAAGCGGCATGGCATCTCGGCCTCTCCAATAGCCCTAAGGAGTTTTCTAGGACTTGAAAGGCTATTCCGAAATCCGGATATGCTGGGCTTTAATTAGGAATAACCAAGGCCCTCAAACGCAAAACGATCCATCAGTTCATTCTGATGGATCGTTTAAACGCCGACCACTTCAAATAAGTTGAAGGCTACTTTGGCTTAAGTCCGAGCAAAGACTTATGGAGTAGATGCAGTACAACTACCAGAAACAGGCTCGCCTGCCATGACAGCTTGAGTAAAGGCTGCAGAATCAGGCAGTGAGGCCAAAACGGTCTGGGAATGATCAAGCCCTTTATAGACGTGAGCCTGCACTGTTGTGCCCGCCGCACAAGCCGCTTTTACCAAGGCTTTTTGTGAACTGGCAGCAACATCCAGATCCTGACTACCGGTCCCAACAAATAGTGGCTGTTTCAAAGCTAATGTTGGGTACATCATGCCCTTGAATGCCGGGGCCAGCGCTTTCCCCATTGTGGGAGTAAATGCATTTCTGCGCGTCAGGCCATCTTTGCTGACCTGCTGCATCAACGGAGCAAGGCAAACCTGCGCGGCCGCATGATACGCATCCATCGCTTTAGGCGTAAATGCTTCTTCCGGTTTGAAAGTTGGATCAATGTTACCCAGAGAAGCCCCTAGAAGCAGCCCGTAGGCAACGACGGGATCCTGCTTCTGAATGGCCTGCTTTGCCTTGGGTGATGTCTGCTCCTGATGTGTCAGCAACGCAGTCAGCACTTCCGGCGTCATGTACGGAATACCTGTGGCGACTGTCCCACGGATATTGAGGTCTGGGGCATAATCTGGTGCGTAAGCGGCCGCCCCAAATGCTGCCCCTGCCCCCTGTGATTGCCCCACCAACATGACCTTGTTCTGCAACCCAGGCACACCCGCCAATGCGGCACGGACGGAATCAAGCACACTATAGGCTTCTGTCCGCACATTCAGATACGGATGAGGGCCTCCACCGCCCAGCCCCTGATAATCAGTCGCCACAATGGCAAAACCGCGTTGCATCCAAGCTGAAAGATAATCTCTATTTCGCTCTGTATAGGGATGAAGAGAGGGCGCACAGGATTCCGCAATGCCCACCGTACCATGCGACCACGCGACAATAGGCCAGCCCCCGGCAGGAGGTGTACCCGGTGGAAGGATGACTTCAGCCGTTACCGGCACAAGGCCTGATCCGGTAATGCCGTTGGTGGAAAGATAGGTTATTTTCAGGGACCGAGCCGCACCGGGCAGACTCAGTTGCGCATCCAATGGTGCGGTTTCAATCAACTGACCGGGCGCTTTAACAGAAGCAGGTGCCGATTTGTGTTCTGACGCCGCGCAAGCGCTCAGCAAAATGCTCATGGCTCCTGCTGCAAGGAGCGTCCTGAAACCAAGCGTCTTACGCCGAAAATTTTCTACCATCCGCCAGTCACCCTCTTCAGCTCTGTTATATCCTTGCAGCCTTACTGACGTATCTATTCCCAATACTCTGTAAGTCTTCCTTACACCCTACCTTACTTTACATAACGGGCAAGGAACGGAGCCGTTTGACTGTGGGGATTAACTGAAACGTCACATGGTGTTCCGCTGGCTACAATATGTCCCCCGTCCTCTCCTGCACCGGGCCCCATATCAATAACCCAGTCGCTCGCGGCAACCACACGCATGTCATGTTCAGCCAGAACCACGCTGTTGTTCTGGTCCACCAACCGCTGAAGCTGTTTAAGCAACCGGTCCACATCAGCCGGATGCAAGCCTGTGGTGGGTTCATCCAGCACATACAGAACATGGCCCGCCCTGCGTTTTTGCAGTTCTGTCGCCAGTTTGATGCGCTGTGCTTCACCGCCGGAAAGTTCCGTTGCCGGTTGGCCAAGACGCAGATATCCCAGCCCGCCCTCCCGCAATGTTTCAAACCCATGGGACAGAGC
>NZ_LHZU01000012.1 GCF_001580995.1 Acetobacter senegalensis
TGCTTGCGGAGCATGCGTATGAAATTGAGGTAGCGTGCCCTCACACACGCAAAAGCCAGGACACGCAGGGAAAAGGAAAAATGGCTGCTTCCTGCCGTTTTTCAGGAATCATGACGCCAGTGACACTTTGCATGACACCCGTCATGACGGCGGAGATGGCAGTTCCGGACAGTGTCACTGGATGCGTGACACCTTCCCGACTGATGTCATGACGCTGTCATTCCAGCCTCTCGGGGAGCGCAGGAAGTGCGATGAAAATGACGCCCAAGTGACACCGTCATGAGGGTGTCATCACTCCATGAAGAGAAAATTTACGGGAAATTTCATATACACAAACACGCCTTGCTCAATGCGGCCTTCATCACCTTTTCCAAAACGTTGCTGCTCAAGGGCAGCGAGACCGTCAGCCGCTTTGGCAAGATCATCCTCTCCTACACCATGCAGCAGGCTGTCTCGGGCGACAAAGCCCTGCGTGATTTTATTGATTACGTTATCCTGGATGAACGGTGCCATCTGAAGAAGCATAAAATCATAGCCCAGCATTCTGGTCACTTCTGGAACGCGTGATGCCGTAATGAAAGCGCCATAAGGTAAGGCGGCACAGAATGGTGGAAGTGATGCTACAAAAATAGTGTGCTTTGACCGCGATGGCGGGGAGAACGAACCCGCTACGCGGGATTGGTGCGGTGTGCA
>NZ_LHZU01000027.1 GCF_001580995.1 Acetobacter senegalensis
TCCGGGGCGCGGTCCATCCCGTTTGCTTCAACCGGCAGCGCAGGCAACGGGGAGCCCGACGGACAGTTCTGATCGATCGTTACCACGCGAAAAATCGTTTGTGGCACTCATCGTTTTCGGGATGCATCGAAAAAGACAATGGCGCTTACGCGCCACTGTCCTTGCGGAACCGCCAGACCGGGATGCCCATCTGTTTGGCCTTGTCGGCCAGATTGTCCTGAATGCCCGATCCGGGGAACACCATGACCCCGACAGGAAGGACTTTCAGCAGGGCGTCATTCCGCCGGAACGGGGCAGCCTTGCCGTGCCGGTTCCAGTCCGGTTTGAAGGCGATCTGCGCGACCTCGCGATGATCGGCCCAGCGGGAGGCGATGAATTCCGCCCCCTTCGGTGAACCGCCATGCAGCAGCACCATGTCGGGATGCTTCTCGCGCACCTTGTCCAGCCGGCTCCAGATCAGGTGATGGTCCTCGTAATCGAGACCGCCGGTCACCGCGACCTTTGGCCCGGGAGGCACGAGCAGCTCCGTTTCGGCCTTGCGGCGGGCGTTGAGGAAATCACGGCTGTCGATCATGGACGCCGTCAGGGTGCTGCGGCTGACCAGCGATCCGGAGCGTGGTCGCCAGGGCGACATCGTCAGGCGTTCGAACTGGTCGCAGGCCAGATCGCGAAAGATCTCGTAGGCGTTGCGTCGTTCCAGCAGGGTCAGCCCTTCGGCGATGAGGCGTTCCAGTTCCACCGAGCGGATCTCGCTGCCATCCTGTTCCTGCTGGCTGCGCTTCTGCGCCGCCTCGTTGCGGTCAAGATCGCGCTCCACCTGCCCGACCATACGGTGAAAGACGTTGACGGTGGACCAGAGCAGCGGTTCGAGATCGGGCTCCAGCCGGGTTTCGGTCAGCGTGGCTGACAGGGCGTCGAAGATATCGGCCACCGCGCCCTCGATCTGGCTGGCGTCGGGCAGCGGCCTCGCGTCAAGCTCATCCTCAAATGGACGGTGGCCATAAAGCTGGAGTTCGGCCAGCACGTGGGCGGTGGAAGAGGTGGCGTGGGCGGGTTCGAAATCGTCCTGTGTGCGGGTCATGGGTCTGTCCTCCGGTTCTGGCCGCGCCCCTCGCGGCCTTTCCGGGGGCGG
>NZ_LHZU01000041.1 GCF_001580995.1 Acetobacter senegalensis
CCAGACTTTCGTACGCCTCGCGGCGCCCGAAACCCTTCAGGTAAACGGAATGTCAGTTATGGGGGAGCAACAACTGACAGCAGCTATTCCCAGAACTTGCGTCCATGATGGCTACCGACCAGGGCACGCCACTCGCCAAGGGGGTCACCAACGACAGTTTTCGCGAAGATCTGCCGCTCAGGGCATTTAACGGGCGCCAGCGGCCAAGGCGGAACGCGGCCACGTTTGGCGAAGCTGGCTTGAGTCGAGGCGAAGGCATAGTATCCACTTATAGGGATGCGAGAAAATCACGCGATCGAGGTCACTAGGGACAATCCAGCGCTCGGCAATCTAACCCTGTTCTGGCGGACCGCCGAATATTCGGCCGAGGACAGCTTGGTGACGGCCGCTTTCCCGCATGGCCGCCGCGAGCGAATGGCGAACAAAACTGTCAGCCTGCTAGGCACCTAAGCGCTCGGGTTCGCAAGCCAAAGAGACATGTCGAGCAGGACCTTTTGGCGACGTAACGCTTAAGCCCTCCGAGGAAGAAGGCGGGCGAGTTTCTCGTGGACGATTACATTCCGCAAAAATATCTGGACGCCATTGAAGGCTTTTCGGTTGAGGACTTCGATGGCATGGAGGATCTCACGGTAACCGCAACTAAGGCGATCGACGAGGACAGCTTTCGCCTAGATTATTATTTTGATGTGGGGGCGCTGATCTGGACGGTGAAGATTGACGGGGTCGGCGTAGCTGTTGCGTGCGATACTCGGTCATCAACGCGAGACCTTGGCTACGGCCTTGGCAGGCAGTTCGGGGGTGATCCATGCGAGCCCGAAGACTCAGGGATTTGGCTTCAACCTTCGCAGTCCGCTCACCTTCGAGGGCGAGGACCCGCTTGCGGCGGAATCGCCGAAGGGACGTATCCAGTTCCGGCCATACTCGGTGGACACTGCCTTAGGTTGGTGGATGCCACAATTCTTTGCGCAGGAGATTAAAGGCAAGGTCCGCAATGACGAGGAGGCTAGGGAACGACGTCTCACAGAGATCGGAGACGCGCTGCGCTCCACTCAAGGCGAAGCGACCGTGCGAACCGCCTTCCAGTCCCACATCGACTCGATGGAAGAATTCCTCAATAAACACCAGATTGAGGCCCGTTCGGTTATCGGCCGTGATCTCAAGTTCGAACGTTTCCTCGCGTCGCGGGTGAAGGCGCTCAGCGACCCCGAGACGATTCGGCGGCATGCCCGCTCACTCACGTTCGCCAGCATGCCCGACATCTGGACAGACGGTAGCGCGGTCAAGGAGTTCGAGAGCTCGTTCTTCGAGGATGTCGCGTATCGGGCCGCGGGCACAAACCAGCACCGTGTCGTGAAGTCGATCCTCTTCCGGCTCGACGATGAGTCGCTGACGACAGGGGAGGACCTTGCTGAGGCATTCAAGACATCTATCGCCGAAGATCACTGGACCGACAGCGACTGGGAAGAGTAGTGCTCCGCCAGTCTGAGCAACCAGAGCGCTTCGTAGAAGCGGATCTGGGTGAGCCAGCCATAAACTTCGCTCCGCAGAAAGACCATCTCTTGGTGGAAACCCGCTTCATCGAGATCGATCCACCAAGCCTTTGGCCCGCATGGTGAGATTCGAACCTCGACAGGGTAGAATACAGGCTCAAGTTTTCTTTCCGCTATTGCCGGCAGAGCGTCGGATGATTCATGTCGGCTTTCGGGAAGTTCTTCAAACCGCCAGTATGACCGACATGAGGCGAACTGCAGCCCGTCTGCTTCTGCAGCACTGAGCAGACAGGCTAGTCAGGAGGGGATGCAAACGGTCCGATGCCGCCCGATACAACATGGGAAATACCCATTTTGATAAATTTAAACTGAAAATTAAATATAAATTTCAACAGAATACCTTAAAAATAAGACGATTATTCTGTTGAATAATATTCAAAATTTTTTCACAGAAAATCTATCTCTGATCTAAAAATATTGCCAAAAGAAATACTCGATATACTTGAGTGTGTCTCTGTCGTAAATTGTTGATTATCGGAAATTTCGTTACTTCTAATGTCCTTAAAATTTTCTGGATTCATGTCGTTTATTATATTTGTATTAACACCCTGCCTAGGGCCTGTTAGGGCTCGAAATTCTTCCTATATTACAGGGATGGGAGAATGCGACGGAACTGGAACTGGCACCGGACCTTTTACGGACGAGACATGGGCGATCTGGGAACGTCTGATTGAGGCGGTTCGCCCAAGGGGCAAGACGCCGCCCCATGATCTGC
>NZ_LHZU01000042.1 GCF_001580995.1 Acetobacter senegalensis
GGCAACAAAGTGAGGGGATGCTGCGTTGCGGCAAGTGGGGGAACGCACCATTTAAAGAAGGAGGGAAGATGTCCTCCCACTCAATGGTGAGTTTTCTGAACACAGGCGCAGTCTGTCACACGGGCTGCCGACAAGAGAGGCGGCAACTGTATGAGCACCCCATTGATCCAAAACATAAATGACATGAAGCGGGAGCAGTTTGTTTCCACTTTTGGTTCTGTTTTTGACCATGCAAGCTGGGCTGCGGAAGAGGCGTATGAGTGCCGTCCGTTTGCTGACATCAAATCCCTCTTTACAACGCTGACAGCCATGGTGCGCGCCGCACCTGAAGAAGCGCGGCAGCGGGTGATCAGGGCGTATCCGGGGTTGGAAAAATTTCTGGCGGTTGCCTCGGCAGAGTCGTTGGTGGAACCTGTCTCTGATGTTCCGGCGGATCTGAACCGGCTTTCGTCCGAGGAGTTTGCCCAGTTCCGAGCCCTGAACAAGGCGTATCAGGAACGGTTTGACATGCCGTTTGTGATCTACGCGCAGGATCTGACACGCGCGCAGGTAATGAGGGCGCTGGAGCAGCGGCTGCGGTACGAACCTGAGGTTGAAACGGCAACGGCGTTGGGGGAAGTGGCCAAATTTGCCCGAGCCCGATTGGCGGAGATCTGCCAGAAGCTGGAGCCGGACCAGACGGCGTAAGTCCTCTTTCCTCTCAGGGTGGCGGAGCATATGTTGTGCGTGCAAGGGCAGAGGCGCGGGTCGCACAATTGCACTCGCCGTAAAAAGCGGGCACATATCTCTGGCATGTAGCTGTGTGAGAGTGGGGAGTGCGACACGTCATGACGCAGTGGTTTCGTAAAGGATGTCTTCTGGCCGCAGGATTGCTGGCCGTTTCTCTTCCTGTGATAACTGCGTCTCCGGTTTTGGCGGATGATGACGATGGTGGTGATGAAGAAGGCCACAAAGGGCCGGACATGCACAAGCTGGCTGCCAAGCCGCCTTTGCCCCGCGCCCACAAGGATTTCAGCAAATTCCGCTACCGGCCCGCTGGGGACAAAGTGCAGGAACAGGCCGACGCCAACCGCCTTCTGTTCTGGACGCCTGATGGCAAGCCGGATGGCTATGCACAGCGCCGCGGCAGCAGCATTATCTATTACAATGCACAAGGGCAGGCCACGCGGGTTCAGCATCTGGAACCCAATGAACTGACTGACGATTAAGAGCCTGTTTAACAGAGGCTCCAAGTTTTTCAGGTCTGTTTGTAGCTGAACACCGTTTGACTGGGCGGGTGCACCTTTGCATCCGCCGTCAGGTCGGCTTTTCTGCTCCCAGAAATTTACTTCACTTTGCACCGACAGATTTTTTCAGCGAGCCATCAACCTCGTATGAATGATAACCCTCTTTCAAGCGCTGAGGACAGTGGTCTCGCGCTGGTTTCCAGGGCGAGAATGGCACGAAGTTGGACGGTCGTCCCTTATGAGGAAAGCCTTCAGCCCTTAAACCGGCATTGCCGTTTTCAGGTGGTGCCCACGTAGCCGGGGGTTTCAATCAGATCCAGAATGGAGGCTGATGTTTCCTCGATGGAGCGACGGGTTACGTCAATAACCGGCCAGTTGTGGTGGCGGCACAGGCGGCGGGCCCAGCGGAGCTCTTCCTGCACTTTTTCCAGATCAATGTAGGCATAATCAGCAGCAGGGTCACGCAGGCGACCGGATGGGATCATCTGGGAAAGGCGCGTACGGCGAATTTCGATCAGTGTTTCAGGATCAATGGTCAGGCCGATCACCGGGCGTTTGATGGTGAACAACGCCTTGGGTGGCTCAATGCCCATCACCAGCGGCACGTTGGCGGCCTTGATGCCCCGGTTAGCCAGATAAAAGCAGGTTGGCGTTTTGGAAACTCGGGAAACGCCCACCAACACCACATCGGCTTCATTCAGTTCGTTTGTTTCCTGCCCGTCATCATGCGCCAGCACGTAATGCATGGCCTCGATACGCTGGTAATAGTTTTCATCCATGATGTATTGGCCACCAGGATGCCGCGTAGCTTCCTCCCCCGTTTCTTCTGAAAGGAAGGTCACAGCGCTGTCCAGCACATCCAGCAGCCGTACCTGCATGCTGGCACATCCTGCTTCCATATCCGCCTGCAAGGCAGGATCTGTCAGAGAGGACATGACGGGCCCACGGTCCAGCGCGATGTGACGCAGAACACGCCGAAGCTGGAGGCGGGAGCGGATGAGGTTCCAGTGGCGGAGCCGGATTTCCGTGTTCGGGAACTGCGCAATGCAGGCGCGGGC
>NZ_LHZU01000036.1 GCF_001580995.1 Acetobacter senegalensis
ACTTTCGTACGCCTCGCGGCGCCCGAAACCCTTCAGGGGAACGGAATGTCTGCTTTTGATAAGGCTATCGGTAAACCGGACACTCAAATGGACGACGCTCGCTAAGATATTGAACCTGTTCGAGGCCATCCCAGAAACTTGCCGGAATCCGGCATTTGGTTACGGAATAATTAGAGCTAAACGTTTAATTGAGTGTACGTGTATAAAACATATTCAGTTTGTTAATCACGACCGATTTCTCTCTATAGTGCGATATTGTTGCCGCTCACTACACACACCGACTCGAAAAGTTCTTTTGAAGGCAGAAAAAGCTGTAATCGTCCGTGACGTTGGCGCTGGCGTAATTATCGCGTCACAACGGGTAACTGGAGCTAATAATGATTCGGCAGAGGTTATTACAAGACAAGGTGCTTTGCATTTTCTGCGATAATGAAGTGGGCACTCGCACTAAACCTGAACATATTCTGCTCGACGCGCTAGGTGGGCGAATGACGACCAAATGGGCTGATTGCAATCACTGCAATCAATCCTTCGGTGGGACGATCGACAAGGTTCTGCCTGAGCAGTTACGCATGCTCCGCAACATGTTCCAGATGAAAAGCGGGAGCGGTCAACCTCCACCCGGTCTGTCCAAAATCCTCGCATCGACCGGAACGATCACTCTCGATTCTCGTGGTAGACCCAAGCGCGTTGGGGGTAAACCATTCACTATCACACCACTGGGCAACGAGCGCTATGATGTCAGTTTCAGCGTCGATAGCATGGAGGAATTTAGGAAATATGTTGCTCATGCCGCAGCGGCTATAGGCGTAACCGAGGATCATTTCTGGGCCAAAATTGAGGGACAGTACGCTTCCTTTCAGAACGAATATCCCGGCACACTTCACACTCGGATCCAGTGCGGCGGTGAGGAAGTCGTCCGCTCGATGGTAAAATCCAGCCTAGTCTTGCTGGCAACCCGTGTTGGGACGATGCCTTTAAAAGACGCGGCTTTTGCCCAAGCCCGCGACTTCGTCGTCAAGGGGAGCGAAGACTTCCTTCAGTGCTTCACCACTGTGGATGCTCGTGATTTTCCTGAATCTGCCTATCAGTATTTGCTGGAAAACCATGGGCCGATGTTCAATCTCATTTATGTCAGAAGCGATGATTATGGGCGAACTCTTGCCTATTATCACGCATTTAACATCGCTTCTTGGCAAATGGTGTTGGCTGAGAAAGGTGGGCCAAGGAATATTGAGATCGGGCTCGCATCCGATCCACTCAATCCGGCACGTTGGGACGGTGATCTGGCCGCCAAGGTGTCACTCGATTTCGACTGGCTCAACGCACCCGATGGCAGCAGACTCAATGACGTCTCGCTTGCGCGCGTGTCAACAGTTCTCAAGCTCCATCAGGATGTGAGCCGGGAACGAACTATCCACAATGTCCTCAATGATGTCCTGGGGCACTATTACGATGAAGGTGATATGATCGAGATGGATGAGAAGGGCAGAGCAGCCATAATCGAGATCAGTCAGAAGTTGGTCGCCGCGTTGATGCAGATTCCTACCAAGGAAAAATTTCTATTGAGACGGTCAAAACAACCTGGAGCAGAATAGTCCTACCGAAGGCGTAATAGAGAGGTGGCTGGTTCTGACGGAATCTGTGTGCCTGTTTCGCATTTTCCGAATAGATAGGCCGCTAAGGGGGGGAGAACGAACCCGCTACGCGGGATTGGTGCGGTG
>NZ_LHZU01000144.1 GCF_001580995.1 Acetobacter senegalensis
ACAACCCGTTTGACAGGTACTACAATCTTCATGGCTTCTTTCGCTTGCAGATGCAGGATCTTTCAGACGCTGCCATACAGTATTTTGACCAAAAATCACATACCGGCAGGATAATTAGGTCCGCCACCGCCTTCCGGCACGGCCCAATCTATGTTCTGGGCGGGGTCCTTGATATCGCAGGTTTTGCAATGCACGCAGTTCTGCGCGTTGATTTGCAGACGCGGGTCCGTCGCTTCATCCACCACTTCATACACACCTGCGGGGCAGTAGCGGCTTTCTGGTGCGCGGAACACATCCCAGTTAACCGTTTTCCACAGAGACAGATTCTTCACCCGCAGATGAACGGGCTGGTCTTCTTCATGGTTGGTGGCAGAGAGAAAAACGGACGAGAGCCGATCAAACGTCAACTGGCCATCCGGCTTGGGGTAGGCAGGTTTTTCACACAGAGACGCCGGTTTGAGCACCTCGTTATCCTGATGCTTGAAATGCAGCGTCCAAGGAGCGCGACCTTTCAGCAACATGGCATCAATACCGGCGTAGATGGCCCCTTTTTTCATGCCGAAACGGGCAAAGGCCGGGCGGATATTCCGCGCCGTGCGTAGTTCTTCCCACAACCAGGAGTCTTTCACCCGCTGCGTGAAGGAAGCAGGTTCGGGCCGGTTGCTTGCCAGCGCTTCCACCACCGCTTCTGCCGCCAGCATGCCGGACTTCATGGCCGTATGCGTGCCCTTGATTTTAGGCACGTTCAGGAACCCGGCGGAATCCCCGATCAGAGCACCGCCGGGGAAAGTCAGACGGGGGACAGCCTGCAAACCGCCCTCTGAAAGTGCGCGCGCGCCATAGCTGACGCGGCGTCCCCCTTCCAGATGTTTGCGGAATGCTGGATGCAGCTTGAGGCGCTGCATTTCCTCGAACGGGGAAAGCCATGTGTTGGGATAATCCAGCCCGACCACAAAGCCGTAAGACACCAGATTTTCGCCAAAATGGTAGAGCCATGCGCCACCATAGGTCTGATCATCCAAGGGCCAGCCAAAGCTATGCTGCACCAGACCGGGACGATGCTTCTCGGCCGGAATTTCCCACACTTCCTTGATGCCCAGACCATAGGTTTGTGGGTCCACCCCTTTGCGCAGGTCATAATGTGCCATGACCTGTTTGGTCAGAGACCCACGGCATCCCTCGGCAAACAGAGTATAACGGCCACGCAGTTCCATACCGGGCTGGTAGTTGGGGCCGTGTTCCCCTTCGCGCGTGATGCCCATGTCGCCCGTTGCCACGCCGGCCACACGATTGTTTTCAATCAGAACTTCCGCACCTGCAAAACCGGGGTAGATTTCCACACCCAGTTCTTCCGCCTGCGTTGCCAGCCAGCGGCACACTTCACCCAGGCTGACAATGTAATTGCCGTGATTGGCCATGTGCGGCATCAGCTTGTCCAGAAAAGGCACGCGCACGCTGCCGGTTTCTGTCAGATACAGCATTTCCTCAGCAGTAACGGCTGTGTTCAGCGGTGCGCCGCGCTCTTTCCAGTCTGGCAGCAGTTCAGCGAGCGCACGGGGTTCGATCACCGCGCCAGAGACAATATGGGCCCCAATCTCGCTGCCTTTTTCAATCAGGCAAACGCTGGTTTCAGGCGAGAGCTGACGCAGACGAATGGCCGCAGCCAACCCTGCCGGACCACCGCCAACAATGACGACATCAAACTCCATCGACTCACGCACTGTTTCGCTCATTCTTGTCCTCTCCCCGGAACGCTTGCGCGGGGCCTCCTAAAGCCGATCTAGGCCGGAATTGCAAAAAACAGCCCACCAGTCATGGTGGGCCAGCTTGAAAAAGGGATGACTGTCAAACGTCAGACGTGCGCAGCAACCGGGCCAAATGCCAGTTCATGCACCGCACGCCAACTCTGATCGACAAAATTGACAATAAGGGTGCGGCGGGTGCCACTGATGGGCCGTTTTACAAAGCCGTGCCACGTTTTATCTGACGGAATAAACAACACGCCGGAATTGAACGTACCGGATGCCCGGGCAACGGACTGACCTTCCGGCGTCATGAGGTCCGTGCCCCAGTCCTCCGCATTGTCATCCTGCGAAAGTGAGATCAGGAGAGTCAGTTTTTTGGCCCCGATATCCGTATGCGGCTCCAGCCAGAACCCATCCGTATCCAGACACAGTTCCAAGCGCAGGGCTGCACCATCCAGTTGTGCCCCGCAATAATCTGCAAAGGCCTGACGCACTTCCGCGCTGTTCAGCACATGAGCCATACGATCAAGACGCGCATCCTGCGCACGCTTGGCTTTGTCTACAAATACCCGCGCCTTGTTACGCGTTTCACGACGCCCTCCAACATCCCCAGCACGCGCCTGTGCGCCGGGGTCCCACTCAACAAGCGCATCACATGCCTCTGGCGTCAGGACAGAATCCATCATCCAGTGCGGGTAGGGGTATGGCGCGGGACGGGTTCCCGCCAGCATTTTTACAAACGCGGAAGCGGTGCCGGCCCCTAAAACCTGGGCGTCAGAATGCATCTGCCCTGTCCTTCAGTTACGGTACGGGTGCCACTCCCTGATAGCAAATCTGCTTTGCATGTGGGGTGGACAGCCTCTTTCCATGCGCCAAAACAGCGACACGATCAACTCATGCTTATACGCAGAGCTGTGAATGAGGTTCAGAGCGCGCCCGCAAAACGCGGCTGGGGTGCCCCGCTGGAAGGCGCCTGAGACAAGGTTTTCCGGTGGGTATCAAACACGGCCGCCACATGACGCAAAAAAGGCCGTCCTTTTTCTGTCACTGTGATTTTGGGGCCTTCTACCGTTACCAATCCATCCTGAATCAACGGTTCAAGCGCACCTAGCTCCGGCGAGAAGACATCAAGCTGGGCTTCCATCTGTTCCAGATCAACGCCCATATCGCACATCAGCCGTTCTATCAGGCTGCCTCGCAGCCGATCATCTGCCGTGCGTTCCACACCCCGCGCGACGGGCAGACCATCATGATCCGCCATGGCCCGTGCATAAGGCGCGACCGCGGTAATATTCTGCACGTACCCATCGGGCAGCATGGAAATGGCGGAAGCCCCCATGCCCAGCAGAACATCGCACGAATCGGTCGTATAACCCTGAAAATTACGGCGAAGCGTGCCTGTTGATGCGGCCTGCACCAGCGCATCCTGAGGCAGCGCGTAATGATCCAGACCGACCGGCAGATAGCCCTCTGCCCGTAACACGGTATCCATACGGGCCCGCTGGGCAAGACGTTCAGATGGCCTGGGAAGAGACTCTTCAGGGATCAGCCGCTGACGTTTCTGTTTCCAAGGCACGTGGGCGTATCCGAACACGGCCAGACGATCCGGGCGCAAAGACGCAATCCTGCGTGCTGTTTCTGCGACACTTTCTTCTGTCTGGTATGGCAGGCCATAGATCAGATCAATATTGACGCCAGACACCCCTGCATTCCGTACAGCGGTAACGCAGGCTTCTGTCTGTTCAAAAGACTGATGGCGGCCACAGGCATCCTGCACCTGAGGGTTGAGATCCTGCACACCGAGGCTGATCCGCGTGAAACCCAGATCACCCAGAAGAGCCGGATAACCTACGGGCACATGGCGTGGATCAAGCTCCATGGACAGTTCGGCATCCGGCTCAATCTGGAACATGGACCGCACAGACCGCATGATCTGCCGCAAAGCCGATGCCGGGAGTGTGGAAGGGGTGCCGCCGCCAAATTGCACATGTTTTACACTACGCCGCGTTCCAACCAGCGCAACAACACGGCGTAATTCTTCCCGCAGAAGATCACCGTAGGCCAGACGCCCGTCTTCATGCCGCATGACGGATGTGTTGCACCCACAAAAACGGCACAGCTCATCACAGAAAGGAACGTGGAAATAGAGAGAAACCGGCTGCTGAGCCGGAAGGGCGCGCAGCCAGCTTTCTGCTTGCGCGGGGCCGACTGCCTCAGAAAAACTGGCGGCAGTCGGGTAGCTGGTATAGCGCGGCAGGTTCCCGCCGTAACGGTGAACCAGATCTGAAGAAGATGCCGCGCTCATGCCATTAGAACCGGTAAGCGATACCAGCGGAAACGACGGTCGGGTCCAGAGATTCATGGGCACGGACACGCAGCGTTTCTGCCGGGTTCTGAACCCAAGCGTGCATACGGACAAACATCTGTTTGACGTCTGCATTGAAGAACCAGTTGCCAACCAGCTGATAGTCAAACCCGGCGTTGACAGACGGACCACCAGTGAAGCCTGCGTTCAGCTTGGTCAGACCCAGCGGGCTGCCAGCGTTGCCCTTCATGTTGTGGAACCACATGGCCGTGGCACCCACACCCACATACGGGTTGAAGCGCTTGTGCGGACGGAAATGCCAGGCGAAGGTCAGCGTCGGCGGCAGCACCCAGGCGCTCCCGACATCCAGCTTGCGCGGACCACCCAGAGACGGGACATCGCTACCCAGTGCAGCCACTTCATGACGGGTGCTGGTGGCGATCAGGTCAACAGACACGTTGTCCGTCAGGAAGTATTCCAGCGTCAGTTCAGGCATAGCCTGATTGGTGGTGGACAGGTGGGTGTTGCGCAGGGGAATGGTTGCGCCACCAGCATGCAGACTTACGTTGCTGTCACGATCCTGCGGCAGAACGCCCACGCCGGAAAGGCGGATCATGAAATCGCCCTTGCCCAGGCCGATCTTGGTGCTGGCGCAGGTTTCAAAAATGCCGCAATGGCCGCTGTAAGGACGCGGTGCTGACGGGATGTGGCTCAGCACCGGAGCGTTGACATAAGCAGCATTGGACGTAGCGGGGGCCGGAGCCACCTGGGTGGTCTGCGCCTTGGCTGTGCCAGAAAGAGCGGCCACCCCGGCCACCATGGCGGTCAATAAGGAACGAAGCTTCACCATCGTTTGATACTCTTCTAACTGCGCTGTGATATCTGAAGCGGAGAAATCACGCGCAGCAGTGTGCAGCCTTGATTTAGATCAAGCATTCAACAGAATGCGGCAGGGGGTGTGTTCTGAAAACCACAGCATTTTACACAACCCAGATATACAACCGGGGCAGGTGTGAACGAGAGACTCGGTGAATGCTTGTCTTTGATTTATATCAAAAATCACATAGTATTAATAACATAGCTTTTTTAATGAAGTTTTCCGGTAACTTAGCGTTCTGGAAGGCTGATTCTACCGGATAGTGCGTGATGTCTTCTGCCCCACAACCTCGGACTTCGCCCGCCTCGATGCGCCGAAGGCTAGTCATTAACGGCGGAGAAGACATGCACAGATGTCTGGTATGCGAAATTCGCGATCAGAGCGTCTGCCGGGCGATTGATGATGAAGATCTGGTTGTTCTCGCCAAATCCTCCAAACAGCTTTCTCTCCCCCCCAACACGACGTTGATAGAAGAAGGCTCTGCTGCCACAGCCTTTTTCAACGTGACGGCTGGCACCGTAAAGCTGTTCAAATCCCTGCCTGATGGGCGGAGACAGATTACAGGCTTTGCCGATGTTGGCCATTTTCTGGGGCTGACCAATGCAGGCACCTACTCCTTTGGGGCGGAAACGGTGGACACTGTGCAGGTCTGCCGTTTTATGCGCCCGCAACTGGAAACATTGCTGGCCGATTACCCCCAGTTTGAACGGCGCCTGCTGGCAGAAGTGACAGACGAGTTGGCCGAAGCGCAGGAGCAGATGCTGCTGCTGGGCCGCAAGACAGCGCGGGAACGGGTGGCCAGCTTTCTGCTTGCCCGTATGATCCATCGCCCCTGCCAGACAACGGGGGAAGAAAACCGCGTCTCTCTTCCCATGACGCGGGTGGATATTGCCGATTATCTGGGCCTGACCATTGAAACGGTCAGCCGCACCATCAGCGCTCTTCGGCGCGATCATATTATTACAGGAACGGACCACCACGGAATCCGGGTGTTATCCCCTTCCAGATTACGGGGCCTCGCCTCAGGGCAGGAGAACGCTTAGCCCCTTGTCCGGATGCCAGGAGGGGTGATGCGGCGCATCTGACTCAGTGCTGTTCCACCATCCACCCCCCAGAGACTGAAACAGCGCCACTGTATCGGAAAGCCGATCTGCCCGCGCCTGAGCCAGCGCCAGTTCCGTTTGCAGGTGGGCCTGCTGGGTTGTCAGCATAACCACCTGACTGATGGCGCCATACCGATACTGCGCCAAAGCGATACGCAGGCTGTCCCCAGCCGCCGTTGCGGCTTCCGCATTGTCCGCCAGGGCCGTGGCATCTGTCCGGATAGCGGTGAGCGAATCCGCTACATCCTGCAACGCCGTAATCAATGTGGTGCGATAGTCAGCCGCAGCCTGATCATACGCCGCACGCGCGGCATGTTCCTGATGCCGAAGCAAACCGCCGTCAAACAAAGGTTGCGTCACCATGGCCATGACTTCCCACTGACCATAACCGGGTGCGGCCATCTGCGCGATGGAAGCCGCAGCAAAACCGGGTGTTGCCCCAAGCTGAATGTTGGGCAGCCGATTGGCTACCGCCACGCCCACCTGAGCACAGGCGGCATGCCAGTTGGCCTGTGCCGTGCGGATATCGGGCCGCTGCTCCACCAGCCTTGCTGGCAGGCTGACCGGCAGATCAGCCGGAAGGGTCAGATCATTGAGCGAAAATTCCGGCTGAGGCGCATCAGGAGGATCACCAACGAGAGAAGCGATCAGATGCTTCTGCTGTTCCAACTGCTTTTGCAGGGGGGCCAGAGTCGCTTCATTCTGGGCCAGCGCCGTACGCTGCAACGCCACATCATTCTGCGAGAACTCGCCAGCTTTTTCCTGCTTGCGGGCCGACTCCAGCAGGTTCCGCTGTAACGCAACAAGGGACTGCGTTGTCTCCAGTTGCGTTTTCAGGGTGGCGTAATCAATGGCCGCCTGCACCACCGAGGAGGTGAGAGTCAGATACACCGCGCGTAACTGGTCACGCTGGGCATCCCGCAGGGCCTTGGCGGCTTCCACCCCACGCCGCACGCCACCCCACAGATCCGGCACATAGGAAATGTTCAACTGGGCCGTATGCACCGTGTAGAGCCACTGGTTACTGTTAGGCACTGGTGAATACGTGCGGGATGTCTTGTTGCGGGTCGGGTTGAAACTGCCAGAAATGGAGGGGTAAAGCGCACTCTGTTGCGCCAGCCTGTTTTCCTGCGCAGCGGCCAGAGCATCCCGTGCGGCCTCCAGCGAGGGATTGTTGTCAATCGCCTTGCGCACCAGTTGATCCAGCGCCGGAGAATGGAACAGCGTCCACCATTGGGCCGGAATATCCTGCCCCGGATGAAGCGCCTGTGCTCCACCTTGCAGGCCAGCCGCCGCCTGCTCCGCCTTGCCGGTAACCGCCTGTGTTCTGTCAGGCTGACCTGCCTGCCCGTAACGGCTGGCAGCAGGGGCTGCCGGTTTTTTGAAATCCGGCCCCACGGCGCAACCGCCCAGCCCCAAGCCGGTAAGAATGCAGCTTGTCAGAAGTATCCGTTTCACGATTCTACCGGTCCCCGTGCCGCGGCTCGCCGCTCGCACCATGCTTCCATCTCGTAATAGAAGGTTGGCAGGATAAAGAGGGTCAGAATGGTGGCAATGCCAAGCCCCCCGACCACCACCGTGGCCAGTCCACGCTGCACGTCCGTGCCAATGCCCGTGGCAAGAGCGGCTGGCAGCATGCCCATGCTGGCGACTGTTGCCGTCATCAACACAGGGCGAAAACGCTCCCCTGCACCTTCCAGCACTGCATCCCGCAACGGCACCCCATCTGCCCGGTGCCGATTAATGTTGGAGACCATGATGATGCCGTTCTGCACCGCCACCCCGAACAAGGCGATAAAACCAACTGCCGTCGCCACATTCAGCGTTTCACCGCGCACCTGTAGCGCAACAAGGCCACCCAGCAGGGCCAGAGGCACCACCGCCAGCACCAGAACAGCCTGACGGAGTTTACGGAACTCACCAAACAGCAGCACCAGCATAATGGCGAGCATGATGGCCAACGCCACGCTCAGCCGGGCCTGCGCGCGCTGCTGTTGCTCAAACTCGCCTGCCCATTCCAGCCGATAAAGAGCCGGATTGAAATGGACCTCGCTGGCAATGCGCTTCTGTGCATCTGCCAGATACTCAGACAACGGGCGTTTGCCGTTATCCACGCGCAGGGTGATCTGGCGCTCCGTCATCTCGTGCGAGATGGTGCCTTCGCCTGTTTTCAGGCTGATATCCGCCACCATTTCCAGCGGAATCTGCGCCCCGTTGGCAGCGGTAAGCGGAAGGTGACCAAGCTGGCGCAGATTGCTGACGCTGGCAGGCGGCACACGAATGGTCATGTTATAGGTGCGGTCTGCAATATAGATCTGGCTAATGGGCGCATCCCCCACAGCATTGCCCACCACAGCCATGATATCCGCAACGGAGATACCGTAGCGCGCTGCGGCCCGACGATTGGCCACAATATTGAGCTGCGGAATTTCCGGTTCCTGAAAAATGGAGGCTTCGGTTGTGCCGGGCACGCTCTTCAGCACAGATACAATCTGACTGCCAATATGCCGCAGTTCCCGCGCATCGTTCCCGTAAACACGCAGCACCAGAGCGGAATGGGCACCACCTACCTGATCATTCATACCATCGGCAATGGGCTGACTGATGCCGAAGGTAATGCCAGGAATCTGGTTCAGCCGATTGCGTAACTTGACGATAAACTGCGCCTTGTTCTCCCCATGCGGCCATGTGTCATAAGGCTTCAGGCCAACGGGCACTTCAATGTGAGAGGGAGTCCATGGGTCTGTGCCGGAATCATTCCGGCCAAGCTGCGTGACGGCGTAGGATGTTTCCGGGAACGAGCGGATAGCCTTGCGCACTTCATCTGCCATGGCGCCTGCTTTTTCCAGAGAAAGGCCGGAGGGTAACTGCACCTGAAGCCACAAAGCGCCTTCATCCATATCGGGCAGGAACTCCCGCCCGGTATGGGCGCCGAGCACCAACACCAGAATAAACGCGACAACCGCACCCAGATAGGCCAGTCGCGGGCGACGCATGGCGTGGTCCAGCCCCTGATGATAGAGCGTGTGGAGCTTTTCAAGCGGCTTGTTATGAAAGATCTTGTGGGGCTTGCGCATGGCCAGAAACGCCAGAGACGGCGTGAGCACAATGGCGCTGAGCAATGCCCCCAGCAGAGCAAAGCTGACCGTATAGGCCATGGGCCGGAACAGCCGTCCCTCCGCCCCCACAAAGGCGAACAATGGACTATACGCCACAATGATCACCAGTGTGGAAAACACGATGGCGCGGCCCACGTGCCGGGTCATGCCCTCCACGTCATCCAGCGTCATGGTATGGTCAGGCCGGGCTTCACGCATACGCAGAATGGATTCCGTCACCACAATCGCGCCATCCACAATCACGCCGAAATCAATCGCCCCCAGTGAGAACAGATTGGCCGGCATGCCCAGCAGACTCATGATGACAAACACCGTGGCCAAGGCCAGCGGAATGGTGATGGCCGCCACAATGGCGCTTCGCGGGCTGCCCAGAAACAGAATGAGAATGACAAAGACCAGCCCCACACCTTCCATGACGGTATGGGTCACTTTTTCCGTGGTGGCGTGAACCAGATTATCGCGGTCCAGATAGGGGACAATCCGCACGCCTTGCGGTTCAAGCTGCTTTTGCAGGGCCGCAACACGCGCATGAAGAAGTTGAAGAACGTGGGAGGCATTCTCGCCTGTCACCATGGTGACAATGCCTTCAATGGTGTCGGGGTTGGAATCCTTGCCCAGAATCCCTTCCCGCACCTGATGCCCCAGTTGCATACGGCCCAGTTCACGCAGGAAAACCGGTACGCCATCATGTTGGGAGACCGGAATATCACCCATATCATCCAGCGTGTGGATCATGCCCACACCGCGCACAATATAGGACTGCTCCCCACGCGCCACGCGGCCGCCGCCCGCATTCACGCTACTGTTGCGAATGGCATCCAGAACATCATTCACCCCGATGCCATAACGGTACAACGCCGCAGGATCGAGCAAGAGCTGGTATTCCCGCGTAAAGCCGCCAAAATTGTTGATGGCCGCCACACCCTGAACCTTGGTCAGCGCCGGAACCACAATCCAGCGCTGAATCTCGGAAAGCTGCATCAGGTTCTGCCGGTCTGATTCCAGCGTGTAGCGGAAAATTTCACCCGATGGACTGCTGACAGGGCCGAGGCTGGCCGTGACCCCTGGCGGCAGAGTAACCTGCGCCAGTTGCTCCGTCACCCGCTGGCGGGCGGCATACACATTCACCCCATCCCGAAAAATCAGGTTGATGAGGGATAATCCGAATGTGCTGCTGGACCGGCTACTGGCAAGCCCCGGTGTGGCAGCCAGTTGGCGTTCAAGGGGGATGGTAATCTGCTGTTCCACCTCTTCCGCCGCCAAGCCGGAGCTCTGCGTGGTCACCTGAACCGAGACCGCGCCCAGATCAGGATAAGCCTCTACAGGCAGGTCTTTCCACGCCCAGCCGCCCCACAGGGCGAGAATGGCCATGGCCACAAAAACAATCCGTCTCTCCCGCAGGCAGGCTGCGATAATCCGCTCAATCATCGTTCAGCAGGACCCCGCCGCGGGTCACAATCCGTTCCCCTACCTTCAGGCCGGAGAGCACCTCGGTATCTTCACCTTCATCATAGGAGATCGTCACAACACGCCGCTGAAACGTCCATGGCGCAACCTCCACAAACACGGTCACCCGGTCATTGTTCATCAGCAGGGCCGATTGCGGCACCATCAGGCCGGGAGGCTGCCTTAACTGAATGGCCACCGTGGCGAACATATTGGGTTTGAGGTCTTCATCCGGGTTGGGCACCGGGATCATGGCGCGCAGCCGGCGCGTTTCAGGGTGCAGATCCGGCTCCACCGTTGCAATCTGCCCTGGCAGCACCACGCCTTCCCGCCCCGGAAGCGTGATGGAGACGGATTGGCCCACATGCATGTCATCCACATCCGCCTCGGCAACATCCGCCACTGCCCAGACTTCAGAGAGATCTTCCACCCGCAGCAGGGGAGCTGTGATATCCGTCACATTCATGCCGGGCGCCACCGTGACAGACGCCACCACACCATCCATGGGCGCCCGCATGACCAATTTGCCGTCTGTATCCACCTGATTCGTCAGGGACGCGACTCTTGCCTGCGCGCGGCGTTCTTCGGCTTCCGCTTCCTGCAAGGCTGCGCGGGCTGCCTCCACATCCTTGGTGGCGGCACCGCCTGCCTGCCGGACCTCCTGCGCACGCGCCAGAGCAGCGCGCGCCTGCACCAGCCCGGCCTGCGCCTTGGCTTCATCCGTCGTGGCCTGCGCCATATCCCCGGAAAGAAGGGTCAGCAGGTCCTGCCCTTTGCGCACGTGCTGACCGGGCACAACAGAAACAGAAACCACATGCCCTGTAACAGGGGCCAACACGGGCAAAACACGGGACGGTTCAGCCACAATGGAACCCGGCACGGAAAGCGTATCGCGCGGGGCAGACATCCGCACCGGGGTCACCTGCAGTTGCTGCCGCAATGGTGACGATTCCGGAACCGTCAGCGTGCCGTCCAGCCCCACAACCACGCTGGTGGTGCCCGTGGCGTATGCTTCTCCCTGCAGCGTGCAGAGAGCCACGGCCAGAGCGCCCGCCATGAAGGGCCTGTGAAAAGAACGCAGGGAAAAAGGGAAGCTAAACATCATGACAACAATCCGTCCCGACGGCAGAAAACCTGAAAAGCACGCATCGGTCCGCACATTTTTACACAAGACGGAAAAGCGCCACTTTGTGGAGACTTAAAACTCAGGGGTCTTATTCTGTGTATGGGGTGCGTATGTAAACAACCCGCCAGACCTTTGCCAGAGCTTTGACCGGGACACTGATTTCAACCCGGAAACCTGCCCCATAGGCACAGGCTGCCGATAAAAAGCAAAACTTAAAAACACGTTCAAAGACATCCTGCTCCATGACACACCGTGCATTAAGCCGAACGTGCAGAAAAATTCACCCTGCTCGTGTGTTTTTAATCAAAATTTTACAGTGGATTTCTTTGCTGTTCTTGTACAGAGCCCGTCAAACGATCCAGCTCGCGACAACAGACCCTCCATAAAAAAAGCGCCAGCCCCGAAAGGCCGACGCTTTTCCGGTTTTCTTACCGGCTTGGTTTATTAGTCGTCATCATTCCCGTCATTATCGGACGAATCTCCGCCAGAACTTCCATCTGGAGAAATAGCGATGAAGAGGGACTGACCATCACGCAGAACGCGCAGGAGCACCGGCTTTTTGGCTGCCAGAGTCGCCCTGACCGCCGTAACGGCCGCCCGTGGCGCATCCACCGACTGCCCGCCAACAGACTGAATGATGTCTCCTGGGCGAATACCAGCCTGATCTGCCGGAGAACCGGGCTGGATATCATTCACCACAACGCCATGCACATCATTGCCCAGACCAAGCTGGCGACGCACATCCGCATTCAGCGGGGCCAGAGAAACGCCCAGATGCGGGCCGGAAGCCGCGCCGCCACCTACACCACCATCATTGCCAGCCGTGGCCAGATTACCGATCTTGATGGTAACGGTCTGCGGTTTGCCTGCACGAATGTAGCCCATTTTGGCATCTGTATTCGGTGCAAGAGACGCCACCCGCACCGCCAGATCATGCGGTGATGTCACTTTCTGGCCGTTGAAATCGGTAATGACGTCTTCCGCTTTCAGGCCGGCTTTTTCTGCCGGACTATCAGGCGTTACACTCGCCACAAGCGCCCCGGCCGGAGCCGAGCCATCGCTGGAAGACGGCAGGTTGAGCGCCTTGGCCATGGCGGGGGAGATCACCTGCGCGTTTACGCCCAGATAACCGCGCACCACATGGCCGGTTTTACGCAACTGATCCGTGACACTCCGCACGGTGTCAGACGGAATGGCAAATCCGATACCAATGGACCCACCGCCTGAAGGGGAGAGAATGGCCGTATTGACCCCAACAACCTTGCCATCCTGCGTGAACAGCGGACCGCCGGAGTTACCACGGTTGATGGGCGCATCAATCTGAATGAAGTTGTCGTACGGGCCTTCATTGATGTCACGCCCACGGGCCGAGACGATCCCCGCAGTAACAGTACCGCCCAGACCATAAGGATTCCCTACGGCCACAACCCATTCACCGGGCTGTACATCGTCCGATTCACCCAGTTCGATAAAGGGTAGCTTCTGGGAGGATGTCACTTTCAAGAGTGCCAGATCGGTCTTTCCGTCCCGCCCGATAATCTTGGCCGGAAGGGTGGTGCCGTCATCAAGCGTGACAGTAACCTTGGTGGCCCCTTTCACTACATGGTTGTTGGTCACCACATAGCCATCAGCAGAAATGACAAAGCCTGACCCGCGCGCTTCTACCAGTTGGCGGGAGTGCTGAGGGGCCATCTGGAACGGGAAAGGAAAGGGAAAGGGCATGCCGCCCATACCGCCACCCATGCCACCGTTTTCATCTTCCACCGAATCCGCCTTGAGCATGGACGTGATGGAAACCACAGCAGGTTTGACCTGTTTCACCAGATTGACAAAATCTGGAATTTTCTGGCCCTGACCGCTGGGTTTGATAGCCCCGGCATCCTGTGCGTGGGCTGCGTTATAGCCCATAATCGCTAAAGGTCCTGCGCCCACATCCACCATCAGGCTTACCCCGGCCAGCAGGGCCAGCAGTGTCTTGCGGCGAGACCGCCCGAAAAATTTTGACACAGATTTTTCCGACATCACGTTTCCGACTGTTCCTTGCATTGTCAGGCAGGGCAGTGCCCCACCCGGGCGCGGCATTGGGCCACCCTGTTCCCGCATCTTAACCGGCCTTTTTTGCCTAGTGCCAGACGCTTGTAAGGATAAGATGGTTCCTTGCCCCCAAAAACAAAAGACCCTGAGTTCAGGAATCCGCTGACAGCGGTGCGCCCCGCAGAGTCTGAAAAAATGTTTTAAGCAGATCAGCGGCTTCGCGCTCCCGCACCCCGCCAATTACGTCCGGCCTGTGCAGACTTTCCGGGCGATAGGGCACACGGGGCCCGTGCTCCATTCCTCCCCCTTTTGGGTCATACGCACCAAACAACACGCGCCCGACGCGAAAATGCGTAATGGCTGCGGCACACATGGGGCAGGGCTCAAGCGTGACCACCAGCGTGCAATCCGCCAGCCTCTGCCCCCCCCGTAGCCGCACGGCCTCGCGCATGACCAACATTTCCGCATGGGCAGAGGGGTCATGCCATTCCTCAACACGGTTGCCATTCTGGGCCAGCACAGCGCCATCAGGCCCAAGCACTACGGCCCCCACCGGCACTTCGCCCCGGCTGGCCGCCGCCTGCGCCTGCTGGAGAGCAAGCTCCATTCCGTTTTTCATGCACTCCCTCCGCGCTTGCCGCCACGCACGATAGTGCCGGTATGTAACGTTTCAACAGGGGATGCCGCGCCCCTGCCTCACAAAATGTGTCAATCCTCACACACTGTTCTGACCCAAAGCCTATCTGGCCCAAATTAAGGCACGGTTTTTTCTTGCATCTCTGCAACCTTTGCTGTCATCATGCCTTATAGATGCCATGATCTGTTCTGTAACAGATCGCGCGGTAGGTTGTTTCCATCAGGCCCTCAAAAGCCTGATCTTGCGGGAAAGGATCAGTACAATGCATAGCCTGTCTCTCATCCTGGCCGCTGCGGCCATCGGCCTTGGACTCTCTGTTGTGGACCGGACGGTTAATGAACCCTCTCCTACACCGGCGCGTACCATTCATCATACGTCTTTTCTACCGGGCTAACGCCCTCTTTTCTTTCAACCAAAAAATTAAAGACACTCCGGTAACGGGCAGATAAGCGCGTGCAAAACATCTGCCGCTATGGCAGTGAAGAAACGTTACCTTTGCGCTTTTTACTCAAGAACCCGGATAAATGACCGCACGCCGTCCTGTTATTGGCATTACGCTTGATCATGAAGCAGGCGGCACAGACCGTTATTCCAGATTTCCGTGGTATGCCCTGCGAGAGAATTACATGTCCGCTGTCTCTACAGCGGGCGGGTTGCCTGTGGCCTTGCCGCTCTTCCCGCAACTGGCGGGGGAGTATCTTCCCCATATTGACGGACTGCTGATTACAGGCGGGGCGTTTGACATTGACCCCACCCTGTATGGTGACACCACCTGCCATGAGACCATCACCCTGCGCCCCCGCCGTACGCAGGCGGAAACGGCTTATCTGGCAGCAGCACTGCATCAGAACACCCCCGTTCTGGGCATTTGCGGGGGCATGCAGCTTATGGCCGTGGCCCTTGGGGGCACGCTGATCCAGCATATCCCAGCCTCCTTCCCGGATGCCCTGCCGCATGAGCAACCCAACCCCCGTGATGAAGCCAGCCATGCCGTAAACATTACGCCCCACACGCTGCTGGCGCAGATTGCCACCACCAGCCATATGGCGGTCAATTCCTCCCATCATCAGGCCGTGCGCACGCCCGGCCGGGCCGTTGTGAACGCCATGGCAGAAGATGGGCTGATTGAAGGCATAGAAGACCCCACCCAACGATTTTGCCTAGGGGTGCAATGGCACCCCGAATTTGGCATAGACCCGGGCGACCGGAAGATTTTTAACGCCTTTATTCAGGCGGCAGGAGAAACAGAGTGACGCAGGAACCGCGTGGAGAACGCATTGCCAAATGGCTGGGCCGCACAGGTGTAGCCAGCAGGCGCGATGCGGAACGGATGATTGAGGAAGGACGGGTGCGCCTGAATGGCCAACCTGTGACCCATCCCGCCACGTTTGTGACCGAGCAGGATCTGGTGCAGGTGGATGGCAAGGCCGTTTCCTCCCCTGACCGCACCCGGCTATGGCGCTACCACAAGCCCGACGGGCTGGTAACCACACATAAAGACCCGGAAGGCCGCCCCACGGTTTTTGCCTCTCTGCCGGAAGGAATGCCCCGTGTTATCAGCGTCGGCCGACTGGATCTGAACAGTGAAGGCCTGCTGCTGCTGACCAATGATGGTGAACTGGCACGTCGGCTGGAACTACCTTCCAATGGGTGGATTCGCCGCTATCGTGTGCGGGTGTTTGGTGTGGTGGATGAAGCGCGTCTTGCGGCGTTAGCGGAAGGCAGCGTGTTTGAAGGTGTGCGCTACGGCCCCATTGATGCAGGGCTGGATTCCCGCAAGGGCGACAATGCGTGGCTTACGGTTTCCCTCCGCGAAGGCAAGAATCGTGAAATCCGTAAAGTGATGGCAGGCCTTAACCTGCATGTCAGCCGCCTGATCCGCACCAGCTACGGCCCCTTCCAGCTTGGCACACTCAAGCGCGGAGAACTGGAAGAAGTGCCAGGCAAGATTCTGCGTGAACAAATGCCCAAAGGGCCAGAGAAAAGCGGGTCCCGCACCTCCGCCTCCAAGCCCCGCCCAACGCGCTAGACATGCGCATTATTGCTGGAGCCCGCAAAGGCCGCGTGCTGGCCGCCCCACAGGGCACAACCACCCGACCCACAGCGGACCGCGTGCGGCAGGCATTGTTTGACATGCTGCTCCATGCACCGTGGGGGGGCTCGCGCCTTCTGGACAATGCCCATGTGCTGGATGCGTTTGCAGGCACTGGGGCGCTGGCACTGGAAGCGCTCTCTCGCGGGGCGGCACAGGCCACTTTTTTTGAAACTGATCGGGCCGCTTTAGCAGCGCTGCGTGCCAATATTGCCGGGTGCGGCTGGCAGAACCGATGCAAGGTTTTTGCAAAGGATGTCACCTCCCCTCCACGTGCGGCGATACCGTGCTCACTGCTGTTTCTGGACCCTCCTTACCGCCAAAACCTCCCAGCCCGCACGCTTGCAGCGCTAAAGGCACAGGGATGGATTGCCCCACACGCCATTGCCGTTATCGAAACCTCCGCACAGGAACCGTTGCCCCTGCTGGACATTGAACAACAGGGTGTCTCCGTGCCTGAGACGGATGATCCTCTTCCTGTTTTTTCTGGCGCCCTGTTGGCCGAACGCAAGCATGGCGCAGCGCGGATATCGGTCTGGCGGATAGAGGGATAAGGCTGTCATTCTCCTTACTTTTTCGGTTCTGATCTCCTCTGCGTCGTTTCTTATCGTGCCTGTCCGCAGGAAACCCGTGTGGGCATCCGAGACGGATTTATAAGGCGCGTGCAGAAAATCTGACGGAGAATACCCGAAACGAAAAAGGGGGATGTAGCAGGGGGCATACGGTCTTCTGACCGCAAGAAGCTTCTCACATTCATGGGTAGAAAGAGCAGCCAAACAGCTTCACGGACTTTATAGCCGTAGCGGAGTGCGCTACACGGGCGTGACATTCTTTTTAAATGGTACAGCGAAACGGGGTCTCTGATGGCTGGCAGTGTCAATAAGGTTATTCTGGTCGGCAATCTGGGTAAGGACCCGGAAGTGCGCACCAGCCAGAGCGGCATGAAAATTGTTTCCCTGACACTGGCCACCAGTGACACGTGGAACGACCGTCAGTCTGGCGAGCGCCGTGAACGCACGGAATGGCACCGTGTGGTGATCTTCAATGAACGGCTGGCTGATGTGGCGGAACGCTTTCTGCGCAAAGGCCGCAAGGTTTATCTGGAAGGTGCGTTGCAAACCCGGAAATGGACAGATCAGTCCGGGCAGGAACGCTACACGACCGAAGTGATTGTGGAACGGTTCCGTGGGGAACTGGTTCTGCTGGATAGCCGTTCCAGCAATGATAGTGATGATGCCGGTGGCGGCTTTGGCGGCGGCGGTAGCAGCTACGGTGGTGGCAGCAGTGGATATGGCGGCGGTGGTGATTTTGGCGGCGGCTCTTCCGCTCCGCGCCAGAATACGCCTTCTCGTGGCGGTAGCTCCTCTGGCGGTTGGGATGCCCCCAGCAGCAATAACGATCTGGATGACGAAATTCCGTTCTAAGTCCGGACACCCGGAGGCCCGCCCGTATGAGGCGAGCGGGCTTCTGATGTGACTCGTTTTGACCTGATGGACGCCCCCCTCCCCCGCTGGCAGACAGTGCTGGCAAAAAGCCTGACACTCACTGGCACGGCCTGCACCCTGCTGCTGCCCCTGCTGATGTTTTACAGTCGGGCGCTCAGCGATATTGCTGCAACGCTTATTGGCGTTTTCTTTCTGATTTATTCTGGCCTGATGCGGGACTGGCAATGGCTTCGCAAGCCATGGATCATTCCCGCCTCCCTGTTCTGTGGGCTGTGCCTGATCTCTTCCGTGCATGTTGGACTCAAGGGAGCCTGGACACAGGCCCTGTGTCTGCCACGCCTGTTTTTGCTGACCGCCGCCACCCAGAACTGGATTCTCGCCCGCCAGACTCGGCGCATGGCTTTGGGAGGCGTGTTTTTTCTGCTGGCCCTATGGCTTATGAGCCAGTGCTGGGAACAATATCTGACGGGCACCAACCTGATGGGAGCCCCCCGATGGGGAGACGGCTCCCTGACCGGCCCGTTTGTTAAACCCCGTGCGGGCTTTACCTTCCTGATGTTGTTCTTCCCCGGCATCATGCCCGTGGTGCTGCATGCCCTGCACAGTAAAAACCGTGGAGCGTGGGTTGGTGGCTGCGTGCTGCTGCTGTTTTCAGCCCTGACCATGGTGCTGATTGGCCAGCGCATGAGCAATGTGCTGCTGCTATTTGGCCTGTTTCTGACCGCCTTGCTGGTGCGGCAGTTCCGTTGGCCGTTTGTCGCGTTGCTGGCGTGCGTTGCTGCGGCCCTTGCCAGCCTGCCGGTGATCTCCCCGCCCACCTATGCCAAACTGGTGCTGAAATTTTCCAATCAGCTCCAGCATTTTGCCACCAGTGATTATGGGCAGCTCTTTACCAAGGCCAGCATCATGATGCTCAACCACCCATGGCTCGGGCTAGGCGTGGATGGGTTTCGTAATTTCTGTCAGTTGGGCATGCATAGCGCTGGTATTTCCGCGCTCGGGCTTCCGCCACTTGATAGCCCGGCAGGCACAGGGTGCAATATTCACCCCCACAACTACTATCTTCAGGTTGCCACAACGGCGGGCCTTCTGGGCCTTGCTGCTTTTGCCACTACGGTTGTGTGCTGGCTGAGGGCTGGCGCACGGCATCTTTCCCCCACCCGCGCCCCCCAACAGGCCATGCTGTTTGTGATGTGCTGCACCGTCTTGTGGCCCATAGCCTCCACCAGCGCCCTGTTCTCCTTCCCTACTGCGGGGTGGGTCTTTCTGTTTGCCGGATGGCTGATGGCAGCAGCGCAGAACGCGGCACCCCTGCGCAAAAACGTGACCGTGCCCAATGATCCGCACGTACGGACCAAATAATCCGTTCCCATAACTGGTAAGCATTGGCCGAATTCTTGAACTATGGCGCATAGTTACCGGGCAGCCCTCCGCTTTTCTTGGCTCTTGCCTTCATTATCTTCTTGGCGTTCCGGGCAGCCCCCGTTATAAGCCGCGTCATTCTTTCAAGGCAGGATTCCTGTCATTGCAAAGGCTGACACTGACTATGATCACTCTACCGCCGGACTACCGCCCGTCAGACGACGAGGAGTTCATGAACCCTCTTCAGACGGAGTATTTCAGGCAGAAGCTTCTCAAGTGGCGTGCCGAACTCCTCAAAGAGGCAGGAGATACTCTTGCCAGCCTTTCCGAAGGCGGGATTCATGAAGCAGACATCACAGACCGCGCCAGCGTGGAAACAGACCGCGCGCTGGAACTGCGCACCCGTGACCGTGCCCGCAAGCTGATTGGCAAGATCAACCTTGCTCTGCAGCGTGTTGAAAACGGCAGTTACGGCTACTGTGAAGAAACAGGGGAACCCATTGCCCTGCGCCGTCTGGAAGCCCGCCCGATTGCGACCCTCTCCATTGAGGCGCAGGAACAGCATGAACGGATGGAAAAAACCCACCGTGATGATTAATTCCGCTTTTTAAGCGGAAACAGACTTGCGGCGTTGCGCGTGAAACGCTAGAACGCCGCCAACGTCGCTGCTGTAGCTCAGTGGTAGAGCACTCCCTTGGTAAGGGAGAGGTCGACAGTTCAATCCTGTCCAGCAGCACCAGTTCTCTCCACAAAAAACAATCTTTGCGTTCTCTCTGCCCGCGTAAGGCAGAGGCGAATCTCTCCCCCTTCATTTTTTCTGAAAAGCTGTTTGAAAATTCAGTAGGAAAAAACGGTAGCGAGACACTTTCTGGTTAAAAAATTGGACGGGGAATATCTGCGCGACCATACCGCAGCAAATTCATGTCCAGCAGACAAAAAAAGAGAGAAAGCGTGACGGCTTCCTCTCTTTTGATTTCTTTAAAAACGGTAAACGGGCCCGTTTTAGCGAGGGCCGCGTGGACCGCCGGAACTATGGCCTCCGCCGCCGCCTCTTGAGGGACCGCGCTGGCCACCGCCGCCACCCGGACCTCCGCCAGGACGCCCACCCGGACCACCATGAGTTCCGCCTCCCGGGCGACCACCGCCTCCGGGTCTACCTCCGGGCCGTCCGCCACCACCCGGCCTTCCACCAGGGCGAGGCGGCGGCGGCATGGGCCTTATCCGGCGGGCCGCATAGCCCCACCGTGGGCCGGGACCATAGCCGTAATACCCATCATATTGTGGGCCGTAGCCATAGCCTGAATAGCCATATGTTCCGTATCCCACATCCGGGCCCACACAGCCTGAAAGAGAGCAGGTTACAGCCAGACAGACCACGAGTAGAGGAATGCGCTTCATTTTTCTCTCCGCCAGTCATCTCTGACAGGCCAGTCCCTTTACCCGGCCTTGATCAGCACATGATGCTTTTTACCTGAAGAAAGCCGAACAGCCCCTTCCACCGCGTCTGCCTGAGTCACCAGCCTGTTTTCATCAGCAACAGGCTGGTTATTCACGCGTGCTCCCCCACCGCGAATCAAACGCCGGGCTTCACCATTGGTTTTGGCAAGCCCTGCCTCCACCAGCAGACGGAACACCGGCACCCCTTCCGTCAGCACAGAGAGTGGAACTTCGTGCACTGGCAGGTCTGCTGCGGCCACCTTGCCTTCTTCAAAAGTCTGGCGGGCCGCTTCTGCCGCAGCCAGAGCGGCTTTGCGCCCATGGCAGAGAGCCGTGGCTTCAGTTGCCAGAACTTTCTTGGCCTCATTGATCTCCGCGCCTTCAAGCGCTTCAAGACGGGCGCATTCTTCCAAAGGCAGATCTGTAAACAGGCGCAGGAAGCGGCCGACATCGGCATCTTCCGTATTCCGCCAGAACTGCCAGTAATCAAACACCGGCAGACGAGCTTCGGAAAGCCACACCGCGCCGTTGGCAGTCTTGCCCATCTTGGCGCCTGATGCGGTGGTCAGCAGCGGCGTGGTCAGCCCCATTACGCTTTTCTGGTCTGTGCGACGCACCAGATCCACACCCGAGACAATATTGCCCCACTGGTCTGATCCACCCAACTGAAGCGTGACGCCATGCCTGCGGTTCAGTTCACGGAAATCATAGGACTGGAGAATGGAGTAATTGAACTCCAGAAAGGTCAGGCCCTGCTCACGGTCCAGGCGGCTTTTGACGGAATCAAACGCCAGCATGCGGTTGATGGAAAAATGCACGCCCACATCCCGCAGCAGGTCAATATAGGCCAGCTTGTCCAGCCAGTCCGCATTGTTGACCAGCTTGGCCTCAGAAGCACCCTCACCAAATGTCAGAAACTGGCGGAGGCAGCCTTCAATACCTGCCAGATTGGTGGTGATGGTCTCTTCCGTCATCAACCTGCGGGCTTCCTCGCGGAAAGACGGGTCCCCAATCCGCGCCGTGCCTCCGCCCATAAGGGCTACAGGCCGGTGGCCATGCTTTTGCAGCAGACGCAGCATCATGATCTGGATCAGGCTGCCCACATGCAGACTGTCTGCCGTGGGATCAAACCCGATATACGCGGCGACAGACCCCTTCGCCATGGCATCATCCAGCGCCTGTGCATCCGTGCACTGGAAAATGAAACCGCGGGCGGCGGCTTCCTGCATGAAAGGACTCTGATACCCGTTTTCGACCATTCTCTTACCCTTGTCTGTCACGCGCCAGCACGCCGCGTGGTCTTTCCGCACCACGCTCTACCACGAGAGGTCAAACAGCAGAAACCTCTCGATTCGCCCACGCATGCTCCTTCTGCCGCCTTTTTCGGTTCAATAAAATCCGCGCGTCAGCCCGCACACGCTGCCACGCGTATCCCCTTTGTTATGCTCAGGCCGTGCCGCCCACGGTCAGGCCTGCCATTTTCAGGGTGGGCTGCCCCACACCCACAGGCACGCCCTGCCCGGCCTTGCCACAGGTACCAATGCCCGGATCAAGCTCCATATCTTTCCCGATCATGGAAACCTGCGTCATGGCTTCCGCACCGCTGCCAATCAGCGTCGCGCCTTTAACGGGAGCTGTAATTTTTCCATCTTCCACCAGATAGGCTTCAGATGCTGAGAACACGAACTTGCCGGAGGTAATATCCACCTGACCACCACCAAAATGCACCGCATACAGACCGCGCTTCATGGAGCGGATCATATCTTCCGTTGACGCCTGGCCCGGCAGCATGAGGGTGTTGGTCATGCGGGGCAGCGGCACATGCGCATAAGACTGACGCCGACCATTGCCGGTAGGGGCCATGTGCATCAGCCGGGCATTCAGGCGATCCTGCAAGTAACCCGTTAGAATACCGTCTTCAATCAGCACGGTACGGCCTGTGGGGGTGCCTTCATCATCCACGGTCAGGCTGCCACGCCGGTCTGGTAAAGACCCATCATCAATCACCGTGACACCGGGAGCCGCCACCCGCTTGCCCATAAGGCCAGCAAAAGCGGATGTGCCCTTGCGGTTGAAGTCTCCTTCAAGCCCATGCCCAACCGCTTCATGCAGCAGAATACCGGGCCAGCCAGCGCCGAGCACCACTTCCATCTCACCTGCCGGAGCAGGACGGGCTTCAAGAGCGACCAATGCCTGCCGCAGGGCTTCATCCACTGCGCCCTGCCAGGTCGGTTCTTCAAGCAGGCGGTTGATTTCATAGCGACCGCCCAGCCCATGGCTGCCGCTTTCCCGTTTGCCACCCTGTTCCACCACCACGGACACATTCAAGCGCACCAGAGGCCGCAGATCGGCCACGCGCACCCCGTCCGCACGGATAATCTGCACGGCCTGCCACTCACCAGAAAGAGACGCCATAACCTGCACCACACGGCTGTCCTTGCCCCGGGCATAGGCATCAATGCGGGACAGCAGCCCGGAGCGGGCGGCAAAATCCGTATCCCCCAGAGGGTTTGCATCCGTATAAAGGCGCGTGTTGGTGGAGCGCGGCGCATCCGCCATGGTGCCGGACCGACCATTGCGCACAGCACTGACCGCATCAGCAGCCCGCTTCAGCGCTGAACGGCTCAGATCATCAGAATGGGCAAAGCCGGTTTCCTCACCCAGCACAGACCGCAAACCAAACCCGCAACTGGTATCAAAAGAGGCGGAGCGGATCACACCATCATCCAGCGCAATGCTCTCGCTTTCCCTGTATTCCAGAAAAAGTTCACCATCATCCATGCCTGTCAGCGCATCGCGGGTCAGCCCTTCGGCTTCGTCCCGTTGCAGCAAGGCGTTGGGCCGCTTGAAAAACAGGTCATCCGTAACGGCCAGAGCCCCGGGGCTTGAAAGAGGGGACGACATGAACAAAACTCCTGACAGGACTAAAGTGCGCGGGCCACAATCGCCCAGCATGGCTGAAAAGCATAGACAGTTCCGGTGTTACGCAAAACCCGATCCCGGTTGCACCGTTCTTTACGTACCAGCCGGAGGTTTCCATTCCTCCGCCTTGGCAAGAGAGGCTGACAGGTTTTGCGTTGGCCAGAAAGACTTCGACCGAAAGAAAGACATGAGCGCGCATACGGACAGAACAAGCCCTACAGCCCATATTTCCAGCATATTCCCTTCTTCCGTGCTGACTCCGCGCTCGTTGCCTGCTGCCACTATCTCTCGCTCACGCCTGCGCTCTGTAGCCCTGTTCCTTTTTCTGGCCAGCACACCGCTCAGCGGGTGGGCGCAGTCTGCTGCGCCGCTTCCCTCCCCAACTTCCTCCTCCATGCAGGCAGACGCTCCAATAGGCGCACGAGCCCTCCCCTCAGTGAAGACTTCTAAGGTGGAAGGAGAAAAACCAACGCCGGCCCTCGCGGCACCGTCCTCCGTGGTTAGGCTCACCTCCACCGCAACGCAGGCTCCTGCTCCTGCTCCTGCTCCTGCTCCTGCTCCTGCTCCTGCTCCTGCTCCTGCTCCTGCTCCTGCTCCTGCTCCTGCTCCTGCTCCTGAAAGCAACGTTGGCGTGGCGCAGCCCGCAAGCCCTCGTGATGCCTCTCCCGCGCTGGACCAGCAGGATGATGCAACGCCACCCGTGCAGGCCAAACTGTTCAATCGGCTTCCTGCTCCTCATGCGGGAGATCACCCTCTCTCCATTCCGCAGGATCTGCGTCCGCCGTCCATTGCGCTGGGAGAACTGTTCGCCGCCATTCATGCAGCCAAAATCTTCACGGATGCAAAAGCCGTGGCCGATGCAATTCCTGATCAGGCTCCTGTTGATCTGGTTGCCATGTGGAAGCAGCAGAAAGACCTGCCCGATTTCAACCTGAAGCTGTTTGTATCAGAACATTTCACCATTCCTGTGCTGCGGTCTGCTGCCTATTCACGCAAACCTGATGAAAACGTGCGCGATTACATTACCGGCATGTGGGATGTCCTGACGCGTGACGCCGATACTGCCGTGCCGTGGTCTTCCCTGCTCGCACTGCCACAAAAATACATTGTTCCCGGCGGACGTTTTTCAGAAATATATTACTGGGACAGCTATTTTACCATGATTGGCCTCTATGAGGACGAGCGCATCGATCTGATGCGCAACATGGTGCAGGATATTGCCTCCCTGATCGCACGGTATGGGCATATGCCCAACGGAAACCGCACCTATTATCTCAGCCGGTCTCAGCCTCCGTTTTTCTCCGTGATGCTGGATCTGCTCGCCAGCCATGATGGGCAGGTGGTTTACACGTCCTTCCTGCCAGAACTGCAGCGCGAATATGATTACTGGACGGATGGAGCCGCCACACTCAAACCCGGAAACGCGTGGCGACACGCCGTAAAACTCCCTGACGGAACACTCATGTTTCGCCCATGGGATGACATGAACACGCCTCGCGATGAAAGCTACCCGCAGGATCTGGCCACTGCCCGCCAAACACAACGCAACGCCAATGATCTCTGGCGTGATCTGCGCGCGGGCGCTGAAACCGGATGGGATTATTCCTCACGCTGGCTGGCGGACGGCAAAACCCTTTCAACCATCCAGACAACATCGCTCCTGACAATAGAATATAATTGTCTGATGGTGCATCTGATGCAGACCCTCTCCCACGCCTACGCGCTGAGTGGAGATAAAGGGAAATCCGCGTCATACATGCAGCAGGCCAAACAGCTTCAGGACGCCATCAACCATTATCTGTGGGATGAAAAAGAAGGCGCCTATTTCGATTACAACTGGAAAACCGGCAAACCCACCGGCATTCTGTCCACTGCCACGGCTGTTCCGCTTTTCCTGCATCTGGCCCCGCAGGACAAGGCCGATGCCGTGGCGCACACCATCCAGAAACGGTTGCTGCATGTGGGCGGGCTGACCGTAACGGATCAGGTAACCGGCCAGCAATGGGATGCCCCGAACGGGTGGGCTCCTGAAGAGTGGATGGCCATAAAGGGGCTGGAACAGTACGGGCATCATGATCTGGCAGCCGATATTGGCCGCAGATGGATGGCACGCGTTATTGGCACCTTTGAAAAAAGTGGTGTTCTATTGGAAAAATATGATGTTGTGGCAAACGACATAAGCCCCACCGGCGGCAAGGGCGGTGGAGAATACCCCATGCAGGTCGGCTTTGGCTGGACAAACGGCACCCTGCTGGGATTGATGAACCGCTACCCGCAAAGCACCCGAAAAGTTCTGGACAAAAACCCATTGGCTGATCAGCCATCCCAGCAGCCGCTTCCCCCTGTTGACGCGTGGGATGCCAAGGGACCGGATATTCCTGTGACCGAAAAATCTCCGCTTAAGGGCGTACCGCTTTCTGCTTTGCATACAGAAGAAGACGCACAGGATGATCAGCCCCGAAAAGACGCCCCTACGGGAGCTAACGTGCAGCAAAACCCGCCAGCCGCGTCACAACCCATACCACCGGCAGAAAACGGAAAACCGCCTGTGGTCACGCCTCCGCTGTCACCCGCACCGCCTTCGCCACAACAGCAACAGCAACAGCAACAGCAACAGCAACAGCAACAGCAGAAATCTGGCACTCCCTGAGAAGGGATAAAGCCTGATTTCTGCTGCCGATTGCTTAAAAAATCAGATGCCCGGCAGTTCGTTGACGGTTACAACCCGCCATCCCTCTTCCAGCCGTTCCAGGATGGTGAGAGATAGATTCTGGATGGAAAAATGCAAAGCCGTTTCAGCATGAATACGCAGAGCATGGGCCAAAGCCGCACGAATGGCACCGCCATGGCTGACAGCAATCATATCCTGCCCGGCATAGGTTTCTGCCAGACGGTCCAGTCCGCGCCCCACACGGGCGCAGACATCAATCATGCTTTCCCCTTTTGGGGGGCATTCAGAGGCCGCAACGGACCAGAACGGATGTGGCGCAAGATGCAGGTGATCCGGCAATTCCTGATGCGCCATTCCCTGCCATTCCCCCAGATTCTGTTCAATCAGGGCTGGCTCAACCTTTAGCTCGGCAGGCCCATATCCGGCATCCTGAATGGCTTCCGCCGTGCACCGCGTGCGCGAGAGGGGGCTGATCAGCCAGCGGGCCTTGCGAGGCAGGCGTGCCGCCAGTGCTTCATACATCGGGCGCTGGGCAATCAGGCTATCTGGGCAAAGGGGCACGTCCAGAGTGCCATACAGGCTCATTCTGGCATTTTGTTCCACCAGCGCGTGGCGAATAAACCAGAAACGGGTCACACCCGTGGCCAGTTGAGGCGTATCCAGAAAGTTGCCCTGATTGGATTGTACGATTTGGGGAGAGGTTACAGATGCACTCATGCTGTTGTTGTGCTGTCAGGAACGACCCAAGGCAAGAGAAGAAATTGTAACGCTCGTCTGCTTCTGGCCTGATGCGTAATCGCGGGGCTCTGCCCCCGAAGCCAGAACACCTGCCTGAACCCTGGGGGCATATGAAGCTGGCGGATCTGCCTTGGCGATGGCGGACCAATGCACCAGAATAAGGCTGATTTTTTCCAGAACCTTGAGGGCGTCTGCGATCTCGCGCGCCATTCTGGCTTTGGTTCCCAGCCCATCATGAGACGGTTCACCCGAAATCAGGCGTGCTCCGGCAGAAAGCCGCAAGGCTGCCGCCTTTCCCCCTCGTGCATGAGGATGAGGAAGTGCCACGGGCTGACCGATATGGCACAAAAGCGCCCCCAGCTTGCGATCAGCCTGCGGCACGTACTCTGAGACATCCGCATTCAGCCACTGATACACTTTTCGACATCGGTCAAAATCAAGCGGTGTATCAATATCCGGTGCCTCCGGCGCCCGAACCATGAAAGAGAGAATTGTCTGCCGCCTGTCCCAGTCATCCGTCAAAGCGGGACGTTGCGGCACATACGGGGTTAGTAATTGCAGATCAGGCTGAGCAAGAATCGCCTGCGTTACGGCATGAAGAAAACTATGGAGACGCTCGGAGACCACATCAGCCGGAATGGCGGCAAAAGCTTCCATCTCCGCGCGGGCGGCGGCCCAGCGCAACAACAGGCCATGATTGGCACTGCTTGCAAGCACTTGGCAGGCGGAAGAGGACGGCCATTCACACTGGTTGGCGTACGCTGCAAGCCCCACCGGAAGTGTTCCTTTTGCCAGGCGATTCTTCCAGGAAGCCGGTAACAGCAACGCCCCACAGAAGGGCGGGCCCGTATAGAATTTGGAGCCCGTGACCATCACGGCCCACTCTCTCTCCAGATACGCGCTGATCCGCTGTGGCATAAGGCGGGTCTGACAGGCATCGACCACCACATCCAGCCACCCGGGATAAGCGGCACACAAGGCTGCAACAGCCTCCATATCTGGTGCCAGAAGGCCCGTTTTGGACAAATCCAGCACGTGGAGAAGAACGCGCCGTCCTGCGGCAACCTCTTCAGCCACCATAACCTGACAGGCGCGCACAACGTCTTCTGATACGCACAGACCGCCTTCCACATTCCGCAAGGGAAGCGTCAGACTCCGCGCATCTGCGGGGAACCCCTCTATCAACGCGCCTTTTTCAACCGAGACACCGCGCGCTGTTTCCTGCGCAAAATGACATCCTTGCGCAGCCAGGGGGATACCACTTCCTGTTTCGTCCGGTGCGGTCAGCACTGTGGTGACAGGCACCCCACCTGACGCCGACAACGCAAGCACAGCCAGCGCGCTATCCGTGCCAGATGGAGAAAGAATGACGGCATCGGAGTCGGCCACCCCAAAGAAGCCCGCCAGAAAACGTCGCATATCCCGCGCCTGTTCTCGCAAGAACGCCAGAGCATCGCCTTGCAGCACAGCGCGCATCAAGGCCAACCGGGCAAGTTCTCCGCCAGTAAATCCCCGTTCAGACAACGATGAAGCAGTAGAGGACGCGAAGGTCACAGCCCATGGGCGCGGTCGATGCGAACAGCCATAATGATTCAGCCCCGTGCGCACTCCCACGGTGAGGCGTGCATCGCCCCCTTCAGCCATAAGAGCTTCTACCGGGCCGATCAGTCCCCATGCTCCCCCCAGCCAACGGAGAATCTCGTCCCATTCCTCAGAAGAAAGCGTGTACTGTTTAGGGCTTCCAGCTTCTGCCACAAGTGGCAAAAGAGCGGGGTAAACTGCCTTCAATGCAGCCTTTGCAGGGACATCAGCCGCCGTAAAAAGCCGTACCCAGGATTCGGGTTGAGGATGATCAGCAAAACTGTCCAACAGCCAGAATCGGGCTGTTGTGCGGGTTGCGGCAAAAAGGATTTTAGCGGTTTCGCAGGGCGATTCGGCCGTGCCTTTCAGCAGAACGGCCAGTTCAAGCGCATGGCGCAGGTGAAACGCCACCACTGTTTCTTCGCCTAAACAGGGGGCTCCAAGGACTATGTTGCCTTGCCGGTCGACCTGAAACGGGTGCCCGATGGAGGGGTTAAGGGTAATACAACAAAACTGCGCAAGAACTTTCAGTTCAGGCCGTTCCAATACCCTCAACAGCGCTTCCGTCAGGTTTTCGGCAAACATTCTCTTCGTCCCTACCAGTCAGTCACGCCGCGTCATTTAGCCCTTTTCATACTGCTGCCCGCCCTAATTGCGCAAATTATGCATGATTACTGGCGAACCGGAATTTTCTGCGTTATGCCTGTTATGTAGAAATTTGAACGTCTTCTTTGGTCACAAAAGCGGAAACTCTATGCGTATCTTATTAACAGGCGGATGCGGATTTATCGGGTCTGCGGTAATCCGGCATATTATTCGGTCAACCGATCACTCTGTTCTGAATGTTGACTGCATGACTTATGCAGCTTCTGAAGAAACAGTGGAAGATGCCCCCTCCAGCGGACGCTACGAGTTTGCACGGGCCAATATTGTCAACGGTAGCGAGATGAGCCGTCTGTTCGAGACGTTCCGCCCGCACGCCGTGATGCATCTGGCGGCTGAAAGCCACGTGGATCGCTCCATTGATGGCCCCGGTGTCTTTATCCAGACCAATGTGGTCGGCACCTATTCCCTGCTGGAAGCGGCACGGAAATATTGGCTCACCCTGGACAAGGCAGATCGTGAAGCCTTCCGGTTCCACCACATCTCGACCGACGAAGTGTTCGGGGCGCTGGAACCCAATGACCCGCCATTTACGGAAACTACGCCTTACGATCCGCGCAGCCCGTATTCCGCCAGCAAGGCCTCTTCTGATCATCTGGTGCGCGCCTGGTTCCATACCTATGGCCTGCCCACTTTTGTGACCAACACCACCAACAATTACGGTATCTGGCATTTTCCGGAAAAGCTGATTCCGTTGATCACCATCAACGCTATTGAAGGCAAGGATCTGCCTGTTTATGGCGATGGCGCCAACGTGCGGGACTGGTTGTTCGTGGAAGACCACGCAGAAGCGCTGGTCAAGGCCGTGGAAAAAGGCGTGCCGGGCGAAACATATGCCATTGGTGCCCGTCAGCCCCGCAGCAATCTGGAAGTGGTCAAGACCATCTGTAAGGTTCTGGATGAATTGTCACCGGATGCCGCTGGCCCGCGTGAACGTCTGATCCGCTTTGTATCCGATCGTCCTGGTCACGACTTCCGGTATGAAATTGATCCATCCCATGCCGAACAGGCATTGGACTGGAAAGCCAAACATGATTTTGAAACCGGAATCCGCCGCACTGTGCAGTGGTATCTGGATAATCGTGACTGGTGGGAAGCCATCCGCGCCCGCCGCTATACCGGAAACCGTCTGGGAACTGCCGCAGAATGACACAGAAACCCCCTGTCGCCACGCCCATGAAGGGCATCCTGCTGGCCGGTGGTTCCGGCACGCGCCTGTACCCCATGACTCTGGCTGCCAGCAAACAGTTGCTGCCGGTTTATGATAAACCGATGGTCTATTATCCGCTCTCCACGCTTATGCTGGCGGGCATCAAGGATATCATGATCATCAGCACGCCTGCTGACCTGCCGCAGTTCAAACGCCTTCTGGGAGATGGGTCCCAGTTTGGCGTACGGTTTGAATACCGGGTCCAGCCGTCTCCGGATGGGATTCCGCAGGCCTTCCTGATCGCGGAAGACTGGTTGGGGAACGCTCCCTGCGCACTGGCGCTTGGTGACAATCTTATTTTTGCTGATCACCTGAGCGCCGCCCTGCAAACCGCGGCCCTTCGTCCTACGGGCGCTACAGTATTTGCTTATCAGGTACGTGATCCGGAACGCTACGGTGTGGTCACGTTTGACAGCACCGGTCGCGCGCTGAGCATTGTGGAAAAGCCGACGGAAGCTCCTTCCAACTGGGCAGTTACCGGGCTCTATTTCTACGATAACCGAGTGTTGGACTTTGCAAAGCGGGTCAAACCTTCTGCCCGCGGCGAACTGGAGATCACGGATCTCAACCGCTTCTATCTGGAAGAAGGATCCCTGCATGTTGACCGCCTTGGCCGTGGCTGCGCTTGGCTGGATGCCGGCATTCCCGACAGCCTGATGGAAGCCGGTCAGTTTGTGCATACCATTCAGGCTCGTCAGGGCATGCTGGTCGGTTCTCCAGCTGAAGTCGCCTATCGCATGGGCTTTATTGATGCAGACCAGTTGCGGGCTCATGCACAACGCATGATCAAAACCGAACTGGGCCGCCTGCTGATGCAGGTTGCCGATTCTGCTCCCGTGGGCTGCTGATCAGGCAGCCCTTTTTTCTATGCCCGCCTTAATTTTATGCCAGTCTTAATTTCTGGAGATCTGCCTTCATGAAAGTTGATCGTCTCGCCATTCCGGACGTCATCCTTGTTACGCCGCCGCGCTTTGGAGACAATCGGGGATTCTTCTCCGAAACCTACAATATCGACCGCATGCGTGACGCAGGCATTACCCAGCCATTCGTTCAGGATAACCAGAGCCTTTCCCGCCAGAAAGGTGTTGTTCGTGGCCTGCATTGCCAGCTTGACCCATATGCTCAGGGAAAACTGGTACGCTGCACCAAAGGGGCCATCTGGGATGTCGCAATTGATGCCCGCACTGGCTCCCCGACCTATGGCAAATGGGTTGCGGCTGAACTGTCAGAAGAAAACTGGTCCCAGCTCTGGATTCCGCCGGGCTTCCTGCACGGTTTCTGCACCCTGACTGAAAATGCGGAAGTTCAGTACAAATGCACCGGCCTTTACAACAAGGCTTCTGAACGGGCGGTGATCTGGAACAGTGCGGAACTGGCCATTGACTGGCCTGTCAAACCTGAAGACGCCATTTTGTCAGAAAAAGATTTGGAAGCACCGGAATTTTCTGCCGCCAAAGGCTGGTTTCAATTTTAAGAACGGGAGCACGTCATGAGCATTCTGGCATCTGAGGGTGGTCCCATTCTGGTCACCGGTGGCACCGGACAGCTTGCAACATCTCTGGTCACGCTTGGTGGTCCGCGCATTCATTGCGTTGGACGTCCCGGTTTTGATTTTGACAAACCTGAAACATTGGCCGCCACGCTGGAAGCCGTCAAACCGGTTGCCGTGGTCAATGCCGCAGCCTGGACTGCTGTTGATCTGGCGGAAAAGGAACCTGAAGCAGCCGCCCGCGCCAACACGAGTGGTCCGGCAGAACTGGCCCGTCTGTGCGCCCAGCAGAATATTCCGCTGATCCATGTTTCCACTGATTACGTCTTTTCCGGAGACAAAGGCACACCGTATGTGGAAACAGATGCAGTCTCCCCTGACACGGTCTATGGCAGCACAAAGGCTGAAGGCGAAAAACAGGCACTGGCCGCCAATCCCAAGACCCTGATTTTCCGGACCTCCTGGGTGTATTCGGCTCATGGCAAGAACTTTGTTCGCACCATGCTGAACGCAGGTGCCAAAAATCCGGCCCTGAAAGTGGTCGGGGACCAGAAAGGCAATCCCACCAGTTCAGATGATCTGGCGCGCGCCATTCTTTCCGTTCTCGCCATTCTCGAAAAAGACGGCTGGAAAGATGATTTTGCCGGGATCTACCATGTGTGCGGAACCGGTGAGACCACATGGCACGGTCTGGCGGTAGAAGCGCTGAAAGATGCAGCAGACCATGGGCAGGCCATGCCCACAGTCACCGCTATCCGCACCGAAGATTGGCCCACCCCGGCCAAACGGCCCGCTGATTCACGGATGGACAATTCCAAGCTCACGCGTGTATTTGGCATCACCATGCCGGCGTGGGAAGAAAGCGTAAAGAAGGTTGTAAACCAGATTTTTGCCCAGACTCCTTCAGCCTGAGCAAAACGCACCTGCTGCTTCTGACTGCGTTACAGAAGCAGCCTTCCACCCCCTGTCAGAGGACACCGAGTGCAGGATAACAGTCAGAGCACCATGCCCGGACGCTTCCCTGCACAATCGGGCCTGTCAGATGCCCCCGTTGCCATTCTGCTTTCGCTCTATAATGGGGGCACCTATCTGAGCGAACAGCTTGCCTCCCTTGAAGGCCAAACCCACACCAACTGGGTTCTCTATTGGCGTGATGACGGCTCTACCGACGGCACGCTCTCCCTGATGCAGCATTTCAGCCAGAAAATGGGCCATCGCTGCATCATGGTCACACCCCGCAATGGCCAGCATCTGGGCGTTACAGCCTCCTATTCCCACCTTCTTGCAGTTGTTCCGCCTGATATGCCCATTGCATTCTGTGATCAGGATGATGTCTGGCTACCTGATAAACTGGCACGTGGGCTAAAAGCCCTTGCGACTCTTCCCCCCACGCAGCCCGGCTTGTACTGCGCCCGGCAAACCCTGACAGACAGAAATCTCACACCTGTTGGTCTGTCTCCGCCTCTGCCACAGGCAACGTCTTTTCTGGCGGCTCTCACCCAGAATATTGCAACCGGCTGCACCATCATGCTCTCCCCCGCAGCGTGCGCTCTTCTGAAGAAAGCCATGCCAGCATCTTCGCATATCCTGCATGACTGGTGGGCCTATCTTCTTGTCGCTGGCGCGGGAGGGAATATTCTGACAGATAACCGGCCTGTTCTGCTCTACCGCCAGCACGGACAAAACGCTGTTGGCGCGCCTGCACGCTTCATGCAACGTGCTCTGGGCGCCTTACGACGCGGCCCCAGCCTTTTCATGGACATCTTCCGTGCCAATACCCTGTACCTGCTCAGCCGCCGCCAATTGTTGACTCCGCAGAATCAGGAAAGCCTGCGCCTTATTCAACAGGGGCTTGGCCGTGGGTGGCGTGGACTAGCTGCCCGATTCTCCCTGTTGCAGAAGATGGAACAGCTCCGGCGACATGAAAAACTGGAGCAACTGGTGTTCCGGTTGTGGTTTCTGCTCGGGTAAAGCGCAAAAAACGGGCATTTTGCCAAAACTCTGCCTTACAAACCTTCTTTACAGCAGAAGTTCACGGTAGGTTGGGCCACCGTTTCCGAACGATGTTTTTGAATTAACTGTCCTGAAAGAAACAGGCTGCCATTTGGCCTGCATGATCTTCAGGGCCATTTGGAGTCAGGATCCAGACCCTTGGCGCGAGCGAGCCACACACGATCTGCCGACTATGTCCTTCCCACTTACAAGAGCGCGCTTCGGCTGCGGCTTGAAGAAGGAGGAGGCCTCCTTCTCTGTGTGCTTGCCTGCGCGCTGCTGGTTGCTCTGGCCACGTACAACCCGAAAGACCCCTCTTTCAATACGGCAACAGGCCAGCCCCCCACCAACCTGCTTGGCATGGTGGGCGCTGTGCTGTCAGACACGTTGCTGCAAGGTATTGGCATGGCGGCCGTGCTGCCTGCCTTTATTCTGATGGCATGGGGCTGGCGCTTCATGAGCCACCGGTTGCTGGGCCACGAATCCCTTGTGGTGTTTGGCTTGCGGTTTCTGGCTATCCTCTGCCTTCTACCGGTAAGTGGCGCCCTGCTGGCCGCCATCCCCCTTCTGTTTACTGCCCTCCCCCCCATGCATTGGCCCACAGAAGCTGGTATTGGCGGCGGTATCGGGTTTTCCATCGCCCAGACCTCGCTTTCCGCCGGGACAGCCGCCATTGGTCCGGCTGGTGGCATGCTGGTGTGGATTCTCGGTCTGCTTCTGTCATGCCTGCTTCTGGCGCTGGGCACCGGGCTGCGCCGTCAGGAATGGGCAACGCTATGGCACGGGGTGATGGTTGTGCTCCGTCTGCCGGGCCAGCTCGGCATGCGCTTTGTACGCTATTATGCCAGCCGCAAACCGCGTGAGGAGGAAACTCCCATTGGTACGGCAGGCCGTTTTGCCACCGCGGAGGAAACCTCCTACGCGGCAAGCAGAGCCTCTGCCCACTCCCTTTTTGCGCAGGAAGAAGAGGAAGATGATCTCTCACTTCCTGACCACACTCCCCCTGGCACCGCTCTGGCCCTGCGGGAAGAAGACGCACCGGCAGTCTCACCCGGTGCAGGTTCTACCGCTCCAGCCCTGCGTGAGCCACCAGCACCAGCCCCCACACCTGCTGTTGCGCCGCAACCTGTAACGGCCGCAACCCCAGCCCCCAAAAGCGGCCTGTTGGGTCGCCTGTTTACAGGTAAGGAAAACGCAACCGGGCCAAGCACGCCCAAGGCTCCCGCCGTATCTGCCAAAAAAGGCGGCTGGGAACTGCCACCCCTTGATCTGCTGAAACCAGCCCCCGCCCACACGCAATATGGCCCCTCTGCCGAAGCACTGAACGCCACGGCGCGCCTGCTGGAACAGGTGCTTTCTGATTACGGTGTGCAGGGAACCATTGTGGGCATGAGCGCTGGCCCTGTGGTCACGCTTTATGAACTGGAGCCCGCCGCCGGTATCCGCTCCGCCCGTGTGATCGGGCTGGCGGATGACGTTGCGCGCTCGCTCTCGGTTCTGAGTGTTCGTATCGCCACCGTGCCCGGGCGGAATGTGATTGGTATTGAAGTACCAAACCAGACACGCGAGACGGTTTATCTTTCTGAACTGCTCAGCCAGCCGGATTGGCAGAATGATCCCGCCCACCTCTCCCTTGCTCTGGGGAAAGACATTGCGGGCGAGCCCGTGTTCAGTGATCTGGCCCGCATGCCGCATCTGCTTGTTGCGGGCACCACGGGTTCAGGGAAATCGGTTGGCGTAAACGCCATGATCCTCTCGCTGCTTTATCGGCTTTCCCCCGATGAATGCCGCCTGATCATGATTGACCCCAAGGTGCTGGAACTTTCCATTTACGATGGTATTCCGCACCTGCTCACCCCGGTTGTGACAGAACCCCCAAAAGCCGTGAACGCCCTGAAATGGGTGGTGCGGGAAATGGACCGCCGTTACCGCACCATGGCGCACATGCAGGTGCGAAACATTGCCGGCTATAACGCCCGCGCCGCCGAAGCCCGTGCTGATGGTGAAGTAGTGGTACGCCGTGTGCAGACGGGCTTTGACCCTGAAACCGGCAACCCTGTGTTTGAGGAACAGTCCGTCACGCTGGACCCGATGCCCTATATCGTCGTGATTATTGACGAAATGGCGGATCTGATGATGACCGCCGGCAAGGAAATTGACGCGTGTGTGCAGCGTCTGGCCCAGAAAGCGCGTGCGGCTGGCATCCATGTGATCATGGCCACGCAGCGCCCCTCCGTGGATGTGATTACCGGCACCATCAAGGCCAACTTCCCCACCCGTATCTCCTTTCAGGTGATCAGCAAGTTTGATAGCCGCACCATTCTGGGTGAACAGGGTGCGGAACAATTGCTGGGCCAGGGTGACATGCTGTTCATGCAGGGGGGCGGCCGCATTACCCGCGTGCACGGTCCGTTTGTGGCCGATAGCGAAGTGGAGCAGGTTGTCAGCTTCCTGAAAGAACAGGGCGAACCCATTTACGATGATGACGTGCTGGCCGAACCCGTGGAAGAAGCGCCCGCTGGCGGCGGCAAGTCGGGCGGCGGAGATAGCGGCGAATCAGACATGTATGATGAAGCCGTAGCCATTGTAACGCGGGAAGGGAAAGCCTCGACCTCCTTCGTGCAGCGGCATCTTTCCATTGGCTACAACCGCGCCGCCAAACTGATTGAACAGATGGAAAAGGAAGGCATTATCAGCCGGGCCGACCATGTAGGCCGCCGCAAGGTTCTGGTGGGGTCCGCCCGCGAGGAATGAGCACCCTTTCAGCTCCGCCCTTTCCTCTCTCCGTGCTGTATCAGGACCAGCATGTGGTGATACTGGACAAACCGGCGGGTATCCCTGTGCATGCGGGGCCGAAAGGTGGCCCCTGTGTGGAGGACTACTTTCCGCTCCTGTCGCGGCGCAAGGATGGACCATGGCTGGCCCACAGGCTGGATACGGAAACATCCGGCTGCCTGGCCATTGCACTGCGCAAGCAACCTTTGCTGGCTATGCAACAGGCTTTTGCCAGCAGAACAGCGCAGAAAACCTACTGGGCCGTTGTTCAAGGCGGCCCCAAGAATGATACTGGCGAAATTGATCTGCCCCTTCTCAAACAGACAGATCGCAGCGGTTGGCGGATGATCACCAGCGAAAAAGGCACTCCTGCCCGAACGTCCTGGCGCGTGTTGGGTCGATCAGACTCACTCTGCTGGCTGGAACTTCATCTGCACACGGGCCGGACCCATCAGGCTCGAGTCCATTGCGCCGCCATGGGCTGCCCCATTGTAGGGGATACACTTTACGGGGCGCCCCATCCGGAGGGGCTTCACCTGCTGGCACGTAGCCTGACGTTGCCTTTTACGCCACCAGTGAAGGCCGTCGCCCCACCTCGCAAGGGTATGCAAGCAGCGTTACAAGCCTGTGGATGGAACTGTGGGTAGAATCGGGGCGACTCCTTTGAAACCCCTCTTATCCTGCGAAAAAAGACCTATTTGTCGAGTCTGAGTAAATTTTCAAAATTATCTTTCAGGCGTGGAAGGTGCCTTTCCAGCGCCATTCCCGCACAATGTCCTGATGCAGAAGGCGCCGCTTTTCACGCACGATGGTTGTATCAAACAACCACGCCCGCTGGCGGGCATCCTGCCCCAAGGTCTGGCGCAGCGGTTCATCCAGCATCAGGCGCTCAATAACCTGAACCAGTTTGGGAAGATCATCCGGGTCTGCATACAGGCCTGTGTCGCCCACAACATCGGGCAGGCTGCCTTTGCGTGATGCCACAAGGGCGGCCCCGCATCCCATGGCTTCCAGCGCGGACATGCCAAAAGGCTCCGGCCAACGGCTGGGCACAACCACAATGGCGTCATGCGCCATGGCGTTCAACACGACCTCATGCGGTTGGTAGCCATGCAACACTACCCCTGCTTCAATCGCCTTAGGGCGGAGTGCTGCCAGAAAGGGAGTCTCTGGCGAATCCGGGCCAAAACGGTCCGCACCGATCATATCCGCCCGCCAGTCCGGGTACCGGGGCAGAAGCTGGGCACAGGCCGCAACAAACGCATCGGCCCCTTTGTCCGCCACAACCCGGCCTGCAAACAGCAGGCGTTTTTCCCGCTGGTCCGGTTGGGCGGGGAGAGAGGCCATCGTCAAACTATTGGGCAAAACCCGTACACAGGCTTTGACATTCTGGCTGACAAAGCGCGAACGCACCCATTCTGACACGGCCACAATGGCGACCGCCTGCCCCAGCTTGTCGCGCTCCCCCGATGTTCGCGCGCGCCGCATGCCACAGGGATCATTATGCAGCACCAGTACAACCGGCACGGTAGGGCACAGTTTGCGCAAGGCAAGCGCCACATCCGGACGATTATGCACTTCCAGCAGATCAGGCTGCACCTGCCGCGCCAGACGCGCCACCCCACCAGCGTAACGGTGAATACGGCTGAAAGGCCGAAAAACGCGCTGCACGGGCAGAAAAGAAATACCAGCAAAGGGTGCGCTGTCCGGCGGCAACCCCACCACAATTTCTCCCGGCGCAGCCATGCGCTGTACCAGAAGAGAAATTGCACCAGCCTCCCCCACCGCAAAGCGCTCTCTCGGCGGCAGGACCGTCATCACCTTCAACGGCATTGCGTCCTCATCCTGTGGTCTTGAGGCAGAAGCCTGCATCGACATCATAAACCTGATGCCTCCCGTCAGGGATCACGCAATGGATTCGTACATGTCCAGATGCCACGCTTCCGGCTCACGCGCCGCAGCCTCGTACCATTCCTGCATCAGGGGATGATGACGCACTGCCTGCATATAGGCCAGAGACGTCTCGGAAAGCCCTGGCACAGAATAGGACAAAAAGCGCGAGACAACTGGCGCGAACATGGCATCCACATTGCCGAACTGCGCCCCGAACAGGAAGGGTCCACCCTGACCATAACGCGTACGTGCATCGGTCCAGATGGCATCAATACGCGCAATATCTTTCAGAACATCCGCATCAAGGGGTGTTGCCAGAGGACGAGCGTCCCGCCCCAGATTCATGGGGAATGTGGAGCGTACGCCACGAAACCCCGAATGCATTTCTGCCGAGAGAGACCGGGCAACAGCGCGCTCGCACCGGTCCGCAGGCCACAGGGCCGGGGCCTGCTCCGCACAATATTCAGCAATGGAAAGCGAATCCCACACCTGCGCCCCATTGTGTTCCAGATAGGGGACGCACCCGTTGGGAGAAAGGGTTTTAAGCGCCTTGGTCTGGCCAGCCCCTTCAAGCGGAACAACCTGTGTGGAGACGTTCAGCCCTGCCAGCTTCACCATAAGCCACCCACGCAGAGACCATGATGAATAACGCTGCGTGCCGATAACAAGACGACCATCTGCCATGCTGTCTCTCCCTCAGGCTGCCGACGCGGCTGCTTCCCGGCGGATAAAACCACCGCCCAGAATACGGCTGCCATCATAAAACACACAGGCCTGACCGGGCGCAGGCATTGCCGGTTCGGTCAGTTGCACCAGCGCCCCGTCTGCCGTGGGAATAACCCGGGCCGGACGCGGCACTTCCCGCGCGCGCATCTGCACATGGCAGACAAGGCCCTCCGGCGGCGCATCCACCAACCAGTTGACATCCCGCACGGAAAGAGAACTGACAAAAGAGTGCTCACGCGGGCCGATAATCACACGGCGGCGGCCCGGTTCCACGCCCACCACCATCTGACGCTCACCATTCAGGCGCGCCGCATTGCCCAGCCGTTTGCTCTGCCCCACGGTAAAGCGCATCACGCCCTCATGGTGGCCCACAACCTGCCCGGCACTGTCCACAATTTCGCCAGGCCCGGCCATTTCCGGGTGCATGCGCTCAACCAGATCCACATAGGACCCATCGCTGACAAAGCAGAGATCCTGGCTGTCGGGCTTGCCTGCAACAATCAGACCAAATTTTTCCGCTTCCGCCCTTACGGCACCCTTGTCTGGCATGTCACCTAAGGGGAAGCGCAGAAACGCAAGCTGTTCGCGCGTGGTGGCAAACAGAAACCAAGACTGATCCCGCGCGCTGTCCACAGGACGGTGCAGTTCCACGCCATCGGGGCCTTCCACGCGCCGCACGTAATGGCCTGTGGCCATGGCATCCGCGCCGATTTCCTTGGCCAACCCCAGAAGATCAGTAAATTTCACGCCCTGATTGCAGGCCACGCAGGGCACTGGTGTTTCACCCGCTGCATAGGCATCGGCAAAACGCTCTATCACGCTGTCCTGAAAGCGGCGCTCGGCATCAATCACATAATGCGGAAAGCCAAGACGATCAGCCACGGCCCGTGCATCACGGATATCCTGCCCCGCGCAGCAGGCCCCCTTTTTGGCGGCTCCGCGCGAATCATAAAGCTGGAGGGTGGCGCCTATCACCTCGTGCCCCTCTGCCTGAAGGCGGGCGGCAACCACGGAACTGTCCACCCCCCCGGACATGGCCACAAGAATGCGCATGGGCGCTCCCTTTCTTACGTTAAACGGTGTGTGTTCAGGCCGTGCGCGGCAGACGCACCACCAGCCCGTTCAAATCTTCGGTCATCACGATCTGGCACCCAAGGCGAGAAGTTTTTTCAAGCCCGAACGCCAGATCAAGCATATCTTCTTCGTCATCCGTCGGCGTATTGAGCTTCGGCGCCCAGGACGGATCAACAATCACGTGGCAGGTGGCGCAGGCCAGAGAGCCCTCGCAGGCACCTTCAAGATCAATACCGTGCTTATGGGCAATTTCCAGCACGGAAAGGCCAAGCGGCGCATCAACCGTACGCTCTGTTCCGTCCTGCTCAACAAACGTCATCTGGGGCATTCGTCTTTATATCCTGCCAAGGCTGTCTCAACTGCGGTGAGGGTCACACGCATGCGGTCTCTTCGGGCATGCGTTGGCCGCGTACCCGCAGGGCGGCCTGCGCCAGCACATCCGCCGCACGCTCCGCCTCGGCGGGTGAGGTAAAACGTCCGGGGGAGAGACGCAAGCTTCTTCCCGCTTCTTCCCGCGTTAAACCCATGGCTTCCAGCACATAGGACGGTGCCAGTTCAGCCGAGGAACAGGCCGAACCAAGCGAGGCGGCAATGCCGGTTGCGGCCTCCAGCACATCAAGCGCGCGCAGCCCGGCTGGCAGACGCACACTAAACAGGCCGGGCAAATGGGGCGCATTTTCCGCGTTGATGCCAACACCCGGCAGGCGCTCCGTCAACCGTTGCATGAAGAGACTCCGCAGAGTCGCCAGATGGGTGGCATCCTTCGCCATCTCTTCACGTGCAATACGGCAGGCCTCCCCAAATCCGGCCAGCAAAAAGCCGGGCAATGTGCCGGAGCGCAGGCCGCGCTCCTGCCCGCCGCCCGAAAACAGCGGTTCCAACCGCACACGGGGCCGCCGCCGCACATACAACGCCCCGGCACCTTTCGGGCCATACAGTTTATGGGAAGAGACCGAGGCCAGAGCCAGCCCCATGGCTGAAACATCTACCGGTATCTTGCCTGCGGCCTGTGCCAGATCCGCATGCAGAAGTGCCCCTGCCTTCTGCACAAGAGGAGCCAGAGTCGTGAAATCCTGTAGCACGCCCGTTTCATTATTGGCCGCCATGAGGGAGACCACTGCCGTCGGAATTTCCAGTGCGCGCGCCAGCACATCGGGCGCAAGTTGGCCGTCAGGCTGCACCGGCAGAATAACGGGCTCGAATCCCTCTGCGGCGAGGTCACGCACGCTTTCCAGCACGCATTTATGCTCGGTCGCCACTGTAATGATGCGTTTGCGCGGGCTGCCCTGTGAGGCAAGATGCCGGGCTGCGCCCTTGATGGCCAGATTATTGGCCTCTGTCGCTCCAGACGTAAAAATAATCTCACGGCTGTCGGCTGCCAGAAGATCGGCCACCTGCTGCCGCGCTGCCTCCACCAGTGCAGCCGCCCTCCGGCCCGAGTCGTGTGTCGCGCTGTGGGGGTTGCCGTTTTCCTGCTCAAGGGCCGCCATCATCACAGCCTGTACCCGCGGGTCACAAGGGGTAGTTGCAGCGTGATCGAAATAGAGTTCTTCCATTTGGTCCCCCATCAGACGTCTGCGGAAAGACTTTTTGAACAGCCAGCAGCCGGTATCTTATAGCCCCAGAACCGGGGAGGCACTTTGCGCCATACCAACATAAGCCTGAATAAACCTATCTATGTCCTGTTCCTGCACATTCCAGGGCAGAGACACACGAATCGCCTCTCCAGCCAGAGTATCCAACCCCATGGCCTGCAAGACATGGGAAAACGCCACCTTGCCCGAGGAGCACGCGGAGCCTGCCGATACACAGATATTGGCCAGATCAAGCCGCATCAACTGCCCTTGGGCCCGCCGCCCGGGCAGCGCCAGTGAGGTTGTGTTGCCCAGACGCGGCGCTTCCGCCCCACACACCACAGCGCCCGCCGCTACTGCCGCCTGCTCCAGCCGGTTGCGCAAAGGACTGAGGTCACGCGGGGTTTCAACCGCGGCTTTCAAAGCGGCAGCAAGCCCGGCAATGGCTGGCAATGGCTGTGTGCCGCCCCGCCGCCCCTGTTCCTGCCCACCGCCTTCAAACAAAGGGGCTACCCGTGCCGGAGCGGGGCCAGCCAGCAGCAGGGCCCCCGCGCCTTTTGGGCCCCCAATCTTGTGGCCGGAAATCGCCACACTCTGCGCACCAATGGTTGCGATGGAAAACGCCATTCGTCCGGCTGCCTGCACGGCATCCACATGCAGGTGCGCCCCATAACGCTGGCAAAGTGCTGCAACTTCCGCCAACGGGTGCAGCACACCTGTCTCATTATTGGCCAGCATCAGGCACACAAAGGCAGGCGACTCGTCCGCCGCCAAGGCTGCCTCAAATGCGTCGAGTTCTACCTGCCCATTGTGGGTGACCGGCAACCAGTTAACCAGTGCTCCATCCGGAACACCTTTGCGCACGGCATCATGTTCCGTCGCCCCCACCAGAAAACGACGTCCCTCCCCCAGACCATGCATAGCCAACACATTGGCTTCCGTGCCGCCTGAGGTGAAAATACAGTTCAGCGGTTCAACCTCGAACATCTGGGCCACGGTATCCCGCGCGCTTTCCAGCACGGCCCGCGCCATACGGCCCGCCCTGTGCACGGATGAGGGATTTCCCGTCATGTCCGCCGCTTCAAGCAGTGCGTCCCTTGCCTGTGGACGCAGAGGTTCTGTGGCGTTGGCATCCAGATACACAACACGGCTCTGGCCATCCCTGCTGTGTGTATGTGCGGTCATGATCCCGTTCCTGCCTGTTTCTGGGGTGCAATGGTGTCCTCTGCAAAGGGCACAAAACAGCCATTATAACGATTTATGTGGAAATTTCGGCTCCGCACCCGTTATAGAGGGGCTTATGGTCGATACCATACAGCGCAGCAAGGCCGTCTTTTGTGGAAACACTGTTTCCATAACAGAAGGCCGCGAGACAGAACGAGGGGATTATGCCCTCATTTCCGACGCCGTCAATGCCGGAAAAACTGCCTCCCCCTTTTCCTGCGTCTTGCATGATACCATGTCCATACTGTATGCCCGCCGCCCTCTGCCTTCCCTCCATGGTAGCGGATGAACAGTTCTTGACCTTTTTGCGGGCCTGATAACCCGCCTGTTCCGGCACGGTGCGCGGCATCGTTCCATGCTGGGACCTTCGCCAAACCTGGATGCGTCATGCCCAAGGGCGCATTCAAAGATTATGCGGAATACAAATGCCTGAGGTTATGTTTGCCGGCCCTGACGGTCGCCTTGAAGGGCGTTACCATCACTCAAACGAGCCCAATGCGCCGCTTGCCCTCGTGCTGCACCCCCACCCGCTGCACGGCGGCACCATGAACAACCGTATTACGTATGCGATGTACCGGTCCTTTGAAAAAATGGGCTTTTCGGTCATGCGCTACAACTCACGCGGCGTCGGCCGGTCTCAGGGCCGGTATGATGGCGGAATTGGCGAAATTTCAGATGCCGCCGCAGCACTGGACTGGATGCAGATGGTTAACCCCAATGCTTCCGGCCTGTGGATTGCTGGCTATTCCTTCGGGGCATTTGTGGGCATGCAGCTTCTGATGCGTCGTCCGGAAATTACCGGGTGGATCAGCGTTGCGCCGCCGGCCACCTACTATGATTTCGGCTTTCTGGCTCCCTGCCCCTGTGGTGGGCTGATGATTGCTGGTGGCAAGGATGACATGGCTCCTGAACCTGCCATCCATAAACTGGTAGACAAACTGAACACCCAGAAGGGTGTAACGGTTGATTATCGCGTCTTTCCGGAAGCGGACCATATCTTTGCCAAGCAGGCCGACAAGATTACGGCTGCACTGGAAGACCATGTGACCACCGCCATGGCTCAGCGCAACATGCCGCTGGCTGCCGACTGAGGATTTTTTATCTGTCAGGTGTGTCCTCATGCCTGACAGATAAACTCTCAACAGGGACCATAACCGGCCTCCCTGTTTCTCTCGCAAAAACACGAACTCGGCTTGGACGCTGCCTGAAAAGTCAGCACTTACGGGGCACGAGGGTTTTTAAGGCTGATAAAGCCGGATCTGAAGGCTCAATGCCGGACAATCTGGACGAAAATCCTGCACACTCAGCCGCCAAAAGAAAACCGGACCGACCTGAGCAACTGTTTCAAACAGTTCTCTTTGATTTCCGATGAAGGCCGCAGCCTTCTGCGTAAGAGTGGGTCTGTAACTCACACACCCCGCTCAGGGTAACCGTAACTCCGCCAAACCGTGTGCCCAAACGGGTCCGTCCTTACCGGTCGCTTTGGGGAGCTCCTTTATTTCAAACCGCCCCCAACAGATCAGAGACAGTTTGAAAAACCAGTCAGACTTTTGCGCGCCTCTTGTTGGCCAGTTCACGCACCACCCCATGCATGGTGCGCAGTTCCTGCTCGGTCACTTCCCCCCGCGTAAAGAAATGACGGAGGTTCCGCACCATGCCCGGGCGTTTTTGCTCATTATGCAGAAAACCGCACTCATCCAGTTCCCGCACCAGATGCCCCATGAAATTTTCAAGCTCACCCTTGGTGGCAACATGGGTTTCATTGGTCATGAGTTCCCGCGGCGGGGTCTGATCCGCAGCAAGCCACCATTCATACGCCATGATCATGACGGCCTGCGCCAGATTAAGGGACATGAAGGCCGGGTTGAGCGGATAGCGAATCAACCCATCCGCCCGCGCCATATCCTCATTATCCAGACCAGCCCGCTCCGGCCCGAACATAAGGCCCACACGCAGCCCCCGGTTGGTTGCAGCACGGAGTTCGGCAGCTCCTCCACGGGCGGTCATGACCTGCTTTACAATGTGGCGCGGGCGCGGACAGGTGGCGAACACATGGTGTAAGTCCGCCACTGCATCATCCACCGTTTCATGCACCGTTGCAGCATCCAGAATCCGGTCTGCGCCAGAGGCGGCACGCCATGCACGCTCCTGCGGCCAGCCATCACGCGGGGCCACAATGCGCATGTGAAACAGGCCGCCGTTAGCCATGGCCCGTGCCGTCGTGCCAATATTTTCAGCAAGCTGAGGCCGCACCAGAATAACAACCGGCGTATTGCCTATCGGCTCCAGCGGCGCGCCGCCGTCACGCCCGGTCATGCACGCCTCCAGGTGGTGCCGTCCTTGCTGTCTTCCAGCACAATCCCCTGCGCCTGAAGCTGATCGCGCAGCGCATCGGCCTTTGCAAAATCCCGTGCTTTCTTTGCTGCCAGACGGTCGGCAATCAGGGCTTCAATGGCTGCATCATCTTCTGAAGCATCCCCTTTGAACCATTTTTCCGGGTCTTCCTGCAAAAGCCCCAGCATGCCTGCTCCGGCTTTCAGAGCCCCCGCCGCTGCACGGTCTCCCGCCAGTGCCAGCCCTGCCAATGCATGCAGTTCGGCAATAGCCATGGGTGTGTTGAGATCATCCGTCAGGGCTTTCAACACACCTTCCGGCACATCCGCTTCAGGCACAGGGCCTGCGGCCAGCGCGCGGTAGAACCGGTCCAGCGTTTTGCGCGCTTCCTGCAACCCTGCCTGCGTATAATTCAGCGTGGAACGATAATGCGCCCCCAGCAGCAACAGGCGAAGCGCCTCTGCCGGAGCCTGAGCCAGCACATCACGGACGGTCAGGAAGTTGCCGAGCGATTTCGACATCTTCTCCCCTTCCACCAGCAGCATGGCATTATGCACCCAGTAGTTGGCGAACTTGCCCTGAGGAAAACAGCACAGACTCTGGGCCCGTTCATTTTCATGATGCGGGAACAGCAGATCAGACCCACCACCATGAATATCAAAGCTCTCGCCCAGATAGCGGTGCGACATGGCCGAACATTCAATATGCCACCCCGGACGCCCACGGCCCCACGGGCTTTCCCATCCTGGCTGGTCTGCATCGGAGGGCTTCCAGAGCACAAAGTCGCCAGAATCTTTTTTGTAGGTAGCCACTTCCACGCGGGCACCTGCCACCAATTCTTCAGGATCACGCCCGGAAAGCGCACCGTAAGATGGGAAAGAGGCGACAGAAAACAGCACGTGACCATCGGCTTCATACGCATGGCCGTTTTCAATCAGGCGGGCGATTAGGGCCTGCATCTCGCCAATATTATGGGTGGCACGGGGTTCAATATCAGGCGGCAGCACGTTCATGGCAGCCAGATCGGCATGGAACTCTTCCGTGGTCCGCTGCGTCAGGGAACCAATATCCTCCCCGTTTGCGCGGGCACGGGCGGTGATCTTGTCATCCACATCCGTGATGTTTCGCACAAACGTGACACGCGGGAACAGATGCCGCAGAAGCCGCACCAGAACATCCGCCGTCAACATGGCGCGCAGATTACCGATATGGGCCAGATCATACACCGTAGGCCCACAGTAATAGACCTTCACATGGCCCGGATCGAGCGGTGTGAAAGGCACTGTTGCGCGGCGTTGGCTGTCGTGCAGAGAAAGAAGGGGCATTGGTGCAGGCTCTGAGTACGGCATGATCGCCTAGATGCGCCAGCGCCTTGCGGGATGCAATATCATAACAGCCAAAAATCTGTACCAGGAGTGAAAACCAGCCCTTGACGTGCGTCAAAAATTGCCGTTTTAATCCTGCCCCTGCACCAAGTTGTGCTGTGCCCTTATAGCTCAGTGGTAGAGCAACCGCCTTGTAAGCGGTAGGTCGTGGGTTCAAATCCTACTGGGGGCACCATTTTCTCCCCTTTTTTATTAAAGCCTCTTCCGCTTGGCGGACTGGTGACGGCTATGTTTGGCAGGCACTTTTATGCGCCCGGTTGCCAGCCATCCTGCGTTAACGCCACACCAGCCAGATACAGGCTGCCACAAATCAGCACCCGCGCCGGTTTTCCTTCAGACTGCGCCTTGAGGCCATCAAGCGCCTGCGCCAGTGTTGGCCCAACCTGCGCCTTCCCGCCGGATGCTGCCACAATGGCCTCTACCGGCAATGCCAAATGCTGCTTGGGTTCACTGATAGCCCAGACCGTCGTGGCGTACGGCAGCACAGGATCAAGAAAGCCGGATGCATCCTTGGTCTGCTTCATGCCCACCAGCAGGTGGAGCGGACGATCATCCCAGTTCTGAAGTTCCTTAGCCAGCGCATGGCCAGCGCCGGGGTTATGGCCGCCATCCAGCCAGATGTCCCATCCCTCCGGCACACGCGCAGCCAGAGCGCCATGAAGGCGTTGCATGCGGGCTGGCCAGAAAACGTTCCCAATCCCCTGCCACGCCGTGGCGGGAACAGACAAACCGGAAACCCGCAAAGCCTCCACGGCCAGACCGGCATTTTCAATCTGCCACGGGCCAGACAATGCCGGAGCAGGCAGATCCAAGGTCCCTTGCCCATCCGTAAAGATGAGTGCGGAAGACGGTTGTGCGGTCTCGGCAGAACGTTCTGGCGTAATCTGCCACTCGTGCCCACGCCGATGCAAAGGCGCCCCGACTTTCTGCGCTTCCACTTCTAAAACCTGCATCACGGCTTCCGGTTGTGCGCCTGTAATAGCCGGAACGCCGGGTTTGAAAATTCCGGCCTTTTCTGCCGCTATGGCCTGAAGCGTGTTGCCCAGAAAGGCCTCATGATCCATGGAAACAGAAGTAACAATGCATGCGGCCGGGTGTTTGAGCACGTTGGTAGCATCACACCGGCCACCCAACCCGACCTCGATAATCGCCAGTTCTGCCGGATGGCGAGCAAACAGCAGAAAACCAGCGGCGGTCAGCACCTCAAAAACCGTAATGGGCGCGCCTGCGTTCACCCGCTCGATCTCTTCCAGCGTAGAGACCAGTTCAGCCTCGCTGACCAATTTTCCCGCAATACGGAAGCGTTCAGTAACATCCACCAGATGCGGGGATGTCATTACATGCACACGCCAGCCTGCGGCCTCACCCATGGCGCGCAGCGTGGCACAGGTGCTGCCTTTGCCATTGGTGCCCGCCACATGGATTACAGGAGGCAGTTTTTCTTCGGGGTTACCCAGTTTGGTCAGCAGGGCTTCAAGCCGCCCCAGCGAGAGATCAATCAGCGCAGGGTACAGATGGTTGAGGCGCTCCAGCACCTCACCTGTGCGACCAGAAAATTCGGTTGTCGGCGCTGCGCCGGCGGCAGAAGCGGGCACGCTCGCCAAACTCAGACAGACGGAGCCGCGGTGGGTGCTTCCTCTACCGGCGCAGGCCGATCAGGTGCTGATTTTTCAGCACCAACCGGAGCACGCGTCAGCAGCCCGATCACGCGGCCCAGCGTGGCACGCATGTCTTTACGCACCACCACCATGTCCAACATGCCATGATCCAGCAGATATTCGGACCGCTGGAAGCCTTCGGGCAGCTTTTCACGCACGGTATCCTGAATAACGCGCGGGCCTGCAAACCCGATCAGGGCATTGGGTTCTGCAATCTGCACATCACCCAGCATAGCGAAGGAGGCCGTAACCCCGCCCGTTGTCGGGTTGGTCAGCACCACAATGTAAGGCAGACCGGCTTCTTTCAGCATCTGCACGGCAATGGTGGTGCGGGGCATCTGCATCAGGCTGATGGCGCCTTCCTGCATCCGCGCCCCGCCAGATGCGGTGAAAACAACCAGCGGAGATTTCTGCAAAACAGCCAGACGTGCGGCGGCCACAAAGCGTTCGCCAAAAGCCGCGCCCATGGTGCCTGCCATAAATTCAAACGCCATGACGGCCACAACGGCAGGATGCCCGCCAATGGTACCGTGCGCCACCACAAGGGATTCATCCACATGGCTTTTGGCGCGGGCGTCCTTCAGACGGTCCGTATATTTTTTCTGATCCCGAAACCCTAGCGGATCAACGGGAGCGGAGGGCAGTTCAATACGGGTGAACTCGCCGTTATCAAATGTCCATTCAAGGCGTTCCGTCACAGGAGCCTTCATGTGGTGGCCACAGTGCGGGCACACATTCAGGTTCTTGTGCAGTTCCTTGGTCAGAATCATCTGACTGCAGGACTCGCAGTTGGTCCACAGATTATCCGGCACTTCACGGCGGAGAAGGCCGCGAATTTTGGGACGGACATATTCGGTGATCCAGCTCATTTTGAACCTTGCAACTGCGAGACATGAAAATGGGCATGCAGCCCCAATGAGGCGTGCATTACGCTGCTTGGGCCTTCCTGCCAAGCATTATGCGCCGGAACGTACCCCGCACACAGCCTGCCAGAAAAGCCCAACCCTGAGTGTTTCAGGCGTTACAGAGCGCCTTCAACCCAGGCTTTAAGCTGGCTCTTGGGCAGAGCGCCTACCTTGGTTTCCACCACCTTGCCATCACGCACCAGCATGAGGGTCGGAATGGAGCGCACGCCATAAGCGGTCGGCGTTGCGGGGTTTTCATCAATGTTCACTTTGGCAACCGTGACCTTGCCAGCAAAATCCTTGCCGATTTCTTCCAGTGCCGGGCCGATCATCTTGCACGGGCCACACCATTCCGCCCAGAAATCCACCAGAACCAGACCGGATGCCTTAAGCACATCGGCTTCAAAGGTGGAATCGCTGACAGCAAGCGTATGTTCACTCATTAACCTGTTCCTTTTTCTGGGCGGGACATTTCAGCCCCTGCCTCCTTGGCTGCCATAAACCGGATGCCGAAAAACGGTTCCGCATCATCTGATAGCCCTACACTTAAGGCGGCAACGCAGGCGGTCAAGATGCAGGGTTACCCGGAGCATGTGCATCCAATAGCGAATCAGGCAACACGTCCGCCCGCGGGCCTTCCGTCCACACCAGCACACAGCGCACAGGCTTATCGGGATAAAGGCCCTGCAACAGAGCGCGATAGGCCGCCATCTGCCGCAGATACAGAACCGGCGTACCTGCCACAGTACGGGGCGTGTGCCGACCAGTTTTGAAATCACACACCACAATGCGGTCTGCCAGAACGCGCATACGGTCCACCTGCCCCACAATCACCTGCCCGCCTGCTACGCCCGCCAACCGCTGCTCCGCACGCGCCTCAGGCGTGAACAAGGGCGCAAGATCCGGCAGAGCCAGAACCCCCAGCACCTGATCTGCCAGTACTTTGGCCTCCTGCGGTTTCAGGCCACTGGCGGGGCGCGCCAGCCATCCGTGCGCAAGATCGACCCACCGCTCAGGCGGGAGCCCTGGCAAATATTGCAACAAGGCATGCACCAGTGTGCCGCGCCGGAACGCGGCCTCACGCGCTGCGGCAGGAGTCACAGCGGCAACATCCAATGGGGAACGCACAGGTGGCAACGGCCCCAGCATGGCATCATCCGGTCGGCTGGGGGCCAGAGGCCGGGCCAGTCTGGCATCAGGCACAGGTGGCACAGGCCGCCAGTCTGGGGCTCGCCCCATCCACGTGGGCAGAGAAGAGACTGTCGGTTTACCGGTTTCGGGTAGCGCATTCGCATCCGCCTTTGGGGTCTGCTCCTTGACCTCTGCCCGTTCTTCCAGAACCAGTATGGTGTCTGCCCAATCACCTTCCGTCCACGGTTGGGGCTGGGCGCCCGCAACGTCAAACCCCTGACGACAACGCTCGTACCAGCTTTCAGCAGGTACATGCCGGCCCGGCATCCAGCCGCACACAATCAGCCTTTCCGCCGCACGCGTCAGCGCCACGTAGAGCAGGCGATTGTACTCCTCTATGGCGCTGGCCTGCATGGAAGCCCGCAAGGCCTGCGTCAGCCCTACGGCAAGCGCCCCACGCGGCACATATACCGGCACGTCCAGCCCTGTATGGTTGTCCTTTGCCCAGAACAGCCGATCCTCATACCGGGGCCTGCTGACCGTGTCTGGCAGAATGACCAACCGGGCCTGCAAACCTTTGGACCCATGGGCTGTCATCACCCGCACGGAATCTCCCCCGGCTTCGGCCTCACGCTTCACGCTTTCTTCCGAATTACGCAGCCAGTGCAGAAAGCCTTGCAGAGAGGGCGGATGCATATCCTGATACCGGAGAGCCGCCGAGAGAAGTTCATCTACCGATTCCGCAGCTTCCGGCCCCAGCCGCGCCAGCAGGCGTGCCCGGCCTCCTGCCCGGCCCAGTGCTTCAGACAGCAGTTCATGCGGGGTCAGATAATCCACCCGGCGGAAGAGACTATCCAGCAGCGCCCATGCCTGCGCCCAGTCCGGCCGCTCTGCATGCCGATCCCTGAGCGCGGACCACAAGGGCTCGGCAGGTTTGCGTCCGGTAGCCAGCAGCATCAGGCTGTCATCCGACACGCCCCCCAATGGAGAGGTCAGCACGCACGCCAGCGTCAGGTCATCCTGCGGCAGCAGCAGGGCGGCACACAGCGCCATCAGATCCTGCACGGCGAGTTGGTCTGCCAACCCGGTGCGCACCAATGTGGTCACCGGCACGTTCTCGGTTTTCAACGCCCGCACAAGAGCCGTGACAAACTGAGACCGGCGCGGCACCAGAATCAGGACATCGCCCGGCGTGAGGAGTTTTTCACCCGGCGCAGGCGGCGTGGCAAGCAAACGTGCAATATGGCGCGCCAATGTATCCGCCAGTTTCTGCCGAGGATTCTGCCGCGTGGCATTGGCCAGCGGCGGCTCCCACGGGCTGGCAGGATCAGCCTCCTCTTCCGTCGCTTCCGCCAGTGGCCAGAGTTCAACCCGGCCACCCTGCCCCGGTCTGGCCGTTATGTGGTGCATGGGCCGACCATCTTCTTCCGCCACCCCCTTGGCTGCCTCTGGAAGAGAGAAGACAGAATCAACCAGTTTCAGAACAGGTGCTGTTGAACGAAAGGAAACGGTCAGTTCCGGCTCCCGCCATGGCAGGCCAGCTGACGTAGCACGATTGTGGAACACACGGCGCCATGTGCGGAAGGCATCCGGGTCTGCGCCCTGAAATCCGTAAATGGATTGTTTATAGTCTCCCACAGCAAAAACGGTCCGCGGGCCAGCCTCTGGCGCATGGGTGCCCTCGCCCGCAAAAAACTCCTCGGTCAAATCTCCGGCAATGCGCCACTGCTCGCCCGATGTATCCTGAACCTCATCAAGCAGCAGATGATCTATTCCGCCATCCAGCTTATATAGAACCCAGGCAGCACCCGGTTCTTTCAAAAGCCCCAATGTTCGGTGAATAAGATCATCATACTCCACAAGACCGCGCTGTGTTTTACGTGCCTCATAAAGATCAGCTACAGGAGCGGCGTTTTTCAGAAGAGCTACCCCCAGGCGCGCCAGTTCACGGGCACGCAAGGATTCCTCTATGCCCTGAATACGCTCAGCCTCCCGCGCAAGGCATTCAGCCTGCTCCGCATATTTCTCTGTCAGTTTTTTGGTAATCAGACCTGTTTTGCGTAATGTTCCCTCTTTGGTCAGGAAGCCATTACGCCAGATATCCCATTGTGCTGCGCGCTGAGGCGGCTCACTACTCAACCAGTCCAGCAACGCCAGCGCATTGCGCTTGACCGCTTCTGTTCCTTCATCTGCCAGCAGACGCAGGAAATGACGTAGCGTCTCCTCACCAGAAAACGTTTTACAGGCCCGCTGGAGAAACTCCTGATTGCTTCCCTTCAACGCACCCGCTGCAAGCCCCAGAACCCGACAAAAAATTGCTGGCAGATCTTCCGGTTTTTTTGATACCCATCCCCGGATACGCTCAGCGCGGGAATCATGCCGCAGCGCCCCTGCAAGACTGACAAAATCGCCCAGACCAATCTGTCCGGCCACAGGCGCCAGCACGGCGGAGGAACGGCTTCCCAGCACTGTTTCCACACATCCCTGCAAGGCAAGGGAGGCATCCGTTTCTTCCATGACCGTAAAATGCGGGTTCATGGCGGCTTCCAGCGGAAACCGGCGCAACAGGGACTGGCAAAACGCATGAATGGTGCCAATCCGCATACCGCCAGGCAAATCCAGAACATCTGCAAACAATGCCCGTGCCTGCCGCCGTGCTTCTGGTGTGCACGGCACGAACAGGGCCTTCAGTTCCTTGTCCAGTTCCGTATCAGATAAGGTAACCCACCGCCCCAGCCGGGTTTGCAGACGGATGGCCATTTCTGCCGCTGCGGCCTTGGTAAAAGTCAGACACAGAATACGGGCAGGATGACTGCCCGGTACAGTCTCACCTTCAGGCGTACGACGCGGCAACATCAGGCGCAGCAGGCGATCAATCAGCAGTTTGGTTTTACCACTGCCCGCCGAGGCCGATACAAACACGGACGCCAACGGATCTGACGCCAACGCCTGTTGCTGGTTAGCCTGTTCAATCGCATCAGACACCAGAGTACGCTCAGTCATGCTTCGTCTTCCACTCGGGCAGTATTCCATTCCGGCACACGGGCCAGACGCGCATAATCGGCAAAACGCGGTTCCTGTCCCGGATGAGGATGAGACAGGTAGGGCTGGGCCGGATTGTCATACGCCACCACACGGTCCCGCAAACGTGCCCATGTCTGCTCCGCCAGGTCTGTCAGCGAAATATCCTTCCCGGCGGAGACAGCCACCTCTCCTCCCGGTTCTGCCCCGCCGGTCAGTCGCCAGTAGATCAGGCCGCCAATCTCTGGCGCCTCTTCTGCATCCATTTTCGGTAATCCTGAGAAACCACCACGCAGAATCATGGCAGCCTCAAGCGGTAGCTGCGGGCTCCACCCAGATTGCACATCCCGCGCCGTTGGCAAGGTGCCTGTTTTGTAGTCCCGCACAATCACGCGGTTCTGCGCATCAAAATCAATACGGTCAGCCCGCCCGACCAGACGGAAGGGACCGCACGGCGCATCTGGTATCTCCACACGCCCGCGCAACTCGGTTTTGATGGCATGAGGTGTTCCCGCCGTTTCACGCCATGTTTCTTCCGCCTGCACCACCCAGGTGGCAATACGCATCAGGCGCGGTTCCCACCAGGCCCGCAAGGCAGGGCGTAGCGTTTGGGCATGCAGAACATCCTGAAATATTTTTTGCAGACCTGCTTCGGCATTGGTTGGCCATGTTGTGCCATGCGTACTGAACCAGCGTTCAAGGGCTTCATGCACAATCATCCCGTAATCGGACGCATCTGCCGGTTCTTCCAGTTCCTGCAAAGGCTGAAGCCGCAACACATGGCGTGCATAAATAGCGTACGGATCACGCATCCATGTTTCAATTTCCGTCACACTCAGGCGGCGGGGGCGCAGGGCGACGGGCGGCATGGGGCGCGGCGGCGCAACCGGGCGTACCGGCCCTGCTGGCCGGTCCACCTGATGCAGCCATTCCATAACCGGATGCATTGGCACAGACAGACCACGCCCAGCCAGAAACGCATCCAGCCGGGATAACCAGCGGGCAGGCACAACGGGTGCGCCTTCACGTCTTTTGGGGCAGGAGAGCACCACTTCATCCGCCGCCGTCGCACTGGCAAAAAAATCATGCGCGGCCTGCCCCACTCCCTGCTCTGGTGAAGGCAACCCCACACGCTGGCGCATGGGGCGACTCATCCACGGGCCTGCTTCGGCCACCGGCGGCCAGACACCCTCCGCCAAGCCGCCCAGAATCACTGTATCCGCTGTTTGCAGGCGTGCTTCAAACAGCCCCCAGATCAGCACGCGCGGATGCAACGCTGCCGGGTCTCCCCCCCGCCTGCTAGCCACACGCTCTTCCGCCAGAACGGCGCTGAGCAGACCATCCAGAACGGCAGGAGGCTGAGGCGGCAAAATATCAGATGCCATCATCAGGTCCGTCAGACGATTGGCCAGAAGATTTCCCTCTTCCCCCCGCCATAAACGATCAGCCGCTTCTTCAGCATCTGTACGAACCAGACGCTCAACTGTCTTGATCAAGGTTTCCAGCAGTTCCGGCACCGGAGCCCGGTAGGTATCGGCCAAACCTTGAAGATGCTCCGGCACATCTCCCTCTGCGCCCTCATTCTGAGGCCACGCCAGCACCGGCTCGAAACACACTGCCAGCCGGTCCATGAACATCAGAAGCGGTTCCGGCCCAAAAGGACGATCTGCCTCTGCTCCCGCTTCAACACGTTCCGTTTTTCTCTCATCGCGCGTGTGTTCGGCCAACGCACGTTCAACAGCAGCCCGCAACGCCGCAAAGCCGGGGGGCGGTGCAGGCCCCCGCAGCACCACTCGCTCCAGAAGGCGGGCCGAGGCCCGACACACCCCGGCAGAAAGCCCGCAGGCCACCAAAGGGTGTTTCAGAACAGAAAGAAGAGAAACCGGAGAAAACCGGTTATCCACCAGTTGCGCCACCAGCCGCAACAACACACCACCTGGCGTACCAATGAGAGAGGCCCCACCACTATCATCCGCCAGAACACCCCAGCGCGAGAGTTCCGTAACCACACGGGCTGCCAGACCACGGTCAGGCGTAATCAGCGCCACCCGTTTCTGCGGCTGCTCGATCACATCCCGCATCAGCATTGCGATAACAACGGCTTCTTCCTGCTGATCCGCCGGGTCCAGGCGGGTTACGTGAGGCAGGGTCACCTGTCCAGCCCGCGCCCAGTCTTCCAACGCAGAGGCCGGTAGCAGGGAACGGCTGAGCGCCTCCGCGCGCTCCGGGTAGCCCCCTCCCGCCATCCAGACATCAACATCTGCCCGAACGGCATCCAATGATGCAAGCAGATGGCTCAGACCAGCCTGCGGGTGGCTATCCGGCAGATGGGCAAAGGTTTCTTCCGGCATGGCGGTATCCAGCCCCGGAAGCACCACCAGCCCGCCGGGGCAGGCCATAACGGCCCGCAGCGCTTCTGCCGTAGCGGGCATAAGATTTGTAAAACCCGCTGCCCATAAGCGGCTTTGATCCCCCTGCTCAGCCTGTTCGTGCCAGAGTTTTGCCTGCGCCCGCAGCAGAGTCACCTGCCGCGCGACGGGGTTCATCAAACCCTGCCCGCTCAACCATTCCGGCCACGCTTTGGTAACAATATCCAGAAACTGCAAAATGGTTTGCCAGTGCTTGGCAAAATCATCCTGCACCGCTTCTGGCAGACGCGCTGCAAGATCAACATCCGCCCATTCCGCTTCATCCATAAGATCAGCAAGCGCCTTGGCCAGAGGCCATGCCTGATCAAGCGTGGGCCGTGTGCCAAACGCACCTTCTGCCTGCAACACCAGACGGGTCAACACGGCAAGACGGGTCATGCTGGCAACAGGAGGCGGCAGATCCAGCCCCTCCGTTCCTCCCAGATCAGACGCCAGCCCCAGTTCCGCTTCGTCAAGGGCACTGATTGGCATAATACGAGGCAGCAACATGGGCTTACCGTCCATGTGGCGTAAAAAGGCCTCTGTCAGCCCACGCGCAGCCCGACGGCCAGGCAGAACAATAACGCCTTCACCAATTGCCTCCGGGTCTCCACCCGCCGCTTCAATCCACCGTAACGCCAGATGATCCAGAAAGGGGAGATGCGCTGGAATTGTCGCCAAACTCATAATGTTCTGACCCTATCGTCTTCAGGCGTTCTCTGGCGCGGCAAAAAAGCCCTCAGATCGAAGCCGCCAGACTGTTCAAACCGCCTTTTACACCTGTGCCTGTCAGCCAACAAACAGACCGGCTTCTTTAAGTCGATGGGACCATCCTTCAACGGAAACCTGCCTGCTGCCATCAGGCTGCACGGAAAGAGTCAGATGCAACGCATCTTCCGGTGTCAGATCTTCAAGCCGTTCTGGCCATTCCACTAGCACAATGCCGTCACGTGCTTCTTCCCATCCCAACTCTTCCAGTTCATCCGGACCACTCAGGCGCCATAGATCAAAATGAGACACCGCACCCTGTGGTGCGGCGTAGGTCTGAACAAGGGTATAAGTCGGGCTTGGCACTTCCAGACTGGGGTTTTCACACAAGGCGCGTAAAAAAGCGCGTGCAAACACACTTTTCCCCGCCCCGAGTGGACCGGAGAGCAAAATCGTATCTCCAGAACGCACCATTCCTGCAACCTGCATGGAAAAATTCTCTGTAGCTTCTTCATCTTTGAGAATCATGCTCGCTCCCATACCCCTCCCCCACCTCATGCCTTGCCTGACTGAATATTATCTTCAGGTCTTTTTATCAGATCCGCACAGTGCAGCACACAGGCAGGGCTTTCTTTAGCTGGCACCACGTACGATCCAAAAATTGATTTGTGATTTTATTTAAGAAAAGAATGTTTCAAAAAAATTATTACTATTTGATATTATTTTCTTTACAAATAATGATGGAAAACCATTTGACGATAGTCTTTTCATCTTTGCCTCAATCAAATGTCTTAAGTGAAAATATTCAATCATAAGTTGTGGTTAACGGTTGCATGATGCGCCATGCGATAAGTGCATACCCTCATCACGATACAACTAATGGTGGTAAAAAATTCGTTTACGTTATATGAAGCGATATGAATTGATATTATAACACATAAAGCACAACCATAAGGTGTGCTCACACTCTCTTCCGGGAGAAGGGATTAACGCCATGCGAATCTTGTTGGCCGAAGATAACAACACATCCGCCCAGACGATCCTTCCTGTGCTTGTACACGCGGGTCTTCACGTAGATGTGACTGATACAGGGCGCGGCGCGATTGAAATGCTGCGCAATTATAATTATGGCTTGGTGATAGTAGAGTTATTTTTGCCAGATATGGATGGTTACGATTTTATTGCGTCTCTGCGCGCAAGAAAAATCCAGACGCCTATCGTCATTCTTTCAGCGATTGACAAACCTCATTCAAAAATAAAGGCGTTTTCAATCGGGGCTGATGATTATCTTACAAAGCCATTCGACCCTGAAGAGCTTGTTGCGCGTGTTCAGGCGATTTTAAGGCGCTCAAACGGCTACAGCCAGCCTGTTACAGAAGTGGGCAATATGGCCCTTGATCTTAATCAGCACACAGTCAGCGTAGCAGGCGTTCCTGTTCATCTGACTGGCAAGGAATTTGCCATTCTGGAACTGCTTGTGTTGAGGAAAGGTATTTCCTTAACCAAGGAAGCCCTGCTGAATCATCTCTATGGCGGACATGATGAGCCTGACATCAAGATCATTGACGTTTTTGTCTGCAAATTACGCAAAAAACTTCAGGCGGCAGGGGCCGGCAACCTTATCTCCACCATATGGGGACGCGGTTATGTTCTGAATGACTCCCAACCCAAAAAAACCGTAGCAAACCGTATTAGTCCCGCCACGCATTATCAGGAAAACCGGGTTCCCCAGCTTCAGGCTGCCGGGGAGTAGAAGACTGCCCCAAAAATGAGGCACAAGTCATGAGCCAAGAGGTTTTTTCAGGCCTCTTGGCTCATAACTTCACAAAAGAATGTGCATGCCATAGTGGCCCTGCCCCTTGGCCAAACCCGGGTGCTTCAAGAATAGCGTTCCGCACATACTGGCGGCTTAAATCAATGGCATCCGTCATGGAATGATTTTGGGCAAGCAGCGTTGCCAGCGCACTGGCCAGTGTGCAGCCCGTACCATGCGTATGACGGGTTGCAATCCGTTTATCCGCAAATTCCGTAAAGCCCGTATCGTCCAGAAAAACGTCAACCAGATCTTCACCTGATAAATGACCGCCTTTTAGCAGGACCGCTGCCCCTGTTTCCTCTCGCAATTGTCTGGCCGCCAGCCGCATATCCTGCACAGTCTGCAAAGAACGGCCTGTCAGCCTTTCCGCTTCCGGCAGATTGGGGGTCAACACAGTCGCAAGCGGAAACAGATGGGTCTTTACCATGCTGATGGCATCCTCAGCCAGTAAGGCAGCGCCACCTTTCGCCACCATAACAGGATCAAGCACCAGAAGCGCGTGCGGAGTCTGCTGCCGGTAGGCCGCAATTTCCTCCGCCACAACCTGAATTTCAGCAGGCCCTCCCAGCATGCCGGTTTTAAAGGCATCTGTGCCCAGATCATCCAGCACACTGCGAATCTGTTGACGCAGAAAATCCGGAGTAACGGGATAAATCCCTTGCACACCCAAGGTATTCTGGGCTGTCAGCGCGGTAATGGCCGTCATGGCGTAACCACCCAACGCCGTTATCGCTTTGATGTCGGCCTGAATGCCTGCGCCACCGCCCGAATCACTTCCCGCGATGGAAAGCACGCGCGCCGGAGCGCTTTGCCGCCGTCCGTCCATCAGGTTTTATTCCCCCGTTAGCGCTTCAGGCGGGCTCACTCACAGCCTGGAGCGCATCACACATCTGGGCGACAACTTCATCCACCAAAGCGGCATCTTCGGCTTCCGCCATCACCCGCACCAGAGGCTCCGTGCCACTCTTGCGCAGAACCAGCCGCCCACGGCCTGAAAGCTTTTTCTCTACTTCTTCCTGCTTGGCCTGCACGCTATCCGCCTCAAGCGGGCTGTCTCCCGTAAAGCGTACGTTCTGCAATTTCTGCGGGAAAGGCTTGAACATCCGGCAGACTTCGCTGGCAGGACGTCCGTCTTCCACAAGTACGGCCAGAATTTGCAGGGCAGCAATCAGGCCATCCCCCGTGGTAGCGAAATCTGTCAACACCATATGGCCGGACTGCTCGCCGCCAATATTGGTGCCCAGCTCCCGCATGCGTTCCACCACGTAACGGTCTCCAACAGCGGTGCGTTCAAGGCTCACGTTCAAAGTGTTCAAAAAACGTTCCAACCCCATGTTGGACATGACCGTGGCCACAACAGCCTCGCCAACCAACCGCCCCTCCCGCGCCCAGGACTGGGCAATCAGAGCCAGAATCTGGTCACCATCAATCAGGCAGCCCGTTTCATCTGCAATCAGAACGCGGTCTGCATCACCATCCAGTGCAATCCCCAGATGGGCCTTATGCTGCACCACCGCTTTGCACAACGCTTCCGGATGGGTGGAGCCACATGCTTCATTGATGTTCACGCCGTCAGGCGTACATCCAATCCGGATCACTTCCGCCCCAAGTTCCCACAGGGCCGTAGGCGCCACGCGGTAAGCTGACCCATTGGCGCAATCAATCACGATCTTCATGCCATCCAGCCGCAGCTTGCGCGGGAAGGAGGCTTTCGCACTTTCCACATACCGCCCGGCAGCATCATTCAGGCGGGATGCGCGACCAATTTTTTCCGGCGTTGCCAGCCGCCCGGTCAGATCGGCAGCCATCAGGTCTTCAATATCCGTTTCATCCTGATCGGACAGTTTGAAGCCATCGGGCCCGAACAGCTTGATACCGTTATCCCCAAACGGGTTATGCGAGGCGGAGATCATGACCCCCAGATCGGCACGCAGAGAGCGCGTCAGCATGGCAATGGCCGGTGTGGGTAAAGGCCCCACCAAAGTAACGTCCATGCCAGCAGACAGAAAGCCGGCCACCAGCGCGCTTTCAATCATGTAGCCGGACAGGCGGGTGTCCTTGCCAAGCAGAACGCTATGACGGTGATCACCGCGCGTAAAACGCAGCCCTGCGGCCTGCCCCAGCTTTTGAGCAGTTTCCACGGTCATGGGAGCAATGTTCGCGGTCCCCCGGATGCCATCTGTCCCGAAAAGACGTCTTGTCCTGCTCATGTCATCTCTCTCCATGCCGTCTGGCCGTTTTGCAGACGATGTGACGCCCGAAAATGGCTTTTTTCTTTCTTCCCTTCTCCCTAAAACGATTCAGGGTGTGAAGAAACCGTGAAGACCCCTAACAGCCGTCTTTTTTCAGGTTGCGTGTACGGCCCGCCACAACTTTACTGCCTGCACCATTCCTTCCACCGCATGCACGCGCAAAAGACTGTTCCCCAAAGGTAGAGCCTCCAATGTGGCGGCCTGAGTGGCCGGGTCCCTCAGCGCGGGGTCTGATACTCCTGTCAACGCTCCGATCATACGTTTGCGGGACACCCCCAGCAGCACGCGGCAACCCAGATTGGCCAGCAAAGGTAAACGGGACAGCATTTCAAGGTTCTGTTCTGTGGTTTTGGCAAAACCCAAACCGGGATCAATCACCAGCCGCTCACGTGCAATGCCACCTTCCACCGCAGCACACACTCTCTGGCCCAGTTCCCTCACCACCTCACATGCCACATCCTGATACACGGCATGCTGCGCCATGGTTTCCGGAACGCCCCGCATATGCATCAACACCACGCCGCATTCACGCTCCGCCAGAAGCGGCAAAGCATCCGGATCATGCACCAGGGCTGAAACATCATTGATCACATCAGCGCCGGCAGCCAGAGCCTGTTCCATCACAAGACTATTACGGGTATCCACGGAAAGAACCGTGCCTTTGGCCTGCGCCCTCAGGGCGATGAGGGCTGGCCCTATCCGATCCCACTCCTGCTCGGGTGTGACGGGCAGGGCACCGGGCCGAGTGCTTTCCCCACCCAGATCAAGTACACCCGCACCGGCCTGAACCATCGCCAGCCCGCCTGTGACCGCATTAGCAGTTTCCAGATGATGGCCTCCATCACTAAAACTGTCTGGCGTGAGGTTGAGAATACCCATAACCAAGGGGGTCTCGGGCAACATCCCGCTGACCGGGCTTCTTGCAACACGCGCCAGCTCCGGCTGCCAACTGGCAGGGATAGAGGCTACGGGAACAAACCCGCTCCGTGCATCATCCTCTATCAAATCGGCACAGGTAAAAGCCGCAGGCCCCCCTGCCAGCGGCAAGGCATTTCCACGTTGCACTGCCTGCCGGGCCGCTACGCCATACAGCAGCCCTGCGGGTTCCACCAACCGTCTGAAGTCCATTACCTTCCCCCAAAACGCAAAGAAGGCGGCATTGCTGCCGCCTTCCCTTAACCTTAGCTGATCCTGCTCTTAGCCCGGCTGAGGCACGGGTGTCATGCCACCCTCATCCCCTTCCGGCTTGGAACCGGGCGGTGTGATGTCCGGCCCGGAAACCTGAGGCACGGAAGACCGACGGTTCACGGGAGCAGAGTCATCAATCTCCACCCGTTCAATCGGCTGTCCACGCATGATCTGGCGAATTTCCTCGCCTGTCAGCGTTTCAAACTCCAGCAGGGCTTCGGCCAGACGGTGCAGTTCATCCACGTGATCGTGCATGTAATTGCGGGCCTGATCATAAGCCTCGTCAATCAGGCGCTTGATTTCAGCATCAATTTCCTTGGCCGTATGTTCAGAGAAGTTCTTGGCAGCCCCACCAAAGAAGCCCATGCCACCGCCCTGATCATCATTGGCAAAGGCGATCATGCCAACCTTTTCGCTCATGCCCCATTCGGTCACCATGCTGCGGGCAACACGGGTCGCCATCTGGATATCACCCATCGCGCCGTTGCAGATGTTGTCCTTGCCGTAAACAACTTCCTCTGCCACGCGGCCACCCATGGCCACCACCAGATGAGCAATACAGTTCTTTTTGCTCATGGACAGGCGATCACCTTCAGGCAGACGCATCACCATACCCAGTGCCCGCCCACGCGGAATAATGGTCGCCTTGTGAATGGGTTCACTTTCCGGCACCAGCACAGCCGTAATGGCATGGCCAGCTTCATGATACGCCGTGCGCTTCTTTTCCTCATCACTCATGACAAGGGAACGACGCTCAGCACCCATCAGCACCTTGTCCTTGGCGTCTTCAAACTCACGCATGGCAACCGTGCGCTTGCCCAGACGGGCAGCAGCCAAAGCGGCCTCGTTCACCAGATTGGCAAGATCAGCCCCTGAGAAACCGGGCGTGCCGCGGGCGATAATGCGTGGGTCTACGTCAGATGCCAGCGGAACCTTGCGCATGTGAACACGCAGGATTTTTTCACGGCCAGACACATCCGGGTTCGGCACCACAACCTGACGGTCAAACCGGCCGGGACGCAGCAGAGCCGGGTCCAGCACGTCAGGACGGTTGGTGGCCGCAATCAGAATAACGCCTTCGTTGCTTTCAAAGCCGTCCATTTCAACCAGCATCTGGTTGAGTGTCTGTTCGCGTTCATCGTTACCGCCGCCCATGCCTGCCCCACGGTGGCGGCCTACGGCGTCAATTTCGTCAATGAAGATAATGCACGGTGCGGCTTTCTTACCCTGTTCGAACATGTCACGCACGCGGGAGGCGCCCACACCTACGAACATTTCCACAAAGTCAGAGCCGGAAATGGTGAAGAACGGCACATTGGCTTCACCCGCAATGGCGCGCGCCAGCAGGGTTTTACCCGTGCCCGGAGGACCACACAGCAGAACCCCTTTAGGGATTTTACCGCCCAGACGGGTGAATTTCTGCGGGTCTTTAAGGAAATCGACAATTTCCTGCAACTCGCTCTTGGCTTCATCAATGCCAGCCACATCCTCAAACGTGACGCGACCATGCTTTTCCGTCAGCATCTTGGCGCGGGATTTGCCAAAGCCCATGGCCCGACCGCCGCCGCCCTGCATCTGGCGCATCATGAACAGCCATGCCCCTACCAGCAGGATAATGGGCAGAGAGTTCAGGAAGTAGCGCAGCAGCGGGCTGCCTTCCTGATCCAGCGGCTTGGCCACAACCTCAACTCCCTTGCCGACCATACGGGTGACAAGTGAAGGATCCTGCGGCGCAAACGTCTCAAAGGCGGTCCCGTCGGTCAGAGTGCCGGAGATATTGTGATTCTGCATCACAACGGAGCGGACATGGCCTGAATCCACGTCTGCCACGAAATCTGAATAGGCAAGCTGCTGGGCCGCATGCTGTGTGCTCCCCGGCTGGAAAACATCCACCAGCAAAAGCAGCAGCACGATGATGCTGACCCAGAGAGCCAAATTGCGGCCTAAATTGTTCATCTTGGCTGTGTTTCCATACTTATCGTGCGAGAGCGCCGGAGAGCCCCCAATCTGAGCGGCAGATGCCGGAAAATGCAACCTCTGCTGTTATAAATGGGACGCTGTACGGATATTCCTACCCCGCAAACAGTTTTTTCTGCCTGTTTGGGGGCCTGCGCAGCGCTTTTTTCTCCTGCCCTACTCTGGCAACTCTCCATACACACCGCTGCCAGAAACCGGAACAGGTGGGCGGAAAGTAAACCCTGCTCCACACAGAACCGGATCTTCCCATATATCTAAATGAGGCACCGCAACACGCTGCCCCCCGCGCCACAGGGCTGGCAGGGTTGCGCATAAGCGTGCGGGCCACCCGGCGCGGCTGGCGCGGGGCACGCCTATCCCTGCCGCACCCACCCGTAATCCTTCCGCCTCAAGCTCTGAAGGCAGGTGCAACACAAAACGGTTATCCCATAGGTTTCCATTCTGTGCGATCACACGACCCTGCATGGCTGCGGCCTCACGCAGTAAAATCCATTGCCCTTTATGCCGAAGCATCTGCACCCCCGCCAACGTGGCTGGTTGCGGTTCCGCACACAGGCGCGCGACGGCAGAGGGAGATGGAGGATAAGGCAATCCGCCCACACACCGGATAAGGGAAGAAAGCAGCGCTGGCTCCGGCAAGGTAGCCCCCAGACACACCCACCCTTCTGGTAGAAACGCTGCGTTCTGCGCCAGATAGTGCGTGTACTCCGCTTCCTGCTGCATACGCGCCCGACCATAGCGGATGGCTTCTTGCCATAAGGTGTCTCGCCTATTTCCAGTGAGCAGAGCCTGCCGGACACGGACCCGTTCCGCTTTGGTATCCTCGTTGGAGGGATCATCCACCCACGCTACACCGGCCTGCCGCAATGTGTTGCGCAACGCCGCGCGAGAAAACCCCAGAAGAGGACGCACCAGCCGCATATCGGGCAGCACCGTGCTCCACCCCATCCCCGCCAGTCCTGTTGGGCCGCTGCCTGCACGTTGCCGCATAGCAACAGTTTCGGCTTGATCATCCGCCTGATGCCCCAAGAGGAGATCAAGGCAGCCCATCTCCCGGCATGCGTGTGCCAGCGCCGCATAGCGCGCCTGCCGGGCACGCTCTGCCATGCGTGGACCTTTTGCCAGATCTGTCAGGGTCAGAATACGTCCGGGCACGCCCAGATTCGCCAGACGACTTACCGTTAAACGGGCTTCTTCTGCGGATTCGGGGCGCAATCCATGGTCAACCACAAACGCAATAAGCCGCTTGCGCCAGCGCGATGCCAGCCACGCCAGACAAAGACTATCCCCCCCGCCAGACACCGCAAGGGCGATGGGTGGAAAGGAGGGATCATCCGGCAACCATGGCCCAAGGCGTGTGATAATGGCCTGAAACTGCGCGGGCAAAACAGGAGTGTCAGAAAAAGGAGAGAGAGGAGGCAGAGCACCATCGGCTCGCCAGAGTCCCTCCCCTTCAAAGTCGGTCAGTCCAGAAATTACTGGCAGCCGCCCCGACCGGCATAAATTTCAGCAGCATGAGAAACGCGCTGTGTTGGTGAGGGAAACTCTGACTTCAGTTTTCCCAGCGCCTGACACGCCGCCTTTTTGTCCCCCAACGCCAGCAGGGAAGCCGTAACACCCAGCAGGGCATCCGGCGCACGTGCACTTTTGGGAGCCTGACGGTACGCATCATAATACGCTACCGCAGACTGGCGGTATTGCTTTTCCCCGGCCAGAGACTGCGCCAGCAGGAACTGGGCATCGACCTTGAAGCTGCCTTTGGCGTTTTTCAAAGCGCCCTCGGCGTTCTCGTGAGCGGTTGCGTAATCACGCTTCTGCAAGGCAGCTTTCCCGGCGGCTAGCATGGCGTCAGGCGTTGTCGGCTTGGCCGCAGCATCCGTTCCACTCCCGCTTGCTGCGGACGCGGTCGCAGCAGTTGCCGCCCCTGCTGCGGCACCAGCAGCAGCCCCGCCGCCGCCGTTCTGCGCGGCAAACTGTGCATCCGCTACCTGTTTGGAAAGCGCGGCTGTCTGCTTTTGCAGATCATTGGTAAGCTGATCGATCTCACCTCGCATTTCACGCTGCTGCTGTTCCAACGTGTTCACGCGTTCCAGAAGCTGGGCTGTGAGATCCCCACCCCCACCGGATGACGGAGCGGGGGTAGCGGATGGCGCAGGCAGTGCGCCACTTCCCCCTGAAGACTGGATCTGGCTCAACTGCTGCTGAAGCGCCATGATCTGGTTTTGCAGAGCAAGCCCTTCACGGCTGGAAACCTCCTGCGCATGCGCAAGCGGTGTGCTGGCGGCCAGCACGGCAGCCAACGGAAGACCCAGCACGGCCATGCGCCCGCAGGCGGAAACTGATGTCATCACCAGGCGTTTCATAAAGACCTCACCCTTTTAAAAAAGCGGGCAAGGATTTCATCATTCCAGCCCGGAAAACAAGAGCCTGAACGCAAAAACAGGCTGGGCGAAAACCACCCAGCCTGCTTTTTCAGACCAAATATGAACGAACTCGAAACTTATTTGACAGAAGTAATCGCGTTACGGTTCTGGGCCCATGCGCTTTCATCATCACCAACTGCGGTCGGGCGGTCCTTACCGTAGGAGATGGTGGAAATGCGGGAGGAATCAACCCCTTTGGCCACCAGGAAGTCACGCGCGGCGTTTGCACGACGCTGACCCAGGGCAATGTTGTATTCTTCCGTGCCGCGGTCATCGCAGTTGCCGGCAACTTCAACGTTGACCTGCGGGTACTGAGCCAGCCAGGAGGCCTGCTTCTGCAGGGTGGTCTGGGCGTCAGAGGTCAGGCCGCTCTTGTTCAGATCAAAGAACACGCGGTCCCCAACGTTGGCGACCAGATCGGCTTCACTACCGGGAACTGGGCCGCTCGGCTGTGCCGTTGCTGCACCCGTGGACGCACCGGTATCCGCCTTTTCATGCGCACAGGCAGAAAGAAGGGCAACCATACCAAGTGCAGCGATAAACTTCAGTCTCATGTGTCGGATCCTGAGATTAGTTCAATATGAGAACTATTCGGAGAGAAAAAACAAACTTAAGTGCTTGCATCCCCGCGTATTCTTCTGCTCCTCTCCGAAGCCTTCGAAGAGCCGACGAATTTTGGAGACCACCTTGCCCTAAGCCATAGCTTATTCTTCCGGTCAAGCGACATCTCAGATTTAGATGACAGCCATTCGCAAACCGATGCCAAATAGCCACAGAAGGGCGTCAACGGCAGCAGTTTACTAAGCATGCGAAGTAATCGAATCGCATTTCGGGCTTTTTATTTCGATACAATCCACACCTCTCCAGTTGGAGTCGGGTGTCTTGTTGTCCATTATCCGCCCCAATGCGGCATAAAAAAGGCGGAGCGGGCAAATTTCCCGTCCGCCTTTCATGACCTCGTTTTCGCGCACCCTTAGGCGCGCAAACTAAAGCCTCTTAGCCGTTAAGAGGAGACCATGCCGGATCAGACGCCTGCCCCGGTGTTGGCAGAACGCGATCATTGAAGCCGGTGATATCCACCATGCCGATCGTGGAGTTAAAGCCTGCCCCCCCTGCGCCAGCGCGAGTCTGACGGCAATAGGCCAGAACACGGCCGTTGGGACAGAAACTCGGGCTTTCCACTGTAAAGCCTTCGGTCATGATCCGTTCACCCGTGCCATCCGGGTTCATGACCCCCAGAGAGAAGCTGCCATTGGCAATACGGGTAAAGGCAATCAGATCCCCACGCGGAGACCATACCGGAGACCCATACGTGCCATTGCCGTAAGAAATACGGCGTGCCCCGCCGCCAGACGCACTCATGATGTACAACTGCGGGCTGCCGCCACGGTCAGAGTTGAAAACAATCTGTGAGCCATCGGGGCTGTAGCTGGGGCTGGTGTCAATGGCGCCGGATGCCGTGATCTGGCGGCGCGAGCCAGAGGCCAGATCAACCACAAACAGGTCTGATCCGCCATTACGGGTAACGGACAGAACAACGGAGCGACCATCTGGAGAGAAACGGGGCGCGAAGGAAATGCCCGCAAACTCACCCAGAATCTGCTGGCGGCCACTGCCGAGGTCAAACAGATACACCCGCGGGCGATTATTGGCGTAGGACATGAAGGCCACTTGATCCTTCACCGGGCTGAAGCGCGGTGTCAGGGTCAGCCAGTTGCCTGCCGTCAACATGCGGGCGTTCGCACCGTCCTGATCCATGATGGCAAGGCGTGTACGCTGATGGGCCCGCGCGCCAGAGCGGGAAATGAAGGCGATACGGGTATCAAAGTACCCTTTTTCACCCAGCATGCGCTCATAGATCACATCCCCCACAATGTGGGCGATCCGCCGCCAGTTGGCGGAAGAGGTTGTGTAGGCCGTGCCCTGAATCTGCTGCTGTGTCAGTACATCCCACAGACGCATTTCCACCCGGACGGACCCGCTGCCGGAAACTGTACCTGTTACCAGCGCCCGAGCACCGGTTGCTTTTGCGGTAGAGAAATCTGGCGCGCCCGTGGAGGCCCCACCCGGCAGAACCTTGAACAGGCCTGTATTGGTCAGATCATTGCTCAGCACTTCAGCAATCTGAGCACCCAATCCACCGCCAAAATTGGGCAGGATAATGGGGATCGGTGCCGTGCGGGCCTGATCAACGGTAATTTCCGCTTCTGGCGCGGCGGCAGCGGCTGCCATGGCGGAAAGCGGGGTTGCCAGCAGGCCCCCTGCTGCCAGCCCAGCTCCCATCACGGTACGGCGACCCAGAAAAGACTTCAGGTTGTCGGCATCCTGGTCAGAAATAATCGGCCGGGTATTCGTCAGCATACGTTTTTTCTCCCTGTGGCCTGAATCAAGGCCTGAATATAAATTTCAACTGCCGGGTCTGACCCAGAAGGTTTTTGGGAATTGGCAGCTTGGAACAGGTCGGGCTCAAAACCGCCGCCCGCGCCCGTTCCGCCAGAGCACGATAGGAAGGATCAGCGTTCATCTGTGCCTGTGTCTGCGGAGCAAACTGCACAATACGCGCCTCCCCTGCGGCATCCACCGTCACAATCAGGTGCGCCACAAAGGTCGCGTAATTCTTTGCGGCCGTATCTTCCGTATAGCAGCGCCGCACTGCCCCCCCGATGGCCTTCTGCTCACCCACACTCAGGCTGCGCGTAATATCCCCGGTGGGTGACCCACCCCCATTGGGCGCACCACCCTGCACGGGGTTGGCCTTTGCCGTGGGCGCATGCGTCTGCTTCTGGTCCGACCGGAATGAATCCAGGGTCTCCAGCAGAGAATGGCTGTCCGTCTGGGTTTTCTTCGCCTTGTTCGGCTGCGTGATATGCGACGGAATAGGCGTATCAGGCAGCGTATCCGTGGGTTCAGTCACGGGAGAAGGCGGCGCCACGCTCGGCGTCGCTTTTGGGGGCGACGGCGGAGACGGCGGCGTTTTCACCACATCCGGAGAAGGCTCATCCGCTTTGGGCGGAATGGGCGTATCAGGCAGCTTTTCCGCTTCCGGCACGGGCGGTGGCGGAATAGGCTGCGGTGGGGGTGGCGGAGGTGGCGATTCCTCGTTCGGAACAGGCTTGGGCGGTTCCGGCGTAGGCGGCGCATCATTCGGCACAGGGGCCGGAGCGGGCGCAGGTGTCGGGGAAGGCTTGTCAGCCTTGGCCGTGGAGCCGCCACTGTCAGCGCTTTCAAACTGCATTTCCACAACCGGAGGAGGTTCCTCCGGCGGCTTGGGGGCAGGCAGGGAAAGAAGAAGCGCCAACAGAAGCGCAATGTGCGCCCCGCCTGACAGATAGAGAGACCGCCGAAGCAGAATCTGTTCGGAACGGCGTGGCCGCACCATGAGTTTGTCCTCTCCGCGTGGGAGAATTTAGTGCCCGCTGCTGGCGGGTTGCTGCGCCAGCAGGGCCACGTGGGTGAAGCCGCCTTCGGTGATCTGCCCCATCACCTGCATGACACGCCCATAATCAATATGAGCATCACCACGGACAAAAATACGGTGTTCCGCATCGTTATTGGCAGCAGCCTTGAGCTGCGTCACCAACTGGTCTGGCGAGACTTCGGAATCTCCCAGATAAAGCGTTCCGTCAGACTTGATGGACACCGTTATGGGTTTGGTATCTGAATTAACGGGCCGGGCATCGGTCTTGGGCAGGTCCACGTTCACGCCGCTTGTCATCATGGGGGATGTGACCATGAAGATGATAAGCAGAACCAGCATGACGTCCACCATGGGTGTCACGTTGATTTCGGCCATCGGACGCCGCCTGCGGCGCCCCCCTCCTCCCGACGGCATCGCCATGGCTCAGGCCCTTTCTTCGGACTGGCGGGAGAGAATGGCCGCAAATTCCGTGCCAAACCCTTCCAGACGGTCCTGGAACAGATCAAGGCTGTTGCTGATCACGTTATAGGCCACATAAGCGGGCACAGCCGTAAGCAGGCCAATGGCCGTTGCAAACAGGGCTTCTGAAATACCGGGGGCCACAACGCTCAGATTGGTGTTGTGCATGGCGGCAATGGACGCAAAGGAATGCATGATCCCCCACACCGTGCCAAACAGGCCGACAAACGGTGCAACAGGTGCCACTGTTGCCAGAAAAATCACCCAACGGCGCAGGCGGTCCATTTCACGCGTCACCGTAATGCCAATGGCGCGGTCAACACGTTCCTTCACACCCCCGCGCACCAGATCCACACCGGGGATACGGGCAGAACGCCGCCATTCCCCCATAGCGGCACCGAATACGGCAGCCAGCGGATGCACCGGCTTGGCGCCATCACTTTCATACAGATCATCAAGGCTGCCGCCAGACCAGAACCGGTCTTCAAAGGCTGAGGCCTGTTTGTTGATCCGCCGCAGTGTAACAATCTTGTCGAAAATAATGGCCCAAACCATCACGCTACACAGCACAAGCCCCAGCATGACCAGTTTGACCATAAAGGAGGCATTCATAAACATGCCCCATACCGACAGATCTCCCGCCGCTGCTACGCCGAGATTTGCCGCGTCAACCGCACGATCCAAAAACGCCTCCTGCCTCTGCACCCATAGTGGGCAACCAGTCACCGACTCGGGCTTTTACCTATGCTGCCCAACTGCACCGTTTTTACTGTCTTCCGTGCGAAAGCAGAAGAGGGCCTCTACTCTTCCGCTTCAAGTCGGCGTAAAAGATCACGCCATAACGGCGGAAATCGGGCAGGACGACCATCTTTTGCTTTGACGCAGGCCAGAACTACGTCAACACGCGCGCAAAATTCATCACCGCGGGTAAAAACCTGCTCAAGTCTGCAACTTGCCGCCTTCTGCTCAAGCAAGCGCGTGGTGACAGTTGCAATATCATCAAGCGTGAGCGGCACCCGGTAATTGATCGTGGCGTCCCGCACCACAAACACCAGCCCGAACTCGGATAAAAGACTGGCCGCCGGCATGCCCAAGCTGCGAATGGCCTCCGTGCGGGCCCGCTCGGCAAACGCCAGATACCGGGCGTGATACACAATGCCCCCTGCATCTGTATCTTCATAATAAATGCGAAAATCGATGCTATGCGTGGTCATTCGCCCTCCTCATCTTCCGGCAGAAGATCCATCTGGGCTGAACGCGGCTCATCCGGTCTGGCCGGTGGGGTCAGCCCCAGATGCCGCCAGCCCCGCTCCCCAAGCATGCGCCCCCGACTGGTACGCATAATCAGCCCTTCCTGAATCAGATAAGGCTCAATCACGTCTTCCAGTGTGTCCCGCGCTTCAGCCAAGGCGGCTGCAAGTGTCTCTACGCCAACCGGGCCGCCATGGTGGTATTCCGCAATGCGGCGCAAGTAACGGCGGTCCATGGCATCCAGCCCCAGTGCATCCACTTCCAGACGACTGAGAGCCGCATCTGCAACCTCACGACTGACGGGAGCCGTGCCTTTGCCGCTTACCAGCGCAAAATCCCGCACCCGGCGCAGCAGACGCCCCGCAATACGGGGTGTGCCACGGGAACGGCGGGCAATTTCCTCTGCCCCTTCGCTGCTAAGCGCAAAGCCGAGCTTTTCCGCACCGCGCGCCACAATCAGCCGGAGTTCATCCGGCGTATAGAACACCAGCCGAAGCGGAATACCAAAACGGTCCCGCAAGGGCGTGGCCAACAGGCCCGCACGGGTTGTTGCCGCCACCAAGGTAAAGGGGGGCAGATCAATTCGTACAGACCGTGCGGCCGGGCCTTCCCCAATAATCAGATCAAGCTGGAAATCTTCCATCGCGGGATAGAGAATTTCCTCAATCGCGGGCTGCAGGCGATGAATTTCATCAATAAACAGCACATCCCGCGGTTGAAGGTTGGTCAGGATGGCCGCCAGGTCACCAGCCCGTTGAATAACCGGGCCAGATGTTGCCCGAAACCCGACCCCGAGTTCACGAGAGACAATCTGCGCCAGTGTGGTTTTGCCCAACCCCGGTGGCCCATGCAGAAGAACATGATCCAGGGCCTCTCCCCGCTGGCGGGCAGCGGCAATAAACACGGCCAGATTTTCCCGACTCGCACGTTGTCCGGTAAAATCCGCCAGAGTTTGCGGGCGAAGCGACCCTTCTCCCGCATCATCTTCGTGGCGGCCAGCGTCGATTTCCCGTTCAGGCGTGAAGTCAGCACCGCTCATCGGGCCAGCTCCTTCAGGCTATCCCGCAGCACTGTATCCAGCGTGGCGGCTGCGCCGCGTTCGTCCAGCAAGCGCCGCACAACCGGCACAGCCTCCGAGCGACGGAACCCTAGACCGGCCAGCGCCATCAAGGCATCCGCCTCAATCCCGCCGCCCGGTGTGGCCGCAGCAGGGAACACAATCCCACCGCCACCACCGGGCATTTTACCCGCTTTATCACGCAGTTCCGTCAGGATTCGGTCGGCCAGACGCCCCCCCACACCCGGTGCACGGGTCAGGCTGGCTTTGTCCGCTGTGGAAAGCGCAGCCACCAGTTCACCCGGAGAAAGTGTGGACAGAATCCCCAAGGCCACTTTGGCCCCAACGCCCTGCACGCTGGTCAGCAGCCGGAACCATTCACGTTCCGCGCTTTCCATGAAGCCGTACAGAAGAATGGCATCTTCCCGCACCACTGTTTCAATCAGCACGCGGGCTTTTTCCGGCGGGTTGGGCAGCGCCGCCAAGGTGCGTGTGGACGCCGAGACCAGATATCCCACGCCGTTCACATCAATAACGCACGATCCTGTTTCAACCTGAATGACCAACCCGCACAGAAACGCAATCATGCCATTCTTACCCCGGCCGCAATGTGGCGGGCGCTGGCCCGATGATGCGCATGGCAAATGGCCACTGCCAATGCGTCAGACGCATCTGCCCGCAAAACCTTAACCCCGGGCAGCAGACGGCGCACCATCATTTCCACCTGATCCTTATCGGCAGAGCCTGTGCCCACAACAGATTTTTTAACAGACAACGCGCCGTATTCCGCCACGTCCAGCCCGGCCAAAGCCGGAGCCAGAAGGGCCACGCCACGGGCGTATCCCAATTTGAGCGTGGCGGTGCCGTTACGGTTAACGTAAGTTTCTTCAACCGCCGCTTCAGACGGAGCCAGACGGTCTATCAGCAATGTCAGGTTTTCGTGCAGCACCTTCAGTCGGTCTGGCACGCTATCCGCGCTGTTGGTTGCAATCACGCCGTTTTCAACGTGCCGCAACCGGTTACCCTCGACATCAATCACACCCCAACCGGTAAACCGTAGGCCGGGATCAATGCCGAGCAGGCGCACCACTGTCAGGAAGACAGTTTTTCGGCCAGATCATCCGGCAGATCAAAATTGGCGTAAACGTTCTGCACGTCGTCATTGTCTTCCAGAACGTCCAGTAGCTTGAACACACTGGTGGCTTTTTCTTCATCCAGCGTCACGCTGTTTTCCGGCCGCCAGTCCAGCTTGGCGCTTTCCGGTTCACCAAACTTGGCTTCCAGCGAATCCCGCACGGTAAAGAAAGATTCCACTTCACAGGTGATCTCGTGCGTTGTGTCTGAAGACACAACATTTTCAGCCCCTGCTTCAATGGCCGCTTCCAGCATGTCATCTTCTGAAGCCACGGAAAGCGGATAGGTGATCACACCAAGGCGACGGAACATGAAAGAGACCGAATTGGTTTCCCCCAGAGACCCACCATATTTGGAGAACGCCGCGCGCACATCAGATGCCGTGCGATTACGGTTATCGGTCAAGGCTTCCACAATAACAGCAACGCCAGCCGGGCCGTAACCTTCGTAGCGCACTTCCACATAATCTTCACCGCCCGCAGCACCCGTTGCCTTCTTGATGGCGCGGTCAATATTGTCCTTGGGCATATTCACATCACGCGCGGCGGCAATAGCCGCCCGCAGGCGCGGGTTGGACGCAGGGTCAGGCAGGCCGGAACGGGCAGCAACCGTCAGTTCACGAATAACCTTGGCAAACTGTTTGGCCCGCTTGGCATCCTGCGCACCTTTACGGTGCATGATGTTCTTAAATTGGGAATGACCCGCCATAGTTCCTTACCTAACTGTCCCGTCCACACTCCCGCCTGCTCAGATCAGGCGGCCATGACAATGTTTATATTTTTTGCCTGAACCACAGGGGCATGGCGCGTTACGCGGTGTTTCGCCCCAGCTTGACGGATCATCCGGCATGATGGCGCTGGCCCCGATGGGTACTGCCATTTCAGGCGCAGCACCCGGAGACAATCCCGGCCCTGGTTCGGACTCAAAGCCCGGAATTTCCGGGTTTGCGTGAACTTCTGCTGTATCGGCAAACGGATCAACCGTGCCAGCCGGAGCCACTTCCACACGCGCCACCAGAGACACAACGCGTTCACGCATTTCTTCAAGCATGATGGTGAAGAGCTGGAAGGCCTCATGCTTGTATTCGTTCAGCGGATCTTTCTGGCCGTATGCCCGCAGCCCGATGCCCTGACGCATCTGATCAAGCGCGTGCAGATGCTCTTTCCAAACGGCATCATAGGTGGTCAGCAAGACCTGTTTTTCAATGAACCGCATCAGATCCGGGCCAAGATTGGCAGCCCGGGCGGCATGTGCCTGCGTAGCAGCCTGACTGATGCGCTCAGCAACCTGCTCCGCATCCATGCCGTCTTCCTTCGCCCATTCGGCAATCGGCAGATCAAGCGCGAATATCTTGTTTGCCGCCGCATGCAGGCCGGCCACATCCCATTGTTCCGCAAAGGATTTTTCAGGAATATGGCGCGCCACCATGGCGTCAATCACATCTTCCTGCGCTTCCGCAATGATGGAGGACACATCCTCGGTAGACATGTATTCCCGGCGCTGGGCGTACACTTCCTTGCGCTGGTCATTCATCACGTCATCATATTTGAGCGTGTTCTTGCGCATGTCGAAGTTGCGGGCTTCAACTTTTTTCTGCGCCCGTTCCAGCGCCTTGCTCAGCCAGGGGTGAACAATGGCCTCGCCTTCTTTCATGCCCATTTTCTGGAACATGCCGCCCATGCGGTCAGACCCGAAAATCCGCATCAGGTCATCTTGCAGGGAGATAAAGAACCGTGAATTACCCGGATCACCCTGACGGCCGGCGCGACCCCGCAACTGGTTATCAATCCGGCGGCTTTCATGCCGCTCAGTGCCGATAACGAACAGGCCACCGGCCTGCTTCACAATCTCATGGTCACGGGTCACACGGTCCCGAATGGCCTGCTCGGCCGCATCCCGTTCCGGTGACGGCTCCATGCCTTCAAGCTGCTGCTCTATCAGCATGTCAACATTGCCGCCCAGCTTGATGTCCGTCCCACGTCCGGCCATGTTGGTAGCAATGGTGATAGCACCCGGAGACCCCGCCTGCGCCACAATCTTGGCTTCCATTTCATGGAAACGGGCATTGAGCACATTATGGGGAATGTTTTCCTGCTTCAGCAGGGCGGAAAGCGCTTCACTTTTCTCAATGGAAGTGGTGCCCACCAGAATAGGCTGGTTGCGCTCATGCACCTCACGGATAAGACGCGTGACAGCCGCGAATTTCTCCGCTTCCGTCAGATAGATCTCATCATCTTCATCTTTACGGGCAACTGGCCGGTTGGTGGGAATTTCCACCACATCCAGCTTGTAGATTTCCGCAAATTCGTCGGCCTCGGTCATGGCCGTGCCGGTCATGCCGGACAGTTTGGGATAAAGACGGAAAAAGTTCTGGAAGGTGATGGAGGCCAGCGTCTGGTTTTCCTGCTGGACCTCAACATGTTCCTTGGCTTCCAGCGCCTGATGCAGGCCATCCGAATACCGGCGGCCTTCCATCATGCGGCCGGTGAATTCATCAATAATCACCACCTTGCCGCCCCGCACGATGTAATCCACATCACGCGAGAACAGGGTATGAGCCCGCAGAGACTGCTGCACATGATGAACCACAGCCACATGATGCAGGTCATACAACCCGCCTTCATCCAGCACGCCAGCTTCCCGCAGCAGGTCTTCCACCTTGTCAGACCCGGCATCCGTCAGCACAACGCTGCGGAACTTTTCGTCCTTTTCGTAAGTTGCGGGGTCCTGCACCAGCCGGACTACAACTTCATCCACAGCCCGGTACAGATCTGAACTGTCTTCCGCAGGGCCGGAAATAATCAGCGGCGTACGCGCTTCATCAATCAGGATGGAATCCACTTCGTCCACAATGGCGTGGTAGAAGGGGCGCTGAACCATCTCTTCCAAGCGATACTTCATGTTATCGCGCAGGTAATCAAAGCCGAATTCGTTATTGGTGCCGTAGGTGATATCCGCCGCATAGGCCGCACGGCGGGCTTCATCAGGCATATTGGGCACGATCGTCCCGGTGGTCAGCCCCAGAAAGCCATAAAGCTTGCTCATCTCGGCCGCATCGCGGGAGGCGAGGTAGTCGTTCACCGTCACCACATGTACGCCTTTGCCAGCCAGGGCACTGAGGTACACTGCCAGCGTTGCCACCAGCGTCTTGCCTTCCCCGGTGCGCATTTCGGCAATACGGCCAGCCTGCAGCACCATGCCGCCAATAAGCTGCACGTCAAAATGCCGCATACCCAGCACCCGGCGGGATGCCTCACGCGCCACAGCGAACGCTTCAGGCAGGAGGCTGTCTAGCGTGGCCCCCTGGGCCAGCCGTTCACGAAACTCTCCCGTCTTGGCTGCAAGCGCGGCGTCATCCAGCGCCTGCATCTGGGGTTCCAGGGCGTTGATTTCCGGCACGCGGCGCTGGAACATCTTGAGCGTCCGATCATTGGCAGTGCCGAACAGGGCGCGGACGAAGCTTGCGAGCATGAAAACCTTTCCGGAACAATGCGCGACCCCTTCCGCCTTCCATCCGGAACCAGACCGGCGGAGACAGAACAAGGCATCAGCATGGAGTGGCTCGGGGGCAAAATAGGGCCGAGGCCGCCTGCGGTCAACCAATCACCCCGGTTTCTTGCCTTGCACCCGGCAAGAGGGCTTGCAGGGCTGGGGAGCCTCCTTCATAGAGGTAACACTGTTTAGTCCTTAGTTTAGGGTTTGTCCTCATGCGGTTTACCAAACAGGCCTTCGCTCTTGCAGCTACGGCCCTGCTTGCCTCCACTGCCTTTTCTGCTTCTTCTTTTGCGGCTCCGGCTGCACCGGCAGCGGCTCCCGCCACGCCGGCAGCTCCTCCAGCAAAGCCGGTAGACCCGAATGCCGTGGTCGCTACCGTGAACGGTGAAAAGATCACGGTGTCTGATGTGCAGGACGCCCTGTCCAACATGCCGCCGCAGATGCGCCAGCTGCCGCCGAACCTGATCTTCCCGATGCTGGTCAATCAGCTGGCTGATCAGAAAGCCATCCAGATTGTTGCCCGCAAGGAAGGTCTGGACAAGACACCAGACGTCAAGAAAATGATGGATGCTGCTTCCATCAATGCGCTGCAGAATGCATGGCTGTCCAAGCAGGTTACGCCCCAGCTGACGGATGCGGCCATTGAGCAGTATTATCAGCAGAATTACGCTGGCAAGCCGCCGGAACAGGAAGTGCATGCCCGCCACATCCTGGTAAAGACCGAAGCTGAAGCCAACGATGTGATCAAGAAGCTGAAAGCTGGCGCAGACTTTGGTAAGCTGGCTGCGGAAGTTTCAACCGATACCGGCAGCGCCAAGCAGAACGGTGGTGATCTGGGCTGGTTCAAGAAAGAAGACATGATCCCGGCCTTCTCAACCGCTGCCTTCGCCATGAAAAAGGGCGATATCAGCAACACGCCGGTCAAAAGCCAGTACGGCTACCATGTCATTCAGGTGCTTGATACCCGCACCGATCCCGTGCCGTCCCTGGACAGCGTGAAAGACAAGATCCGTCAGGCTCTGATCCAGAAATACGTGCGTGAAGCCGTTGGCAAAGCCACCAGTGATGTCAAGATTGTCCGGTTTGATCCCTCAACCGGCAAGCAGCTTCCTGATGCGCCTCCTCCCGGCACACCGGGCGCAGCACCGGCTGCTCCGGCCAAAAAATAATCTGATCTGACCACCCTCTTCCAGCCGCCATGCTTCCTGCATGGCGGTTCTGCCGTTTCAAGGACATAAAGCGTTATGGCACACGCCCTCCCCGTTTCTCCTCTCGCCCGGCCTCTTCCTGAGCTTGGTGTTATTCGCGGGGTGCGCCTTGGCGCGGCGGAAGCAGGTATCCGTTACAAAGGCCGGACAGATCTGGTTCTGGCCGAATTTACCCCCGGCACCACAGTGGCGGGTGTCTTTACCCAGACAAAATGTGCTGGCGCACCGGTTGATTGGTGCCGCTCCGTTCTACCGCACGGACAGGCAGGGGCGCTGGTGGTCAATGCCGGGAACGCCAACGTCTTTACCGGTCGCGCAGGCCGCGAAACCTGCGAAGCCACGGCGGAAACCGCAGCCAAACTGGCCGGATGTTCGCTGGATGCCGTTTATCTGGCCTCCACTGGTGTGATCGGGGCGATTCTTCCGCATGAGCGCATTACAAATGCGCTGCCCGCGCTGCACACTGCACTCAGCGAAACCGGGTGGGAAGCCGCAGCACGCGGCATCATGACCACTGACACGTTTCCGAAAGCCGCTGTACGTACTGCCACGCTGAACGGCACCACTGTGACCATTCAGGGCATTGCCAAGGGCAGCGGCATGATTGCGCCAGACATGGCCACCATGCTGGCGTTCGTAGCGACCGATGCCGCTCTTCCGGCACCTGTGTTGCAAAGCCTGCTTTCAGCAGATGTCAAAACCACCTTCAACTGCATCACGGTCGATTCTGATACCTCCACCTCAGACATGGTTTTGCTGTTCGCCACAGGTGCGGCGCAGAATCCGCCTGTTACAGCAGAAATTGACGCCCTGAATGACGCCACACTGGCAGATTTCCGTGCAGCCCTGAAAGCGGTGCTGCATGACCTGGCACTTCTCGTCATTCGGGACGGAGAAGGGGCCACCAAACTCATGAACATTCGGGTGACGGGTGCAGTCTCTGATGCGTCCGCCTGGGGTGTTGGCATGGCCATTGGCAATTCCCCGCTGGTGAAAACCGCTGTTGCGGGAGAAGACGCAAACTGGGGCCGCGTTGTCATGGCCGTAGGCAAATGCGGCGAACCGGCAGACCGCGACACACTTTCCGTTTCCATAGGCGGTGTTTGCATTGCCCGTGATGGCACGGTTGTGGCGGACTATGATGAAACGCCCGTGGTTGCCCACATGAAGGGGCAGGAAATTGATATCGCCGTTGATCTTGGCCTTGGCACAGGATCAGCTCAGGTCTGGAGCTGTGATCTGACCCACGGCTATATTGATATCAACGGCTCCTACCGCAGTTAGCCCCGCCGCCCACACGGACGGTTCATGTTCGCTGCCTCGCCAGCAACAGTTTTTAAGGAACAGGCCTGATGTCCGCTTCTGATCTGCCGCCCGGCTGGGGAGGCCCGTCGCAACATTCGGATAACGGTTTCTATACTCCGCAGGAGGGCATTGGCCGCCCGATGTGGATTTACGCTGGCTTCTGGTGGCGTGTGTGGGCTTTTATAATTGATAGCGTCATTCTGAGCGTGGTGGATGGCGTGCTGGGCTTCTTCATGCTGCCTGACCTGAAAGTGGAATGGGAGGAAACCCCCATTCCCGACGCATCCGGCCAGACCATGGATGTTGTGGATATCGCCTCCTTCGTGCAGCCGGAAACGGCTTCCGTCCTTATTCCGCATATTCATGCAGGCAACTGGCATCTGCCCAGCCTGTTTCTGGCGCTGCTTCCGGCCCTGTATTTCATTTTCTTTGAATCGTCCTCCTTCCGCGCCACACCGGGCAAACGGCTATGCCGTCTGGAAGTCACCACCACCCGCGGCAGACAGATTTCCATTGGCCGGGCGACAGTGCGTTTTCTGGTAAAGGCCTTCATCTCGTTCCCGTTTTTTTACATCGGGGTGCTAATGGTGGCTTTCACGCGCCACAAACAGGCGCTGCATGACCTGATTGCGGATACGCTGGTTATCCGGTCTGAAACTGCACAGGTTGTAACTTTCGAACCCCGATCCTGAAACGCCGGCCATCCCTGCCCTCCGGCGGTCTTGATACTGCCGGAATTGCCCCCTACCCTTGAGCGCACTTATCGGGCATTCACCGCCCATTCTCTCATCGCGCTGAATACAAGGAGACGGCACGCCATGGCGGCAACAAGCCTGGAGCGGGGCTCGACCAGAACTCAATCTGCTTTTTCTTCGTCTTTATCTTTATGGAGCAGATCTTTCTTTGCGCTCTGCTGCCTCTGCCTGCTTCTGGCAGGTATGGTCCCCGGCTTTGCCTCTCTGGCGCACGCGGCAGATGCTCCTGCCGCCGCAACGCCCAGTGCAACGGGTTCGCTCAGCAAGGATGATGCCCAACAGCTTCTGAACGTGCTGAATGACCCGAAAAAGCGCGAGGATTTCACCCACACACTCTCCCTGATGGCAAAAGGCCTACCTGCCGCAGCGCCAGCAGCCGCCAAACCTGCCGCCGCTGCCCCCGCTGTTGTGGATAGTGATGTCAATTCAGAGCTGGATAATCTGACATCATCCATGCAGGGATATGTTCAGAATTTTGCCGGTTTGTTCAAGGATCTGGGGTTTGTCGGCTCATGGTTCCGCAGCCAGATCAGCAATCCGGAAACCCGGAAAACCCTGCTGGACGCCTTCAGCCGCGCCGCAATCATTCTGCTGGCAGCCCTGGCTCTGGAACGCGGCACCAGCCTGATGCTGAAAAAGCCGCTTACCGCTGTCACCTCTCATGCGGAAGCCCGCGAACGCAAACAGGAAGCTTCGGCCGCAGTCGAATCTGTTCAGGCAGCCACCTCCACACCAGATGGAGACAACACCCAGACCCGCGCGGATGATCAGCGACGGCGGAATGAAGTCATGCGCTATCTGGTGCGTGTGCCTTACAATTTCCTGCACTTCCTGCTCAAACTGCTGCCTGTGGTTGTCGTTCTGGCCATTGGTTATCTGGGCGCGGAATTTCTGACCACCACATCGCAGGCGCGCACCGTCACCATCACGCTGACAAACGCCTATGTTGTGGCACGCGGCCTTTACCTGCTTCTGGAAACAGGGCTCGCCCCCCGTTCTCCGGCCATCCGGCTTATCCCTGCACAAGACAACACGGCACGGATGCTGACGCGGTGGTGGAACGTACTGGTTGCGGCTCCCTCTCTGGTCATCTGTCTTTCCACACTGGGCAGCGAATTCAATCTGGCCCCCCGCGGCACGGAAGCCATGCTCCGTGCTGTGGTGCTGGTGCAGCATCTGATCATTGCCGCCTTTATCTGGCGGGTGCGCCATATTGTGGCCAATTCGCTCCAGCCATCCCCGGAACTCCGTAAAAATGCCTTCTGGGCCTTTGTCGGGGCCATGGCGCGCTTCTGGTGGATTCCCGTCCTGTTCCTGGATATTGCTCTGTGGTTTGTGTGGGCCGCACACCTGAAGGGCGGCTATCAGTGGATCCTGCGTGGCACCCTGCTCACGCTTGTCTGCCTGGTACTCGCGCGTCTGATCGCTGTGCTGGCTTACGGGTTGCAGGATCGTCTGTTCCGTATCAGCGATGCCGTGGAGGCCGAATATCCCGGTCTGCAAAAACGGGCGGATTATTACTATCCCTTCGTGCGGCGCATGCTGACGGTCTTTATCGTCTTTGTTGCCGCCATCAGCATTGCGCAGAGCTGGAATATCCCCAGCTTCCATTTCTTCTTTGAAAATCCACTTGGCTCGCGTCTGGTCAGTGCCGCCGTGATCCTGACACTGGGTCTGGTCATCGCCTCCGTGGCGTGGGAAGTTATCAACGGTCTGCTGAACAAGCAGATTGACCGTTACACAACATCCTCCCAATCAGCTCGGGCCACGCGGCTACGCACCATTCTGCCCATTATCCGTACCGTGCTGCTGGTGTTCATTGTGGTGATTGTCACCGTCACAACGCTCTCTCAGATCGGGATCAATGTCACACCCCTGCTGACAGGTGCCGGAATTCTGGGTGTGGGCCTGTCCTTCGGGTCCCAGAGCTTGTGGAAAGACGTGATCACGGGCTTCTTCATGCTGGCGGAAGACGCCATTCAGGTGGGGGACTGGGTCACAACCAGCGGCGTGTCCGGCACGGTGGAACAGCTTTCCATCCGGACGCTTCGTGTGCGGTCCATTGATGGTGATCTGCATATCATCCCGTTCTCGTCCGTTACCTCCATTGCCAACACTGGCCGCGGCTTCAACCAGATCATCATCAAGCAGGTGCTGGATCTGGGCGAAGACCAGAAAAAAGTGGTGCACATCCTAGCAGAGGTAGTGAAGGAAATGCGGACGGAAGACAGTTTCCGCCATATCATTTTCTCCGATTACAATGATCTGGGAGTTGATTGCAGCGACAGTAACGGCGCGGTGCTGGTTGGCAGCATCCGTACTGCCCCCATGATGAAGTGGAAGGTCCAGCGCGAATTCTATCGCCGTCTGGCTAACCGCATGGCGGCTGCTGGCGTTAAATTCTACACACCGACATCGTACTACACCACGCCGCCGGGCAACGCCATGCATCTGGCCATGGACGCCATGCCTGAGTGGACCCCGCCTCAGCCCGCGGCTGGTGCTGCGCAAGCTGCTCCGGCAACTCAGCCCCCGGTCGCTGCCCCTCAGGCGGACGTCCAGAAACCACAGGCACCCCACCCCACCGAGGAAAACCCGCAGGGGAAAACCTCTCCAGAAGGTCCAGCACATGCCTGATGACGCAGACCATCCCGTTGACCAGACTGTGCCGCAAATGCTCGGCATACTGGAAACACCTCTGGCCAAGGAAGGCTACACATACCAGCAGGCCGGCTTCATGCGTCCCCTGCTGGAACAGTTTGGTCTGGCACAATGGAACAGCTTTGCTGAAAGCTGGGACCATCTGGGGGTAGATCGGTATATGGCGGATGGCGGACGGTATCGCCGCCGCCGGTATGCCACTTACTCCCTCACACCGGATCAGATTCTCCGTAAGCCGCATCAACCCCATTACCAAAGCCGGGATTACAATACCCTGAATGGCGGGATTGAGCGGTGGTTCAAACCTGTTACGGACGCAACGGGCCACCACCCGGCGCTGCTGGCCATTCTGGAACTGACCCATCGTATCGCGTCAGATCTGACACCTGCAGATTTGCAGCCTCAGGCATGGCATGCGGAAGTGCATCAGTTCCGCATTGAAGCCAGTCCTGAATCTTCAGGGCAGCCGACACCCGAAGGCCTGCACCGGGATGGTGTGGATTGGGTCTGTGTGTTGATGGTGAACCGGGAGAATATTGCCAGCGGTGAGACAACCATTCATGACCTCAACCGCAAGGCTGTGGGCAGCTTCACCCTGGCTCACCCGCTAGATGCCGCTTTTGTAAATGATAGCCGGGTTTATCACGGGGTAACGCCCGTGAAACCCGTTGATCCATCCCGTCCGGCGTATCGGGATGTTCTGGTTGTCACTCTGCGGCACGAGTAAGTCTGCAAAGCTAACAATTACGCCTCTTTCTTCCTCAAGGCTGGCAGAAAAGTCAGCCATTGAGAAGATAGGAGGGATTCCAGAAGTTAAAACCGGAATTTGATAGTCTGCTGCGAGGCCACCGGGACAAAAGAGTCCTACGCCGTCAGCTGCAAAAGATGATGATGGACTTTAGTCCCACTTCATCAGAACGAGATTTAATATCCCACATAAGAAATGGCGTGCAGACCAAGTGCGGCAAAGCCAAACACAAACACCATGGCGCCCACCATCTGAACAATTTCTTTCATACTAATATCATACTCCTTCACTGGTGCGGCCTGAACAGGTGCTGGCGTTACCGGGATAACGGGATCAGCCATCTCGGCTGAGGTTTCAGCCGTTACCGTGTTCCGTGTTTCTTCCACCGCTGCGTCATGTGCGTTCAATTTCTGTTGCGACGTGAAGGGCTGCATGGGGACGGGTGCATCATGAGATGACTCTGTTCCTGTCATGGCAAAACCCTTTCATTTTTTGCAATACAGACTTGTAATACACACTGATCTGGTGATCAATCGCCCCTCCGTCAAGAGGCGCTTGCCAAATAGTGAGCACCGGCTTCCCGCTGCAAAGGGATGGACGAACCGCCATTGGGCAGGCACATGAAAGGGACCATTCTTTTCGGAGAACCTGCCATGAAACGCCTGTCTGCCCTGTCTTTTGCCTGTGTGGCTGCACTGGGCACCAGCTTCGCCCTGCCTGCCACGGCCCATGCGGGGGATGCCCCTCCGCCTCTGGCGGACGCCCATACGCAATACCCCACCAGCCTGTTTGAAGGGCAGTGGGCCATCATGGCCATGAGTCCCGTGACCGTAGCAGCCAACAAGGCGCTCGGCCCCGCAGCGCGCCTTTTGGTGACACTTCCAGACTCCCTGAAGAAAATTGTCGGGCAGGACCGCTTCTCACTCTCCCGTCAGTCCGGCACCTCCTGGAAAGGCACCTCGGGGGACGCAACGCTCACCTTTTCCCTGATTTCTGAAAACAGCGCCCAGATTCACATAACGGGCAAGGATAATCACAAGCTGGATCTGCCGCTCTACCGCGACAACTGATTGAAAACAGCCTCCTCAACAAAAACGGCTCCCGTCCATACAGGAGGGAGCCATTTTTTGCTGAGTCTTGAAGGGTTTTTGCAGGATCTGGCGGCTTTGACTTTAAACCCGCCTGCAGGACCTCTCAAAAAAACCCGTCGTTTCAGGATGCCTCTTCAGGCGTCCAGTTTTTCAGAAACTCTTCCAATGCCGCATCAGCCTTGCCGATCTTGACCTGCAAGGTGACATACAGGTTTCCTGCCGGGCGAGACCCATGCGCCTGCACCCCTTTGCCGCGCAAACGCAGTTTGCTGCCGCTGTCAGACCCCGCAGGCACGTTCATTTTTACGTCACCTGTTGGAGTCGGCACGGTAATGGAGCCACCCAACACCGCCGTTTTCAAATCCACCGGCAATGTCTCGTGCAGATCAAACCCATCCCGCGTGTAACGAGCATCCGGCAGCACCGTTATGGTGATCAGGGCGTCTCCTGCTGGCGCACCAGCCGCTCCGGCTTCGCCTTTCCCACGCAGACGCAGCATCTGCCCGTCTTCTATGCCGGGGGGGATTTTGACATCCAGCGTCGCCCCTTCCGGCAGCGTGATGCGGGATGTCCCCCCATTCACGGCTTCCAGAAAGCTGACCTTGAGGGAATAGGACCGATCGGCACCCTTACGCGGGCCAGCACGGCGGGCCCGTGCGCCACCGCCAAACATCCCCCCGAACAGATCGCTCAGATCTTCTTCCGAGAAACCGCCGCCCGGACCACCGGGACCGCCAGGGCCACCATAACGGAAGCCCCCCATGCCTTCCCCAAAATCACGATAACCTGCGCCACCGCCATAGCCGGGATGCATACGCTCCTGCCCGGAGGCATCAATTTCACCCCGGTCAAATCTGGCGCGTTTTTCAGGGTCAGATAAAAGCTCGTTCGCCTGACCAATGGCCTTGAACTGCTCTTCCGCCTTTTTATCCCCGGGGTTCAGGTCGGGGTGGTATTTTTTGGCCAGATTCCGATACGCCTTGCGAATATCATCCTGACTGGCCGTTTTTGAGACGCCAAGCACCTCATACGGATCACGCGCACTCATGCCTTGTCTCCCTGTGCTGTATCAGAAGCCGGTGCGAAGTTGTCCGTATCAAGCAGACTGATCAGAAGAGCGATGGTCACATCCTGAGCAAACCCGGCTTTCTCTGCCTCCGCAACAAGAGCTTCTAGCCGAGGTTTCAGAAAAGCCTCCGCCGATAGCGTGTTCATATAGTCACGTTCTCCACATCTTCTTTGAAAGTGCGCCCTGTTTTTTGCGTACCTTCAATGGTTTCAATATCTTGATAATAATAATGGGAACGGGCTCCCCCATGGTCAATGGACAAGGACGATCACCAGCCCCTCATCCCGCGTCGGCAGATACTCTCACCTTGCCTGCCAGAAATGCTCCACCTTTTCTGCCCATGCACAAGCCTGATGCGAAGGGAAACTGCTTTCGCCACCAGGCAGGAATTGTCGGGCAATGCCGTATCTGAACAACAGACCATTCAGACATTTCCAAAGAACCAATAGCCTCTGGCCGTCATACTCACTATAAGCCGTAAGGAGACTGAACAGCTTTGACAGAAAAACCAACCTGCCAAAGCGACTTTTTGAGTGGAGAACCGGTGATGACTGACAAACCGCGCTTTTTTGATGATCTGGCCGGCGTAGCCGGTGGCGCTTTTTCAGCCCTGACCGGTGTGCGGGAAGAAATCAACGCCATTGTGCGCAGCCGCGTGGATGAAGTGCTCAGCAGCCTTCAGGTTGTACGCCGTGAAGAATTTGAAGTTGCGCGCGAACTCGCAGCGCAGGCCCGCATCGGGCAGGAAGAAGCCGAACGCCGCATTGCAGCCCTTGAAGCGCGTGTGGAAGCACTGGAGCACAAGGCTCACGGTACCCACACTCACCATCAGGCCTGAACCGTTCCGCTTTTTCCGGGAATGGCGAAAGCACGCTTTTGCCATTCGGCCAGAACATCTGCCCGCATCACCCCCCGCAGCTGAGAGTGAGCCATGCCCGCGTTAAGCACTGATACCACCTTGTCCCCCGCCAACCCGCTTGATCTGATGGAACAGGTTATTGGCGGCCTGGGTTGGAACTTTGAACGCTGCAACCTGACAGAAATGGCCGTGGAAGCACCCGGAAAATGGTGTGACTACGGGTTGTTCTTCTCATGGTCGGCCGAACTGGGTGCCATTCATTTTACGTGTGCGTTTGATCTGAAGGCCCCCGCCCCGCAGCAACGCACCCTGTATGAACTGATCGGCATGGCCAATGAACGCATCTGGATCGGGCATTTCAGTCTGGATCAGGAAGACGGCGTCCTGCTGTTCCGCCACGCCCTGCTTCTGCGCGGCGCACACCTTTCTGTAGAGATGTTTGAAGACCTGATCGACATCGCCCTGACAGAGTGTGAGCGTTTTTATCCCGCATTCCAGTTTTTCCTCTGGGGTGGGCAGAACCCGGCAGATGCGCTGGCAGCCGCCATGCTGGATTGCGTGGGAGAAGCCTGATGAACACCAGTTCTCTTCTGCCATCCGTACTGCTGGTTGGATGCGGCAAAATGGGCGGAGCGATGCTGGAAGGCTGGATTCGCCATGGGCTTGCTCCCTCTGTGGTCATGGATCGTCATGACCATACGCTGCCCGCGCCGCACCAGCATGCCCGCACACTGGCCGATATTCCGGCAGACTTCACGCCAGACATTATTATTCTGGCTGTAAAGCCACAGAAGGCCGATGAGGTTCTGGGTGAACTTGGGCAACGCTTCCCCACAACGCCCCTGCTATCCGTGATGGCGGGACGGACTGTTGAAAATCTGGCACAACGCTTCAGCGAGGCCAACAGTGCAGCCAAGCCAACCATTATCCGCGCCATGCCCAATACACCCTGCGCTATTGGGGCAGGCATAAGCGGGCTCTACGCCGCTCCTACCGTAACAGATCAGCAAAAGCAGTATTGTGACCAGCTTTTGCAGGCTGTGGGAGAAACCGTATGGGTGGAGCAGGAAGATCTGATCGATTCCGTAACCGCCGTCTCTGGCAGTGGGCCCGCCTATGTCTTTCTGCTGGCCGAACTGATGGAAAAAGCTGGCGTGGAGCAAGGGCTGCCTGCCGAGACCGCCAGAAAACTGGCGCGCCGGACGATATTCGGCGCGGGAGCCTTGATGGATCAGTCGCCGCTTGATGCGGCTGAACTCCGCACACGGGTCACCAGCCCCGGTGGCACCACGGCTGCAGCTTTGGCTGTTCTGATGGCCCCGGATGCCTGGCCTGCCACGGTTTCCGAAGCCATACAGGCTGCGGCACGCCGCGCCAAAGAACTTTCTTCCTGACTTTTCTGACCGCTGGCCTTTTCTGCCCGCATACCATCATGGTGTTCGGACAGAATGGGCCACGCTCTGATCACTTTTTTCGCTAACAGGCCTTTCGCTATGGATACAGATGATTTTGACACAGCCCTTCTTGCCGCCGCCATGGCGCAGGCAGAACAGGGTGGATGGTCTTCCGTTTCTCTTCTTGATGCCGCCCGCACGGCTGGGCTCTCCCTACCAGCCACACGGGAGCGTTTTCCGTTCCGGGCTTCTCTGCTTCTGCGTCTGGGCCGCATAGCCGATGATTCCGCACTGGCGGATGATACAGCCACCGGTAATGCACGCGAACGCCTGTTTGATCTGCTCATGCGCCGTCTGGACGTGTTTCAACAATACCGGAACGGAATCAAGTCTGTACTCCGCGCCCTTCCGTTTGATCCGCCACTGGCTCTTCTCCTGGGAGGCGCCACACTGGAAAGCATGCGCTGGATGGCCGATGCCGCTGGTATCAACACCACGGGGCTGGGCGGCCTTGTGCGTGTGAACATGGTGGTTGGCATATGGACCCATACGCTCCGCACCTGGGAAAAGGACGACAGCGAAGATATGGGCAGCACCATGGCGGCGCTGGATCAGGCCCTGGACAAGGCAACCCGCTTCCGCCTTTTCCCTGCCGATACAGATGTCAACGCGGGCGGCCTGCCAGATCTGGATTTCGCTGAACCCGAACCGCCGCTCCCCCCCCACGCCGAAAATACGCTGCAAGAGTAAAAACAGCGCATCCAGCCTCTTTACGAACCGTGCTGGTTGGTCTTAATAGAGGCCAACCGCATTTCTCTGGTGGGGCGTAGCCAAGCGGTAAGGCAGCGGATTTTGATTCCGCCATGCGGAGGTTCGAATCCTCCCGCCCCAGCCATCTTTTCCTGTCACACTATATCTATCGCAAACGAATGCCTCATCACGGGCCCGAAGCGTCAGACCCGCTTGTTTTAGCCTCTTCACGATAGAAAATGTTTCCCTACCCAACTGAGGGGAACAGACAAGAAAGACCTCATCATCCCTTATTTGCGCGCCCTGCAGTGGGACACAGCGTGAGCGGCATGGCACCACAAACACGCCATTTCAACGTCACCGCTCACCGCAAAAATGAACCCTTAGCACTCAACGCGCCATCCTTTTATGCCGCGTTTTTTATGTTCCTTTGCACGTAACAAAACATGCGTGGCGTGGCTTATCAGGGCCAATATCGAACGCTGAGACTGCTATAAAGTGTGAACACGCAGAATATCATGAAAATAAAGACCATGGCTTGCAGCGAGAAATCTATATTACTCTGAATTTTCAAAGTTTTTTCGCTTTTTACAATATTCTTATTGTTCATATATAGAATTTGTATCCCAACAGGAAGCAGTAGTATCAGTGGCAGGAAATAACGCCCCTGCACCCCTTCAATGTGATCGGCACCAACGGCGGTCCAGCTCAGATACAAGGCCAGAATAATACCGAAGACAGAACCGCAAAGAAGAGCAAGCACACCAGATGTAAAGACAATCTGTCTTGTCTGTATTTGTGGCGTCTGTGCACAAAACATTCCCAAAAATGAGAGAATCAGACAGACTTCAGCCACATGATAGAAAAGAGGGGGGAGAGAGGTATCAAGCCACCCCAAAACACCTATCGCTTCATGCAGCAAAGGCTTACAGTTTTCGATCCCAAAATGAACAAACATGTTGGCCATTTTCAACGGATTATCAAGAACGAACAGCATTTGATTATGAACAGAAACACCCCGCACAGCGATTGTTGTCATTGTCGGGTGTATGCCGATTACAAACCATATCAAAAAAATGCCTGTGCCCAGAAAAGAGGATAACAACGGCCATACAATGCTTGCCCCTCTTCTTATAAGTAAAACCAAAGGAAGGAGCACAATAGGGGCATAAGGCACTTTTGCAGCCGCAATACACCCCAAAATAACACCAGCCAAGAGTATGAAACCGTGAGATGTCTTGTTATCTGGCCGTTTGAAACACTGGCCGATCAAAGCGCATGCAAGCGCACTGAAGGAAAGCAGGATGCCATCCTGCGAGGCCGACGCCATGAGGCTGACACTCATGGGAAGACTAAGAATGACACAAAAAAATGGAGCCATCTGCCCTGCCAGAGCGATAGCAAACATCGCAATGGCTGTACACAAAAGGCCGTTTATGCCTCGGGCAATATACAAGCTTGTCAAAGGCCGGACACCCAGAGCATCCCCCAGCCAAATTCCCAAAACCACTCCCCCGTAGGATGATGGAGGATAAAAAGCTGTATTGGGATACTCAACAAATTCGGTTTTGCCTGACCAGGGTGTCATATATGCTTGCGCCAGACCACCAAGATCAACTTTTTTAGCGGGATTGAATTTCAAATAATCAAATGACTGCGCCATGGGGAACAGGGGAGAAGGCAGCACACCACCACTTTGTGTTGCGCTAAGGCGCGTGCCAATCACCCCACCTTCCGCGATCTGAACAGCACGCATAAAATGGTTAAGTTCATCTGCCACCTGAAAGGGAGGCGTCAGCACAACACACTCCAACCCCGCTATCAGCATGAAAATTCCATAAATCCAATGTATGGGCAAAAGACTTCTCTTGATTTGAAGAGATCCAAGGCGCCATGTGAATTTCATAGTCCCGCAATCCAAAAATTAAATTATACTTAGTAGCGGGGCAGGAAGATAACACCAACGCTTGCTTTAGGAAATCAAAAAGAAAACACTTTCTGATTTATTGATTTTAAATCCCTTGCATTCTGCTATATTAAACAAATAACAAACTAGAAATACAACTTTTAATTGGATGAAAGTTTTATATCGTGAACTCTTCCCCACGTATTTATCTTCCAATTTTATGCCTTGTCCTGCTGCCGTTCATTGCACACTTACCTGACCTTCTGGGTTTACTCATTGAAGATCCCGCCTACCGTACAGCAGGGCCCGGCGTGCGTGGCATCTCATGGCTGTTGTTTGGAACCCCCGGGTGGGTTGATCCCAATGCGGGCGCAACAACGGAAGCTCTCGGTCACGAGGCTGCATTACAATGGCTTTCAGGGCATATTCCCTGGTGGAATACTTACACAGGCTTAGGGATGCCTTTAGCCGCTGAAATGCAAAACTCTGCTTTATTTCTTCCATTCATATTACTTCTTGCTTTGCCGCATGGTGTCATTCTCATTAAAGCAGCCCTTCAGGTTCTGACCGGTTTATGCGCATTTGGTCTTGGAAAATCCATGAAGTTGAGCCTTCCAGCTTGTATCTTCATGGGAATACTTTGTGAATTTTCAGGCACATTCGCATGGTTTGGGCATGGCCCAATAATGCCTCTGCCATTTCTGCCTCTTCTTGTTTGGGGAGGATTTAATGTTGCAAACGCTGTTGAAAATAAAAAACGTGGGGGATGGCTCCTTGTAACCCTTGCCATTGCAGGCAGTATTCTTGCAGGCTTTCCAGAAACAGCTTACATGAATGGGCTGTTGGCACTTGCTATTATTACATGGCGTGTTTTCCAATCGCCCCGTTTTTATAGAAAAGCCATTATCTTCCGCATCTTTTGCGGTGGTATCTTGGGGCTCTGTCTTTCAGCACCGGCATGGCTTTCTTTTGCCCTTTCTCTGCCTGTTTCTCTTGTTGGTATGAATGCTGATTTCGGGAATGCTCATTTTCTTTCCGGCAGTACAGCCCTTCATTTTTTCCCCTACCTTTTTGGCCCTCCTCTTTTTGGTGCGGAACAAGGGAGTATGGATCTAGTAGAGCTCTGGTGGCATACGGGAGGATATATTGATCTGGGTTTGCTTACGTTAGCGGCTCTTGCGTTTACAATACCATCAACATCATACAGTAGTTTGCGTTATCTCTTAGGTGCGTGGCTTGTTTTTACAGCCATGAAAGCCGAGGGTGTACATTTTGTTAGCAAAATTATAGACCTGATACCCCTCATTCGGCAGACAATGTTTTTTGTCTATGCCTCACCGGGCTGGTGGTTTGCATTAACTCTTTTGGCTGCCATAACAATTGATAGCTATTCACATATGAAAACATCGAAGAAATCGTCGATCTTTTTAATGGGCGGCATTATTTTTTCGGCAGCATTGCTCTCTCTTCTTTACGCAAGGCATGCACTGACGCTGCAACAACATCTTCCCCATGCCAATTTATTGAATTATGCTTCTACTTTATGGGGATTTTCTATTCTATTTTTAATTGTTTTTGTAGCTATCAGCACAAAAAAGAAAGATGTTTTTCTTTCGTCTATCGGCATAACAAATGCTGTTCTGTTATTTTGTGTGCCCCTGCTGTGTGGATCACGTAACGCAAAAATTGACTATCCGGCCCTTGACTGGCTCAAAAGAGAAACAGCCTTCACGCGTGTTGTCTCTTTTGGAACTCTTCCGCCAAATTATGGCGCCTATTACGGTATTAAGTCTGTTAACTATACTTACCTGCCGGTTCCGCGTGTTTTTGCAGAAACGTTAGACGCCAACATCGATCCGAATATCGATCCTAGCGGGTTTTATACACCAGGTCTCGGTCAGAAATACAGTGATGCCTCATCTATCCATGATATGAATCTTTACCTTTCCGCGTCTTCACCCAATACGTTGAGCAGCCTGCACTGGCTAAGCCAACATGGCGTCGGGCTCGTCGCAGCTTCCCCCGAAAAAAATATCTGGCAAGACATTCTTCTAACTCACCCAGTTGCAGGAAATGCTCAAGCATATGATTTCACCGCAGGCCCCCTCTCCGGCCATATCCCTGCTCCCCGCAACAAGGGGGCCGCTGTAAGCAAGGTTGGCATTGCCGTTGGCACTTTTTCTGGGCGAGCTACAGGAAAAATCAATGTCAGATTATGTAGCAACGATGTGTGTCAATCAGGAACGACATCCGTAGATCAAACTCCGGACAACACCGTTATCTTTATTTCTCTTGATCAGAAACTGGCTATCACCGGCCCTGAAGACTTAAGTTGGTCCATCTCTACAGATGGCAATAACATTAAACCGGCAGTCTGGGTGTGGCAGAATAAAGAAAATGGTGAACTGTCTCCCATGATGCCACTTCAGACAGAATTTGATCCACCGGACTATGTGACGCTTTCCTATCAGGATCCTTACATAACCATATGGAAACTTTCCAATTCTGCCCCTTATTTTTCTGCAGACAACTGTCATTTGACAATTCACTCTACAGAGAAACTTGAAGCTGATTGCAAAAACAAAGACACTCTTGTTCGTCAGGAAATTGCCTATCCGGGATGGCATGTCACTGTAAACGGTGTGCACACAAAAACAGGGGCTACAAAAGACGGGCTTTTTCAGACAGCAAATCTTGTTTCTGGCCACAACACCATTACGTTCACCTATTCTCCACCCAAAGGAATGTTAATGCTTTTCCTGTTTATTGTTGGATTGTTGGGAACGGGAATAGGTTTTTACCGATCTCGTTCCATCTCCTTGCACTAAACACTGTCCACTTACATCTTGGCAGCGCGGTACGGTACAACCCCGCGCTCCTCACTTCCTGCATCTATACCTCTTCCTGAAACAGGAAGAGAGCGGTGGCGACAATCATCCCGCGCGCAGGCCCGGCAGCCTGGGCCAATAGGCACCGCATTTCTCTGATCGGCTACATCCAAGCCTGCTGCGTAAATCATCCGCCCTGCGTGACGAATATCGCAACCCAGCACAACGGCAACCTGACGCGGGCGATCAAAATAAGACATGCTGCTATGCCGCACGGTGCGGGCCACATTCAGGTACACAACATCATCCGTCATGCGGGAAAGCTGTACCTGCACCTGCCCCGGTGTCGTGAACGCCCGAAAGATGTTCCACAAAGGACAAGGACCACCAAAACGTGATTGCATGAAATGGTTTGCTGAAAAACTTTTCAGAATGTTTCCTGCAATATCCAACTTCATGAAGTAAAACGGGATACCCTCCGCCCCGGGACGCTGAAACGTGCTCAGCCGGTGGCAGGCCTGCTCAAAGCTAACACCAAACCGACGGTGCAACCGGTCTATATCATGCTGCATTTCCACTGCCGCCGTTCTGTATAATTCATAAGGCAGCAGAAGAGCTCCTGCAAAGTAATTGCCCAGATACAGCCTGGCCAGAGCACGGGCGTTCTCCCCTTTGGGGCCGGACCGCCGCAGAATACGGTCCATCACGGCCCCCTGCTCCAGTTGCCCTACAACCTGCGCCAGACAGAACAGACTATCTTCAGCCAAAACATCCTGAGACAGAAACAGGGTATTGGTTTTCTGCTCCAGACGCCACCGCACGCCGCGCTGCTCCAGGGCGTGATCTGTTACAATCTGAAGGCGGTGCTCATCTTGCAGATACTGTATCAGTGCGGGGTGCAACCATCCTTCCTTCGGGGCCAGCTTTCCGTAAAGGGCTTCAGCCGCACTATCCAGCGCATGAAAATAATTGTGATTGGCCTGCACCCAGTCCCCCACAGCTTCATACGGCTCTATCACGGGCTGCGGCGGTGCATCCGCCAGAGATGCAGCCTGCTCCTGTGCATTTCTGTAGGCACTGTAAAGCTGCATAACTGCATGCCCCAGTGCGGGTGCTTTCTGCGCGGCTGTGAGCATTTCTGAAAAATTCGGCCGGGCTGCGTCAAACAGGGGGTCTGCCAGAACTTCCCGCAAAGCCTGAACCAGACGCACTTCTTCCATATCGCTGAAATATGCAGGGCTTACGCCAAACACCCGGCATACATCTTCCAGATGCCGCTCCGGCAGGGGGCGTTGATCCCGCTCTATCTGGTTCAGATAGCTGGCTGAAATACCCAGCTTTTGCGCCAGAACAGCCTGCGTCAATCCGGCTTGCTGCCGCAGCGTGTTCAACCGGCTTCCTACAAACAGCTTTGTGGCTGGTTTTTTCATGTTCGCAATCTTTGCAATACGGGCGTTTTTCTTCGCCTCTTTCCGCTTTTATCCAGCTTCTTTCTTGAGGGGCTACTCTGCAACACTCAGGCCAAGGATACAAATCAAAGGGTCTGACCATGCAATCCCATCAGGTTACCGTTCACCCCGAAACCGACCGCCTGCCCCGCACAGAACAACTGGCATGGAAAATTGCCGAAGTCGCTGCTGACCCTGTGCCGGTGGAACCCGAGGTGGCGGAAATGGTCATCAACCGCGTGATTGATAACGCCTCCGTCGCGCTGGCGTCTCTCAACCGGCATCCGGTCATGAGTGCGCGGGCTCAGGCTGTCGCACACGCTCACCCTGGCGGGGCCACCCTGTTCGGGCTGGGGCCGGATATCCGCGTGCACGCAGAATGGGCCGCGTGGGCCAACGGAACTGCCGTGCGCGAACTGGATTATCACGATACTTTTCTGGCAGCGGACTACTCCCATCCGGGAGACAACATCCCTCCCCTGCTGGCGGTCGCCCAACAATGCGCCTCCTCCGGTGCGGATTTGATCCGAGCCGTTGCCACCGGGTACGAGATCCAGATTGATCTCACCCGCGCCATCTGCCTGCATAAGCACAAGATTGACCACGTTGCGCATCTTGGTCCCTCCGTAGCGTCTGGTCTTGGCACACTGCTCAAACTGCCGCCCGCCGTTATTTATCAGGCCATTGGGCAGGCTCTGCACGTTACCACCGCAACCCGCCAAAGCCGCAAGGGCGAGATTTCCTCCTGGAAAGCCTTTGCCCCGGCCCACGCCGGAAAAATGGCCGTGGAAGCCACGGATCGCGCCATGCGGGGTGAAGGCGCACCAAGCCCGATCTATGAAGGGGAAGACAGCGTGATTGCCTGGATGCTGGACGGGAAGGACGCACACTACACCGTTCCCCTCCCCGCACCCGGCGAACCCAAACGGGCCATTCTCTCCTCCTTCACCAAGGAACATTCTGCTGAGTATCAGAGTCAGGCCCTGATTGATCTGGCCTTCCGTCTAGGCAAGCAGATTGAAAACTTTGAGGATGTGGCAGACATTCTGATCGAAACCAGCCACCACACCCATTATGTGATCGGCACCGGTTCAAACGACCCGCAGAAATTTGACCCCACGGCATCGCGTGAAACGCTCGACCATTCCATCATGTATATTGTGGCGGTGGCCCTGCAGGATGGTCGCTGGCACCACGTCCATTCCTACGAGCCCGGGCGCGCTCAACGCCCGGACACCGTGCGCCTGTGGCGTAAAATCCGCACCGTGGAAACACCGGAATGGACGGCGCGTTACCATGCAGAAGACCCGGCTGTAAAAGCGTTTGGCGGCAAGATCATCATCCGCATGAAAGACGGACGCGTTCTGGAAGAAGAACAGGCTGTGGCCAATGCCCATCCGCTGGGTAGAACGCCCTGGCAGCGAGCAGACTACATCCGCAAGTTCAAGACTTTGACGGAAGATCTGATCTCGCCTTCCGAATCCGAACGTTTTCTGGAACTGGTGCAAAGGCTGCCTGATCTGAAACCGGCCGATCTGCTCGCGCTGGACCTTGTGGTGCCGCCCAACCGTATCTCGCGGAATCTCAACCCCGGCATTTTTGACTTCAGCCAAAGCGCGACCCGCCAGAATCCATCGGACGCACCTGCACGAGAAACCCCGGCTCTGGCCACTTCGGCCTGACCCTTACCAGCCTGACCACATCGCCACCAACAAGATCAAAAGTGCCGTCAAGGCACCCGCTTTGGGAGACCCGTGATATGGACAACACCACGACGCTCCATCCCCGCCAGAAAAAATCCGTGGCTCTTTCTGGCGTTTCAGCAGGCAACACCGCTCTGTGCTCCGTCGGCCAGAGCGGGAATGATCTGCATTACCGTGGATATGACATTCAGGATCTGGCCGAAGCCTGTTCCTTTGAAGAAGTCGCCCATCTGCTGATTCATGGGCATCTGCCCAATAGTGCTGAGCTACAGCTTTATAAAGAACGCCTCCGCAGCCTGCGGGGCTTGCCAGATGCCGTAATGCGCGTTCTGGAATCCCTGCCAGCCGCAACACACCCCATGGATGTTCTGCGCACGGGCGTTTCCACCCTTGGCTGTGTTCTGCCCGAACGGCCGGATACTCCAAGCGCCGGAGCCCGCACCATAGCGGACAAGCTGATCGCCTGTCTGGGGTCCATGCTGCTGTATTGGTACCATTTCTCCAACCATGGCCGCCGCATTGCCGTGGAAACGGAGGATGACAGCATTGGCGGGCACTTCCTGCACCTGCTGCACGGACGCACGCCGCCCAAACACTGGGTGAACGCCATGCACAGCTCACTCATTCTCTATGCGGAGCATGAGTTCAACGCTTCCACCTTTACCTGCCGTGTGGTGGCGGGCACGGGATCGGACATTTATTCCGCCATTACGGCGGGAATCGGTGCGCTTCGTGGCCCCAAACATGGCGGGGCAAACGAGGTCGCGCTTGAAATCCAGCAGCGCTACACCAGCCCAGAGGACGCCGAAACCGACATTTTGCGCAGGCTGGACGCCAAGGAAGTAATCATCGGTTTCGGGCACCCAGTTTACACCATCTCGGACCCCCGGAACGAGATCATCAAGCGGGCCGCCCTGAAGCTGGCGCAGAAAAGCGGGTCACGCCGCCTCTATAATGTAGCCGAACGGATTGAGGGGGTGATGGCGCACAAGCGCAAGATGTTCCCCAATCTCGATTGGTTCAGCGCCGTGGCCTACAGCCACATGGGCATTCCCACCGCCATGTTCACGCCCCTGTTTGTCATCGCCCGCACAGCAGGATGGAGCGCGCATGTTCTGGAACAACGGCAGGACGGCAAGATCATCCGCCCCTCTGCCACCTATACCGGCCCCGAAAACCGCCGATTCCCTTCCCTGCATGAACGGGATGGACTGGAGAACGCAGCATGACGTACCTAACAGGCAAAACGCAGCCCACCATTCCTGCTGGCCAACGGTTCCGGCAACTGCTGGCACAACCAGGCATTCTGCAACTGCCCGGTGCGCATAACGGGCAAGCGGCCTTGCAGGCAAAGGATGCCGGGTTCAATGCCCTCTACCTCTCTGGTGCCGCCATGACAGCCAGCATGGGCCTGCCGGATCTGGGCATTATCACGGTTGATGAGGTCTGTTTCTTCATCCGCCAGATTGTCCGCGCGTCAGAACTGCCGCTGCTGGTGGATGGAGACACGGGCTATGGGGAAATTCTGAATGTGATGAACATGGTGCGGGCCTTTGAAGAAGCGGGAGCCGCCGCCGTGCATGTGGAAGATCAGATTCTGCCCAAGAAATGCGGCCATCTGAACGATAAAAAGCTCAGCACACCGCATGATATGGCGCTGAAAGTGGCCGCCGCCGCCAAAGCCAGGCGGGACATGGTGGTCATTGCCCGCACGGATGCCGCCGCACAGGAAGGCATGGACGGGGCCGTTGCCCGCGCCCGCCTGTATTATGAAGCCGGGGCAGATGCCATTTTCCCCGAAGCGCTGACAACGGCGGAGATGTTCCGCGAATTCGCCCGCCGCCTGCCGGATGTCCCCCTTCTGGCGAACATGACGGAATTTGGACGCACGCCCTTTTTCACAGCGTCGGAGTTCCAAGAGATGGGCTACCGCATGGTCATCTGGCCTGTCAGTTCATTACGAGTCGCAAACAAGGCGCAGGCGGACTTGTACGCCACACTGGCCCAGAACGGCAGCACGGAAGCCATGCTGAGCCGAATGCAGACTCGGGAAGAACTCTACAAAACCCTACGCTATCACGAGTATGAAGCGCTGGATGCCAGCATCATCACCACCGTCCTGCCAGAAACACGGGCAGGTACTCCTAAAGCGGCCTGATCACACAGCCGTTTTTACGCCAGAGGCTGTTCCGGCACTGTTATCCTGCTATGAACAGCCTCATCATGACAGATCATCCGGCGGCTTCTACGCCTCTTCTCGCTTTACCCGGCCTGAAAGCCGTTCTGACAGCACGCACGTTGTCTGCTTTTTCCTCTCAGGTGCAGGCCGTGGCTGTGGGCTGGCAAATTTATGCCCTCACTCACAGCGCCGCCGCGCTCGGGTTTGTGGGGCTGGCACAGTTCCTTCCCATGGTTGCGTTCATTTTTCCCGCAGGCCACGCGGCGGACCAGCATGACAGACGCCGGATTGTCATCACCTGCCAGACCATCGAAGCCATAGCAGCCGCCTTCATGGCGGTGGCCTCCTTCAGCCATCATCTTGCACCAGGCATGATTTATGGGCTGGTCGCCCTGTTTGGCATGTGCCGCGCCTTTGAAATGCCCGCACAGCAGACCTTTTTGCCCTCCATGGTCTCCGCTGCGGTTTTTCCCAGGGCGGCAGCACTTTCTTCCTCCCTTTTTCAGGTGGCATCCATCGCCGGGCCATCTTTAGGCGGGCTGCTTTATGGGCTGGGAGCCGACGTCTGCTACGCCCTCTGCGCCATTGGATTTGCCATCTCGGCCTTCGCCACCTTTTCCATGACGCTCCGCTTTCCCGCCCGTGCCAGGCAGCCAGCAAGCCTGGCGGCGGTTTTTGGGGGTATCGCCTTCCTGCGCCGCCGTCCCACCATGCTGGGTGCACTCTCGCTTGATCTGTTTGCTGTGCTGTTAGGGGGCGCCACCGCCATGCTGCCTCTCTACGCCACGGACATCCTGCACGCTGGGCCATGGGGGCTGGGTCTTCTGCGGGCAGCCCCTGCCATTGGGGCGTTGGGCGTAGCCGCTGTGCTGGCCCGCTACCCCTTGGGGCGGCACGCTGGGCAATGGATGTTTGTTTCCGTCGCCATCTTCGGCGTTGCCACCATTCTGTTTGGCCTTTCCAGCTCCATTCCGCTCTCCGTTCTGGCGCTGGCGGTTCTGGGCGGGGCGGACGTTATCAGCGTGATGGTCCGCAGCTCTCTTGTTCAGTTAGGCACACCAGATGAAATGCGTGGGCGCGTTTCCGCCGTGAACATGCTGTTTATTGGCTCATCCAACCAGCTTGGCGAATTTGAAAGCGGCATGCTGGCCAGCCTGATCGGCGCCGTCCCTGCCGTTGTTGTTGGAGGCTTGGGGACGTTGGCCATTACGGGCCTGTGGATGACCCTGTTCCCCGGTCTCAGGCAACTCGACCGGCTGGAAGACATCAAACCGGACTGATCGGTACAATCCTCCAGCCTGTCCGGTTGGTCTCATATAAAAACAGCCCGGAAGGTCTCCCTTCCGAGCTGTTTCGACCAAGAAACATTGTAATAAAACTGAAATGCTTCCTGCGTGTGGCCGTAAAGGCTCAGACCGCCTTTTTCAGGTTGGGGCTGGCCTTGAAACGAACGGTCTTGCCGGCTTTCACCTTCACAGGTTCACCCGTGCGAGGATTCAGCGCTTTGCGAGCTTTGGTTTTGCGGACAGTGAACGTTCCGAAAGACGGCAGGGTAAACCCACCTTCCCGCTTCAGTTCTTCTATGATCGCATCCATCAGATCGTTCGCTGCCTGATTGGCGGCCACGCCGGTGCAGTTGATCGAATCCTGGATCACCGCAGCAATAAAGGCCTTGCTCATTGAGACCGTATCTCCTTTTCAGACAGAACTATGTGAGTAACAATTATTCGGTTACGATAACCAACAACACTCGCGGCTTGTAGTCATATTTTCACGAAAAAACCAACTTAAAAATGCATTCAGTTTCGATTTCTCCCGCCACCATCAGCGAAAACGCTGTTGAAAGTGCCCCTTCGGGTCCCCTTCCACCGGGATCAGTCTGCCTGTTTGCTGCCTATACGCCAAATGGTAATTTGCCGCCATATACCTGTTTTTACCTGAAAAATCTCAAACGCTGTGGCCTGACAGTGCATATTGTACTCTCCGGCTGTTCAGTTATAACAGAAGAAACGCGTCTGTTTTGTAACGCGCAGGCTTTTACCGTCTGGCACCGGCCCAATGGCGGCCTTGATTTTGGCGCATGGCGTTTTCTGCTCGGCAAGAACCTCGTTCAGACCGCGCCCTATATCCTGTTTGCGAATGATAGTGTCTTTGGTCCACTCGCTCCCCTTCCCCCTCTTCTCCGGCTTTTACAGGCCGATACACGCCCTGCGTGGGGACTAGTGGCGTCCCGTGCCGTTACGCCGCACCTGCAGTCCTGGTTTATCGGCTTTTCTCGTGCCACATTTGAACAGGATGCCGTTCAAAGAGTCTTCTCCCTTCCCTTTGAAGACATGACACGCGCTGAAATTATATGGCATGGCGAACTTGGGCTTTCCGTTGCTCTGCGTTCAGCAGAAATTCCTCTGCATGCGTTATGGAGTGATGAAAGCAGTCCATTCGCCCGTATATTCCCCACCAACCCCATGCATTCCCATTGGCGTTCGCTTATTCAGTCAGGCCGAGTTCCTTTTCTGAAACAGGAATTACTTCGCGATAACCCTTTCGCTCTTTCAGAAGTCAAAAACTGGCGCTCGATCATTCCTCCACAGTGTGGTTTTGACCCGGAATGGATTGAAACGTACCTGAGCCAACATCCTCCTCGGTCATTTCGGCAGAAATCAACCTGGAAAGGACGATTACTTTATAAAGCCGTAAGCATATCTGATTATTTTAAATGTTAGAATTTTGACGCAATCAAAAACTGAAAAAGACTGAACTCTTAATATTTTGTTATTACAGAAAATATATTTTTATTATTCTCTTTTGAAAAATTCTATTCGATTCTACTTATCATTTTACAGAAAAACAATTTCTATCAGGAATAACGCCACATCGAAATATTGACCGAATAAAATACAATAATGATACTATCACTTAAGAAATGAATACACTCTTATGTGCAGCCCTTTTAAAAGGCATACCACCTCGTTGTTTAACATTCCCCATAAAAAAACCGGGCTGTTAAGCCCGGTTTCTTCAACACATAAAATCTAAACTGAGATCTTATTTAATGTTGTTAGCAATGTTGAACTGGCTGGTGTTCAGGCTGTCAACGCCAACAAACGTAATCTGGCTCTGGTCAGACAGAGTGATGGTCGTGTTGCCATCTTTATGCGTTGCAGCATCCAGAACCTTCTGCAGGTCTGCATCGCTGTAACCGTAGTTTACCAGCAGGACAGAGTTGCCGGCTGCGCTACCGAAGTCAGAGATGGTGTAGTCTGCACCAGCAATCCCGTCACGGAAGCCGAACACGTTTGCTGCGCCCGTGCCACCCTGCATGGTTGCGTTGCCCACGCCACCAACCAGCGTATCGCTGGCAGAACCACCGATGAAAAGCTGGTTACCCGTGCCGTAGGTTGTGCCGAATGCATGAATACCGAATGCGGAAGAAGCGCCATCCAGCGTTTCGTTGCCTTCGTTTGCAACAAACAGAGACGTGCCAGCCGTAGAGTTGACAATCGCATCCAGACCGTTTGCACCGAAGATGGTGGTCTGGCCAGCCGTGATGGTGGTAACGCCCGTGCCACGGATGAAGGTCAGAGAACCGCTGACATCCACGTTGGCTGCATTGGTGTTGGAAACTTCAAAGTCACCGTAAGCAGCGGAAATGGTGCTCAGCTGGCCACCAATAACCGTTCCGGTAGAACCGGCCAGGTTGATGGAGGTGTGCGGAACGCTGGTATCATTACCGTTGGAACCACCGATAACAGTGCTTCCACCGCCAACCGTGATCTGCTCACCATCGGCGCTGTTATCAACAACCAGAGAGTTTGCACCCACCTGCACAACAGAGCTGGCACCGTTCAGGGTGATGTTCTGCGTGCCTGCCGTTGCGGTAATGGTGTCCTGCCCATCGGAGTGGACATAGTTAACACCCGTGCCCAGCGTGATGGTGTTGTCACCAGCGCCTGCGGCAATCGTGTTGTTGCCAGCACCGGTATCAATAATATCGTTGCCGTCACCGGTCAGGATGTTCCAGTCACCAGCGGTGCTGAGGTTGCTGCCCTGGAAACGGTTGTCACCGGAACCAGCCAGGAACGTGCCGCTCTGGCTGCCTGCGCGGAAAGAGATACCGGCTTCGGTGCCACCCAGAACCGTTACGTTCTGTGCCGTGTCCTTGGTGATATCAACATTCACCCAACCGGCAAGAGCGGAACCCGCCTGCGCCGTGGGGTCAGACCCGATGGACAGCCATTCGGTATTGCCTGCTACGTTGTAGGAACCAGCGGAGGTGATCACTCCGTATCCAGCCTGGTTGCTACCAGCCTGTCCATTATTAGCGCCCGGGGTCAGGTACCGCACATCAAGCGTATCGACAACGCCGCTCAGCTTAGAGGAAAGAGCGTCAGCCTGCTTGACGAGGGTCGAGTTCTGCGAACCATCGACAGTAACCTGTACCTGTCCACCTGACGCACCGACAACGGTGATAATCGCCATTTATTTCGTCCTTCTCACTCTCCGCTGCGGCGCGAAAAACCCTTACCTTCACAGCGGCATACTTCTGTCATGTTCAGTTCTAGGCGAATCATCCGCGAGCTTGCAAGCATATTTTGAGTATTTGCCGGGTATATTCGCTTTTTTAACACCCCCGTCTCATAACAGAAACGCGGTCAGTTCTTTTGACCGTACGTTACAAAACTACAGCGTCAAGTACCGCACCAAGATAGCAGAGCATTTTTCTTGCGGTTTACAGCCAATAGACTCGCCAATGCGCACAATTGCACAACGACCGGCCTTTTCTACTCGCCTGTCCTCTCAACAGCAACATTTCTGCATTCTATCTAAATGAGAAAATATTGCTGTCATTTCCCTCTTACAGGCAGACTCGACTCTGTTTTTCTTCGGAAAGAACTGCTTCATACAGGCTCAAAAGTTGATCCGCCTGCGCCGAATAGGTGGGCAGCGCCCCCTTAAGAGGGTTTTCATAATTTTCCAGCATGGCGGCATTCTCAAGTAATGAGCTTATGGCGCGCCTCAATCCTTCAGACCGCCCATCCAGTTCTATATAAGTGCCATTTACCCCATCAACCACGTCTTCAGACTGACCACCGGGCGCGGTTGTGACAACCCATACATCACGCGCCAGAGCTTCACGCACTGTCAGGCCAAAACTTTCTTTCCATTGGGAAGGGAAAAGAAGAACATCGATTCTATCAAAAAAATCATCAACTTCTTCAGGAGTATAGGACGGAATGACCTCCACTTTCCCGCCTACTTTCCATAAACGTGTATCAATCGATTTGAATCCGAGCTTGAGTGTATTATCAACCAGCACCAGTTCCCAATCTGTTCTTTCCAATGCCTCGAAGGCTTTCCTTACAAGGGGAAACCCTTTTACGGCCTCATTCCCCCCCACATACCCGAAGCGAACAGGTGCCCCCGGTTTACGCCTGAGATGCGGGCGTTTGGGCCAGACAAAGCCGTTCCTGTTGACAACAAGCTGGTCAACCGGAACGCCATTGGCTGCATACAGCTCAAGATGAGACTGGCTAGGGCTCAGGAGACGGGAGGCATATTTCAGGCATTCCTGCATCATGAGCATCCGTTCCGACAGATGCCGCGCACCGGGCACACAGGTTTCACACACCCGCAGATCTATGGTTTTCTGAAAACAGTATCGGCCGTTTTTCTGCACCATGAACTGGCGATCACATAACCACCACGCATCGTGCAAAGTGACAATGTAAGGAACGCCCAGTTCCTGACACACACGCACCAAGGATGTGCCCAGCCCCTGGGTTGCATGAAAATGCACAATCTCCGGCTGCCAGGCCTGAACCCAACTTCTGAAAATTTCTCCAATCGCCGGGTTATCCAGACCTGCAATAGGGTCTTCCGGCACGGGAACAGAAAGTGCCTGCATGTCATGCACCTGATACCGCAGGGCTGAGTTCGGCAGATCCTCCAGAGACGGACGAGAGGTCATGACCGCAACATCCATGCCCCGCTGCTGCATGGCTTTCGCCATTTCCTCCGCAACCAGCGTTGCCCCGCCAAATGAACGGGGCTCAAAGAACACATTCACAACCATAAGGCGGGGTCGTGTATAATCAGGCTTAACGGGTGCGCCAAATGCGGGAAGAACCTGCTGTTGTGCCACCGCCTGCGGACGATAACGCGCCAGAATATCGGCCCGCGCCTTTTCGCCAATGTCATGGCGCAACGCGGTATTATCCGCCAACGCCAGCAAAGCCGTTTTCCAGTCCTCCGGGGTCGCGGCCAGATAGCCGTTTGTTCCCGTCTCAATAGCATCCGCAAAGGCCTGAGCCGGAGAACAGACGGAGGGAACAGCGAGAACTGCCGCTTCCAGATATTTTATGTTGCTTTTTGCATCATTGAAAAGGCCGGGCTCCAGAGGAGCAATGGCAATATCCGCCTGCGCAAGAAGCTGCAAATAGGCCGCATAGGAGCGCCCTTGCAGCCTTTCCACCCGGTCTCCCAAAGCGTCAAACTCTGATGGAAGAGTCAGATCACCAACAATCTGCAACCGTATGCGTGGGTTTGCCTGCATGGCGGCCAGGATTCCCGGTGCGGCAACCCGAAAATCCATATCATGCGTCTTGGTGCCAGACCCGTAAAAGACAACGATCTGGCTTTGATCTTCTCCTTCTGCCTGAGCAGGCTGGGCACGGAGCGCGTTTGCCGACGTGAGTGTTTCTACATCCAGGGCGTTCTCAATAACGGCAACATCATTCACGCCGGCCTGGCGCATGGCGTCCGCAAGCCCGCGGGTAGACGCTATAGCCCGACCACAGGCAAGCAGGGCTTTTCTATAATTGGCTACGCCTTCCAGCACATTACGCCGCTCTGCCCCGGAGAGTGTTTTCAGGTTGGTATTTTTCTCATAAGACGCCGGGTCAAAAATAAGGTCATCCACTTCCCACCATGGTGAAAGGGAAAGCCGATGCGCCTCATCTATCAGTTGCATCCCATCCTTGTTTCCAGGCACGCGGTAGAAGACCACCCGGGTACAGACCTGCAACAGGGAAAGCGCACGCGTAATATCGTACCATTCCACCACAACAACCCGCCAGCCGAGGCTTTCCAGCGCCTCCTGCCGTTGCCACACGCGATATTTGGCGCATTGCGGAATGGAAAGTTCAGCAATGATCAGAAACAGAGGCTGGAAATCATCCGTCGTTCGGGCAGGGAGGGAACTGAGGTAGACGTCTTCTGCGCGTTTGCGGCTTTCTTTCTCGGTTGATCTGGAAAGAGACCTTACGGATTTGCGCCCGAAAACCCCTATCCGTGGAATATCCGGCAAACGGGCATGAAGGCGCTCCGCCACACCGCGCCACCCCTCATCCTGCGCAATCTCACGCACCCTTTGCACAACCTCTTTTACCGGCCGCCCGGAGGGCATGCGCCCTGCCGCAAGAGACCTCACCGCCCGCAGAGGCATGGTCACTTTCCATGAAAGAGATGTCCGTTCCAGATGCCGGTAATGACGCTCGGACGCCAGAGCAGAGAACATGCCATCTGATCGCAGGGAATGCAGGCGCGCACTAGCGCGATATCCCACCACCAGATCTTCCGCCAGGTGAAGCTGCTTTTGCAGGAGCGCATCATCCGCGGAGGCCCCCTCGCTCTGAGGAAGGTCCTCTTTTACACCAAGCAAAGAAACCGGATCACGCATCACGTCAGTCATGCCCGAAACATGCCGTTCTTCCTCATGGCTGTCCATAAAAACAAGATATACCCTCAAATGCCCCAGTAATACTGGCTCTTTGCTACAGAAACGCCTGAACAGAAGATCGTTCCTGACACGCACACTTTGACGGGCCTTCCCGAAGATTTATATATCACTCAGATATTTGGTTTATTTGATTTCAGTTTCGGCTTGCCGTTTTCAAAGTGAAAAGAAGAGAATGCCCCAGCGTCCCTCCGCCTCAGTGTCTGCTACCCACCTGTCAGAGCACAAGGCCTCTCCTTTTCCGGCCCATGCAGAGCATGGCTCGCTCCATCCACGCCCTCCTGCTCCGGCCAACACCCCGCAGACGGAGACTCCTGCAGACAATCGGGCACTCAGAATTGCGTTGGCAGACGCCCTGACAGAACTTTCCCTCGCCCGCAGCGCCCTTGCGGATCAAACACGACGCATCCAGTTGCTCGAACAGGCCGAGGCAGAACGAGAACGCGCCTTCCAGGTTATCACCACCCAGTTGGCGGACCATCAGAGAGCACTGGCAGAAACAGCCCGGACGCTGACTCCTCACCCCTCCCGCCTGCGTCGTCTTTGGCGCACTCTGCGCTATCCTCCTGTAACACCGGCCTTACCTGACGCACCCGTTCTGGAAGCTCTTCCTTCCATTCCTCCCTCTCTTCCACAGCGTCCCGCCCATCGGCCTCTTCCGCCCCCTCACAGCGGGCCGCGCAAGATTCTGTTTGTTGCCGGAGAGCTGGATACTACAGGCCGCATCTATCGGTGCGAACGGATGGCGGCAGCCTTTGCGGCGGCTGGCGTTGAAGTGCGCGTGCTTGATTGCCCTGTTGTAGGGCCGGATGATGTCAACTGGGCGGATGCCCTTGTCATCTGGCGTACCCGCATGAGTGAGCATGTCAGCATCATGCTGCGTCTGTTTCAGGAGCAGGGAAAGCCTACAATTTTTGACATCGATGATCTGGTTTTCCGGCCGGACCTCGCAAAAATCGAGATTATTGACGGCATTCGTCACGGCTGGACAGTTACAGAAGAAACCACCTGCCAGATTTTCACAGATTTCAAACAAACCGTTGAAAAATGTGACATGGCGTTCACCACCACCCTCGAACTGGCCGACGAACTCTTCATGACCGGCGTAAGACCTGTGGTGGTGCTACCGAACACATTTGATCATGAAACCCAACGCCGGGGCCGCCTTGCCGCCCGCCGCAAGCAGCTTATCGGGCCAGATGGTCTTATCCGCATTGGATACGCCGCCGGGTCACGCACGCATCAACGAGACTTCAAACTTGTTTCACAGGTGCTGGCAGACCTGTTGCGGGCAGATAACCGGCTACGGCTTGTGCTGTTTACAGTGAACGACACCCTTCCTCTGCTGCTGATGGAAGAATTTCCTGAACTGAGCGGGCTGGAAGAACAAATTGAATGGCGCACCTTTGTGCCTCTTGTCGATCTTCCTGCCGAAATGGCCCGGTTTGATATTTCCATCATTCCGCTTGAGACTGACAATGTGTTCTGCGAAGCCAAAAGCGAGATCAAGCTCTTTGAAGCAGCGCTTGGAAATGTCTGTTCCATAGCCTCACCCACCGCCCCCTTCCGGCGGATTATCCAACACGGGCAGAATGGCTTGCTCGCCAGCACGGCGGACGAATGGCGGGAGGGCCTGCTTACGCTTATTCGCGATCCTGCTCTTCGGCAGAAACTGGCCTGCAACGCATTCAACTGCGCCCTGTGGTTCTTTGGCCCGGAACGGTTGAGCTTTCTGGCACGCGATGCCGTGCTCTCCATGGGTGCCGGGCTGGAGTGTGCTCAAGCCAGCGCCCGCCTGATAACCGGCAGCAGAGACACGACACCTCTTATCCCCGTTGTACCGGATAGTGAAACACTCTTTTTGCATGACCAACTGGATCAGGCTGATGTGAGTGTTGTGGTCACCTCCTACAACTATGAACATTTCATTCTGGAAGGCCTTGAAAGTGTCGTGGCGCAAACGCTGGACATGCTTGACCTGATTATTGTGGATGACGGCTCCACCGATGGCTCCGTACCCCTGATTCTGGCATGGGCGGCAAAACACACATCCCGTTTCAATCGGCTGCTTGTCTTGCGCTCTATTTCCAACGCAGGCCTTGGCGGCGCACGCAATATTGGTATGGCAGCAACAGAAACCCCTTACGTCATGCAACTGGATGCAGATAACAGGCTGGCACCAACTGCCTGTGAGCGCCTTATTGAGGCGCTAAAGACTGAAGGGGCTGCCTTTGCTTATCCTATAATCGAGCAATTCGGTGCCCGTATCCATAACGGCGTTCTGGGTAACCGTCCCTTTCAACCTCTTGCCTTTGTGCCATCCAACTACATTGATGCCATGGCCATGGTGGCCAAATGGGCATGGGCAGCCGTAGGCGGCTATTATGTGCAGCGTGACGCCATGGGCTGGGAGGACTTTGACCTCTGGTGCAATTTTGCAGAACGCGGCTTCGTTGGTGTCCATGTACCGGAAATTCTGGCGCAGTACCGCCGCCACACATCGTCCATGACGAATGCGGTAACAGAAACGCCTGATCACAAACCTCAGATTGTGTCACTTCTGGAAGCACGGCACCCTTGGCTGCGCCTGACACACCCCCACGCTGCCCCCAGAGACGACACACCAACAGAGACAGCGGTTTAAAATTGAACTGGCTGTCATATCCAGAGCATGATTTCAGACCTCTTTTCGATGTTTCCCACGTCTGCCTTTCCACTACGCCTTCTGAGTGGTCAGTCTTGTGTGGTTGGCTAAACTTTATGATTCAACCAATGCTTGTGGCGTGCCTGCACATAGGTTTTCGTGTGAGGCACAAGCGACCTGGCAGACTGTGATGGGACGTAAATCGCGTTAAATAAGGACCATCTCAAGAAAGCGATTCCCCTGCCTCAGCTTAACAGGAGCTTTCAGGCTACTTTTCTTCAAAAAATGTGCGCGCAAATCTGCCTGCCATAATGACAAACATTAGCGATTTTATTTTTACATTCTGATGATATACGATGCAGCTAGATGAACAAAATTTTCATTCATCTAAGCTCCTGATTTTCTTGGGAAAATCTGGAGCGGGCGATGGGATTCGAACCCACGACCCCAACCTTGGCAAGGTTGTGCTCTACCCCTGAGCTACGCCCGCATCGGATGGCCACCTTCTACGAGGGAAAGAGAAAACGCGCAAGAGGGTATTTCAAATTTTTTTATGCTTTTGTTTCAGCCCTCTCTGCCTCCCTTCCCTCATCACCATTTGGAGGGATGGTTCGCCTGCATATTGGCGTTAAAAAGGCTTGTCTGTAATCATGACGCCCGTTTCAGGTTCAGGAGGGCTGTTCATGCCGGTTTCCCCATTTCACGCCCTGTATCATCAGGGCTTTGCCCGTGTGGCGGCCTGCACCGTTCCTGTTTCTCTGGCAGACCCGGCCACCAATGTGCAGCGTATTCTTGCCGCAGCCCAAACAGCATCGGAAGAAGGATGCGCTTTGTGCGTCTTCCCCGAACTTGGGCTGTCAGGATACGCCATTGATGATCTGCGCCAGCAGGAAACTCTGCTCAACGCTGTGGAAAAAGCGCTGACAGACCTTGCTGCAGCGTCAGCATCTCTCCTGCCCGTTCTGGTTGTGGGTGCTCCCCTTCGCCACAACAACACCCTGTATAATTGTGCCGTCATTCTGCATCGCGGCACCATTCTGGGGGTCGTGCCTAAAAGCTTTCTGCCAAACTATCGGGAGTTTTATGAAGCCCGGCATTTTACCCCGGGTGCAGGAGTCCGTGGGCAAAGCATCCTTCTTGATGGCAGGGCTGTGCCCTTCGGCGCGGATCTGCTGTTTGATGCCACAGATCTACCCGGGTTCTGTCTGGGAGTGGAAATTTGCGAGGATATGTGGGTCCCCGTCCCGCCCGGCACGTTGGCAGCACTGGCGGGGGCTACGCTGCTCGCCAATCCCTCCGCCAGTGACATCACAGTCGGCAAGGCGGAGACACGCACACTTCTGTGCCAGTCCCAATCTGCGCGGTGCGTTGCGGCCTATATTTACGCCGCCGCAGGCGCTGGCGAATCCACAACCGATGTGGCGTGGGATGGCCAGATTTCCATCTTTGAAAATGGTGTCCTGCTTGCCGAGAGCGAACGCTTTCCCTCCACGGCTCAGACAGTCACGGCAGATATTGATCTCATGCTGTTACGGCAGGAACGCCTGCGCATGGGCTCCTTTGCGGCCAACGCGCAGGCCATGGCAGCCAACGCGCCAGACTGGCGGCGAATATCCTTCATACTCGCCCCACCACAGGCAGACCTGGGACTGCGCCGCCCACTTGCACGTTTTCCGTTTGTGCCAAGTGATCCCGCGCGGTTGGCGCAGGACTGTTTTGAAGCCTTTACCATTCAGGTAACCGCCCTCAAGCAACGCCTGCGCGCCAGTGGCGCCAAAACCATGGTCATCGGCATTTCCGGGGGGCTGGATTCCACGCAGGCGCTGTTGGTGGCCGTGCGCGCCGCAGATGAACTCGGCTGGCCGCGTTCCGCCGTGCTGGGCTACACCATGCCCGGTTTTGGCACGACGGAAAAAACCCTCGCCAGTGCGCAGGCCCTTATGGCGGCTCTTGGCACAGGCAACGAGCTTCTGGATATCCGCCCCGCAGCTACCCTTATGCTCAAGGAGATCAAACATCCCTTTGCACAAGGCGAGCCCGTGCATGACATCACTTTTGAGAACGTGCAGGCAGGACTGCGCACGGATTTCCTGTTCCGGCTGGCCAATATGCATAATGGACTGGTGATTGGCACCGGCGATCTTTCGGAGCTTGCACTGGGCTGGTGCACTTATGGCGTAGGCGATCAGATGGCCCATTACAATGTGAATGCGGGCCTGCCAAAAACCCTTATCCAGCACATCATTCGCTGGGCCATCGCCTCGGGCCATTTCTCGGCTGATGTCACGCCCCTGCTCTCCACCATTCTGGCCACGGAAATCTCCCCGGAACTGGTGCCTGCGGGCGCGGATGGAAGCATCCAGAGCACGGAAGACATTATTGGTCCCTACGCCCTGCATGATTTTACCCTGTTTTACGTGCTGCGCTACGGCTTCCCCCCTTCCCGCATCGCCTACATGGCGCAACAGGCATGGCAGAACGCCGATGCAGGCGCGTGGCCACCTGGCTTTCCGCAAGCCGAACGGAAGACGTATGATCTGCCCACCATCAAACATTGGCTGCGCGTTTTCCTGCGGCGATTTTTCGCCACCAGTCAGTTCAAGCGCTCCGCCATGCCCAACGGGCCGAAAATCATGGCTGGCGGCAGCCTTTCTCCCCGTGGAGACTGGCGCGCTCCGTCTGATGGCAATGCCACACTCTGGCTGACGGAACTGGAACAGAACGTTCCCTGAGAGGTTCTGCCCCACCGCATGCATGATGGTATCTGCCGCACTCTTCGGCTATAGACTCCGCATCATGAGCACTCCGCGCCAAGCCACCCTTCATCGCGTTACCAGCGAGACAGATATTGCCGTCACTCTTGATCTGGATGGATCAGGACAGGCAGACATTGATACCGGCATCGGTTTTTTTGACCATATGCTGACAGCGCTGGCCAAACATGGCCTGCTGGATCTGACGGTAAAAGTGCGGGGAGACCTGCATATTGATGGTCATCACACCGTAGAAGATACCGGGATAGCACTGGGCCAGGCATTGCGGCAGGCGCTGGGCGACAAACGGGGTGTGCGCCGCTTTGGCCACGCGCTTGTGCCGCTGGATGAAGCGCTGTGTGAAGCTGTGGTTGACCTTTCCGGCCGTCCCTATCTGGCATTTGACGCCACTTTTGACCGCGACCGCATTGGTGAACTGGATACCGAACTGGTGGAAGAATTTTTCCGCGCCTTTGCCATGTCCAGCATGATCACCCTGCATCTGACGGAAAAAGCAGGTAAAAATTGCCACCATATTGCAGAAGCCGCGTTCAAGGCTCTTGCCCGCGCCCTGCGCATGGCAGTTGAGATGGACCCTCGGGCGCAGGGGGCCATTCCCTCAACCAAGGGAGTGCTGTAAACAGGGCCGGGTCTGGCGCCACGCCGTGGCTGCCTGCTCAGCCTGTTTCAGAATGATCCAGCGGGCGCTGCCCCTCCGGGGTATGCCAGCCCGTTTTCCAAACAGGACCATAAGTGCGAGGTCCCATGACCCAGTCTCTCTCCATTGCCGTTATTGATTATGAAGGCGGCAATCTGGCTTCCGCAGCACGCGCAGCAGCACGCGCGGCCGAACTCTCTGGCATTGCGGCCACAGTCACCATTACCAATTCACCCTCCGCAGTGCTGGAGGCCGACCGTATCGTCCTGCCCGGTCAGGGAGCCTTTGCGGATTGCGCGCAAGGGTTGGATACGCAGCCGGGCCTGAAGGATGCGCTGCTCACCGCCACACGCAACGGCACGCCTTTTCTGGGTATCTGCGTGGGCATGCAGCTTATGGCCGAGCGCGGGCTGGAACACGGCGTCACCCCCGGCTTTGGTTGGATAAAGGGAGACATTGCGCCCATGGAAGCCCCCGGCCTGCGGCTGCCACAGATGGGCTGGAATGAACTCAACCTCACCCAGCCCCACCCCTTGACGGAAGGACTGGGCACCGCTCCGCACGGTTATTTTGTGCATTCCTATGCCTTGCAAGGGGCTGCGCCGGAGACCTTGATCGCCACCACGGATTACGGAGGGGCCGTGCCCGCCTTTGTCTGCAACGGCAATGTGGCGGGCACGCAGTTCCATGTTGAAAAAAGCCAGACCGTCGGGCTGCGGATTCTGGCCAATTTTCTGGCTTGGCAGCCTGAAACACGCTGGGCGGTCTGATGTCTCGGAAAAAACCCGTTCAACGTATCCTTAAATTGGATGAAGATGATCTTCAGGCCCTGTGTGAAGCCGTAGATGCCGCCATTCTGGACGGTGGCGGTTTTGGCTGGATACAGCCGCAGGGGCGGCAGGTTCTGGCGCGCTATTTCAAAGGGCTGCTTCTGGTGCCCGAACGCATGCTGTTTGCCGTGCGGCTGGATGGCGTGATTGTCGGCTGTGCGCAACTGGTCCGCGCCGCCCGCAATAACGAGGCTCAGGCCATGTGCGTCACGCTGATGCACCTGTTTGTTGCGCCTTATGCCCGGAAGCAGGGGCTAGGCACCCTCCTGTTGCAGGAGGTGGAAAACGCCGCCCGCAGCATGGGCTACCGTGTGCTGAACGTGGATGTGCCAGAAACCCAGACCGCCGCCATTGATCTGTTCCGCAAGGCGGGTTTTGAACAGTGGGGTACCCATCCACACTATGCCCGCATTGGCGATCAGACCGTATCTGGCCTGTTCTTTACCAAACTTCTTGATAACGCCCGTCCCGCAACAGCAGAAGCACCCCGCATGACCCAGGCAGACGTTGCTCCCGCCGAATACACATCCTCCTCTTCCCGCCCTTTGACGCTTTACCCCGCCATTGATCTGAAAGATGGCGCCTGCGTACGTCTGCGCCGGGGCGAGATGGAAGATGCCACCGTTTATTCAGATGATCCCGCAGCACAGGCCCGTGCCTGGTGTAATGCCGGGTTCAAGTGGCTGCATGCCGTTGATCTGAACGGCGCTTTTGCAGGGCAGTCCGCCAACGTGCCCGCCGTACGGGCCATTCTGGAAGCATCAACTGTCCCCATGCAGCTTGGCGGGGGACTGCGTGACATGAAGGCCATTGCCTCCTGGCTGGAAGCTGGCGTCACGCGCGTTATTCTTGGTTCGGTCGCTGTAAAAAATCCGGCGCTGGTGCGCGAAGCATGCCGCGCCTTTCCGGGCCGCATTGTGGCGGGCATTGATGCCCGTTCCGGCCACGTCGCCACGGAAGGCTGGGCAGAAGTTTCAGACATGCAGGCCACGGAACTGGCGCTGCGCATGCAGGAAGCAGGCGTTGCCGCCATTATTTTCACGGAGATCAGCCGGGACGGCATGCTGGAAGGTCTTGATCTGGAACAGACGGTTGCTCTGGCCAATACGGTCACCATTCCGGTTATCGCCAGCGGCGGTGTTGGCTCGATCGACCATCTGGCAGCCCTGCGCAAAGCCGCCGATCAGGCTCCCGGTATCGAGGGCGTGATTGTAGGCCGTGCTCTGTATGATGGCCGTGTTTCTCCCGCAGAAGCGCTCAAGGTTCTGGCCTGATGCTCAAACTGCGCGTTATTCCCTGCCTGGATGTCAAAAACGGACGCGTTGTCAAAGGCGTCAATTTTGTCTCCCTGCGCGATGCGGGGGACCCGGTTGAACAGGCAGCACTGTATGATGCCGCTGGCGCTGACGAACTGACTTTTCTGGACATTACCGCCAGCCACGAAAACCGTGACACGATTCTGGACGTGGTCAGCCGCACTGCAGAGCGGATTTTCCTGCCGTTGACGGTAGGTGGCGGTGTGCGCGCCACAGAAGACATGCGCCGCCTGCTTCTGGCTGGTGCAGACAAATGCGCCATGAACTCCGCCGCAGTGTCCCGCCCCGAACTGATCAATGAAGCCGCCCGCAAGTTTGGCAGCCAATGCGTCGTTGTGGCCATTGACGCCCGGCAGTCCGCTCCTGGTAAATGGGAAGTTTATACCCATGGGGGCCGTACCCCCACCGGGCGTGACGCGATAGAGTGGTGCAAGGAAGTGGCTGAACGTGGGGCGGGAGAAATTCTGCTCACCTCCATGGACCGTGATGGCACACGCTCCGGGTTTGATCTTGACCTGCTGAAAGCCGCCACACAGGCCGTTCGTCTGCCAATTGTCGCTTCTGGCGGCGTTGGCGCGCTTGAACATTTTGTGGAAGGCGCTCAGGCTGGCGCCACGGGGCTTCTGGCTGCCAGCGTCTTCCATTTTGGCCAGTTTACGGTTTCTCAGGTTAAAACGGCGCTGGCTGAAGCCGGACTGCCGGTTCGTCCTTCTCCTTCACCCTTTCAGGCAAATCCAAGCGCATGATCAAGAAAGCCAGCACCAAACCGGGCACAAAAGCTGCTCCCAAGGCAACGGGCAAAGGAGCCGCCAAGATGGCCGTCAAAAGTCAGTCCAAAAAAGCAGCCGCGGCAAAACAGCCGGAACACAAACCTGACATGCTACCGGCAGATCTTTTGAGCGAACCGGCAGACATGACCGTTCTGAACAGGCTGTATGATGTGGTTCTAAGCCGGAAAGGCACAGATCCCTCTGTAAGCCATTCCGCACGTCTGCTCTCCCGCGGCACATACAAGATTGCGCAGAAATTTGGTGAAGAAGCCGTTGAGTGTCTGATTGAAGCCGTAGCTGGCCGCAAGGATCTTCTGGTTGGCGAAAGTGCTGATGTTCTCTACCACCTTATTGTTCTATGGGTTGATGCTGGCGTCACCCCGGACGAGGTCTGGGCCGAACTGCGCCGCCGTGAAGGTGTGAGCGGAATTGCTGAAAAAGCAGCACGTCCTAAAGAAACTTTTGCAAAAAAGGGTAAATGATGGCTGTCAACGGAACAGGTCCCTATAATTCGGACAACATTTTCGCCAAAATTCTGCGTGGAGACATTCCGTGCAAGAAGGTGTTTGAAAATGAATGGGTGCTGGCGTTTCACGATATCGCCCCCAAAGCGCCTGTGCATATCATCGTTATTCCAAAACAGCCTTATGTTTCCTTTATTGATTTCAGCAAAAATGCCAGCACTGAAGAAATTGCGGCTGTCATGCGCTCCACGGGGCAGGTTGCGGCGGCCCTGAATCTGGAAGAAAGCGGATACCGCGTTATCACCAATGCAGGGCAGAATGCAGGGCAGGAAGTGCCGCATTTCCATCTGCATGTGCTGGGTGGCAAAGCGCTTCCGCCGTTTCCTGTCTGATTAACTGCTTTCTGTTCCTGAACCGGAGTTTCCTGATCATGACCCCTATGGAAATGCTTCTTAGCCGCGCATCTACAGACCATCTGGCAGAACCTGCGCCTTCAGCAGCGCAGCTTTCCGAGATTCTGGCAGCGGCCATGCGGGCACCAGATCATGGTAAACTCCGCCCATGGCGCTACGTTGTGATTGAAGGAGATGCCAGACCGCTTATGGCGGAACGGATTGTCGCCAGCATGCAACGCATGGATGCCGAGGTTCCAGAAGCAAAAATTACTAAACGCCGTCAGCGGTTTTCAACCATGCCCATGATCCTTGCCTTGGGCATGCACCTCCGGCCTGATCACAAAATCCCACTTTGGGAACAGGAAATGGCCGTTGCCGCCGCTGCCATGAACGTCTTGAACGCCCTGCACGCCACCGGGTTCGGCGGTGTCTGGGTCTCCGGGGATGTGGTGGACGATCCCGTTCTTGCTGCGGAAATTGGGCTCCCTGCCCCCCATAAACTTGCCGGGTTCCTTTTTGTCGGCACGCCATCCGGCAAACCCGCTTCTCCCCGCCGGCCGGATCCGGCGGATTTTACAGCCTACTGGACCGGTGCTCCGGTTACCTTTGCGGCAGATAAGGACTGATCACCATGCAGACCGCGGCACAGACAGACGTTGCCATTATAGGGGGAGGCCCTGTTGGGCTTGCCACAGCGCTTTCTCTTGAAAGTGCGGGGCTTTCTGTCACGGTTTTGGAACGTGCGCCAGCGGCTGTATGGGAAGAACCCTCCTTTGATGGCCGTGAAATTGCTCTTACGCATCATTCCGTCCGCATTTTGCAGGAAAACGGTGCCTGGGAGCATATTCCACAGTCCGCCATCTGCCCACTTCGGGAAGCGCGTGTGGAAACCGGAAAGTTTCGTCACCCGCTTACGTTTGATACGCATGGCCGTGGAGTCGATGCGCTCGGCTGGCTGGTCTCGAACAATCACATTCGCCGCGCGCTCTATGCCGCAGCCGCAGCCCGCCCCGGCATCACGCTGCTAGACGGGGTTACGGTTGAAACCGTACGGCAGAACCCTGCACAGGCCGTGGTGCATCATTCCAAAGGCCAGCTTCAGGCACAACTGGTTGTCGGGGCAGATGGGCGTTTCTCCCCTACCCGTCGGCGTGCCGGAATCGGGGCCATTATTCATGATTTCAAACGCACCATGCTGGTCTGCCGCATGGCGCATGACTCGCCACACCATAACATTGCAACGCAGTGGTTTGATGAAGGCCAGACCGTCGCTCTCCTGCCGGTCAACGGCATGGCCTCCTCTCTGGTGCTGACCTTGCCCTCGGATGATATCAAACGCCTTCTGGAAGCACCGCGCGATGCCTTCAATGCAGAAATCATGGAGCGCATTGGTAATCGTCTGGGCGCAATGCGGCTTGTCAGCACCCGTCACGCCTACCCGCTGAAAGGGGTCTATGCGCATCGCTTCACAGCCCGCCGTCTAGCCCTTGTGGGGGATGCCGCTGTGGGGATGCACCCCATTACCGCCCATGGTTTCAATCTGGGCCTCCGCGGGCAGGAAATCCTCTCTCAGGAGGTCGCACGGAACGTTTCCACAAATGGAGATGCCGGTCTGGCACAAGGCCTACGTCGTTTTGAACAGAAGCATCGCCTTGCCACAGCGCCCCTTTTTGCGGGCACAAACGGTATTGCCACCCTGTATACGCATGACGGCGTTCCTTTCCGTCAACTCCGTGAAACAGGTCTGCGCCTGGCAGATGCCTTCACCCCCTTCAAAAATGCCGTCACAACCCTCCTGATGGATCGTCACTCCGTTCCCCCCAAGGTATCCTGACGCCACGGGCTACAGGGCTACAGGGCTACAGGGCTACAGGGCTACAG
>NZ_LHZU01000045.1 GCF_001580995.1 Acetobacter senegalensis
CGTACGCCTCGCGGCGCCCGAAACCCTTCAGGAAAGCGGAAGGTCGGCTTTCGGGAAGGCTAATGGGATAGCTGCCGTTGAAAGCGAAGCTATAGCAAGCGACCAACTCCAGCCGTTCCGTGACAAAGCGTGAATAGCGGCGTTGACGCGATTGCCATGGTAATAGAGAGTAGCGCTCCAATCCATACCGGAGAAAGACGTTTGCCCATGGGAAAATCCCCAAAAGCGAAACCGAAAGTTACGGTCAAGACCAAGAAAGAGACGACCAAAAGGCTGACTCCCAAGTCCGACGTCCTACGCCAGCTTTATCTTCTGTCGGGTAATCAATGCGCGATGCCGGACTGTGACCACGTCATCATCGACGGGAATGGCGTTGTCCTTGGACATGTCTGCCATATTCGCGCAGCGATGCCCGATGGTGCCCGTTTCGATGGAAGCATGACCAATGAACAGCGACGCGAAGTCGAGAACTTAGTTCTTATGTGTGGAGGGCATCATACACAGATCGACAGTAAGAGCTACGAGGATACATACACTCTTTCCGTAGTGACAAAGATCAAAACCGACCACGAAGGAAAGTTTAAAGGCGTCGGCTCATCCCTCCGCAAGGCGTTCAAAGATAACTATGCGGACGTAACCGACAGTCTCGTTCCAACCAAACCTAAAACTTTCGCCAGACTCGAATTGGCGCTTCCCGATTGCAGCTTGGAGCCCACCGACAAGCCCGCCCGCAGGAAACAAGTTAGTGCATTAATCGAGAAGCTGGAAATCATTCCGCCTGACCATCTCGCTTTCATTCTCGCGATCATTCGTCGCGCGATCAAACTCAAACTCAAAGTCGACGACACGATCCATGTCCATGTCGACGACGCAGCTGCAGCGCTGAGCATAAGTCCGCAAAATCTGAAGAAGCAGGGAGATGCCCTTGAGCGTTATGATATAGGCGGCATTGATCTGTTCGGGACAGATAGCGGCACGGACGAATATCATGTCTGGATCCGACAACCTTCCTATTACTTGACCTGGCAAAATATTTCCGCTTTCTGTCAGAAGGAGAGCGTCAAGTTGGAGGACTTCGTGTTGAAGTTAAAGTTCGCTGCACTCGATTGTTGACAGCGCGTTCGGGCCGAACCTCAAGCAGATGAGACTTGCGAAACGGCACATAAGAAATTGTTGCTTTTTTGACAAAGAAACCAACAATAAAATATTAAATTTTATTATTTCAAGTTATTATGCTGGGGACAACTTTAGCCGGCAATGGATTTGTTCTTAACGTAGCCATCTTATCAAAAGATAACATAGAGCGAAGTTCATCAATAATATCTAATATGTGGTCATCCCACTTGTTTTTAATCAGATTTAGAACAGGGAGTAATGAGGGGTCGTAATTTGCTCTTTGTCGTGGGCCCAACGTCATTAGAGTTTGAATGGTCCCTATGGCATCATGGAAATCTCGAACTATTGAATGCAAGCTATCTATTGTTATGACGTACTTCCAGCCGTACTCTGTACGAGTCCATTGACCATTTATTATTGCTGGAGGTAGGGGTTCATGCGGGTTAATCGTTAGATTTCTTGCGTGGCTTCTTACGCCAATTCCAAATGAGTAGTACTCACTCCTCTTTCTAGACCAAAAAGAATTCAATAAAAGGTCACCACCGTGATTTCCTTCTACTTCCCCTAGTATTGCAAAATTTCGATCAATCCCTTTGAGAAGTATACATAAATCGGCATAATGCACTTTTTCTACCGCATCATTGTAGTGCAGATCTTTCCATCCAAGCAAAATTGGATTATTTTCTCTTATGAACCGCTCCCCACTTCGAAAGTCTTTAGCGCTCACAAAAACTCCGTACTCTTGAGTTTCACTGAGAAAATCGAAATTATGTAGGTCAGAAATTTTTTCTACAATATTTTTAAAAATTGACCGGCCCTCGCTACTAACAAGGTAGTGGCAGAGTAAGCTTTGAAGACCAAAGTTCTGCAATGAATTCTTAATTGCAAAGAAGAATGCAAACCCCGCTTTGGCAGCTAGATTTGCTAGTGTTGGATCAATATTTTCCATGTAGCCTCTTTGGAATCCGTGTTCTATAGTTTTATGTTCGTACAGTGTTTCTAGTATAGAGCAGTAGTGCATAGCCCAATATGAATTTAGGTTTTTATAAATTCCTGGCTTAATTATTTCTACCAGATGCTTATCCACTAATTTAAATCCTAAAATTGCAAACAGCCTATTTATGAATCGCGTATTATCCGACTTTTTGCAACCAGCCTTTCGACATTGTTCTTGAGAGACTCAATCCAATCAGTCTCGGCTTTTATTGATCTCTCGTAAAATTTTTGCAGATATTCTCTTCGCCACTTGTCGTCATTCAGATCGGACTGGTAGTTCCCGGCCCTGCTCATCGCTAGAGATCATACTGCTCATGTCCGCTATGGAGAGAGCTGTCCGTAGACACTTATGCCTTAAATGAGGCGAAAGCAGTCTGTCTGCTTGCCTGAAGGGTTTCGGGCGCCGCGAGGCGTACGAAAG
>NZ_LHZU01000033.1 GCF_001580995.1 Acetobacter senegalensis
GGGGCTGGGCGAGCGAGGCACTCATGGACTTGATCCTGTCAGTTCTATCTGTCTTGAAGATGTGGCGTTCGGTATAAAGATAACAGTCCCTACAGCCGTAAATGGCAGCAAGGGGCTGCCTTTATGTCCAAAACGCGGCCAATACGCAAATTTTGTTCCGTTAATCTAGCCGCCCACGCAACGAGTGGGCCGGGAATGCGTAAAGAGAATGAGCGGGCTGTTCACATGGCATGGCGTTTGCCCGTGGGGCAGGAGAGTGGTAACTCATCCTGAAACCCCAACAAGATCAGCACTATAGGAGCGTTCACGCGTAACGCCGAAGGCAAAGTAACGCTGATTGGATTTTTTCGTGAGTTGGTGCGATAGTAACGCCATGCCGCCTGCGCCACAAAGTTGAGGGCACAGGTTAGGATCACTTTTTTCCACGGGGTGACGCGCAATGGCGCAGCTGCGTAAATCATCTTTCCTGCTGCTGGCGGGTCTCAGCCTTGGTGTGTGTCTGGCTTCCGGCGCATCTGCCGCGCCTGGTGACCCATCTTTGACGCCGGATAACAATATTTCCTTCGGGGAAGGGTCTGCCTCTTCCGGTTCATCCCAGAGCGGAAGTTCTGCTGAAAAAAGAACCGTGCATGGGCATCGTAATCTGCCCCCGGGGTATCAGGATGCGCCGTCCATGGAGTTCAACCATGGGGATGATCCAGACCATCTGGCCAAGGTGCATCGTGACTCCATCACGGGGTCAGATCTTTCCCGTTATGGTTCTGCTTATGAAAGCAGCGGCCCCTATGGGTCTGGCCAGCTTGGCGACTCCACGGGGAACGGCTGGGTAACGCCGCGCTGATCTTCCCTTTCACGGCTTGCCCTGCAGCATTGTGAGGCTGTGGGGCCAAGAGCACTTTCTGCCGTGATTGCGGCGCTTCTCACGCTTCCACAACAGAAACGTTCGTCTGACCGCTTGTCAGGTCTTGCAGGCGATGTGTCAGGTCTTCCTGCTGTGCGGCGGGAAGGGTGAGCACAAACTGCGCTCCTGTCGCGTCGTATTCGGGTGTCGCGGTCTCCAGCCCCCATTCCTGCAAGCGGGCCTGAATAATGGCCAGCAGTGAAAACGGAATGTGGAATGTCAGCGTCACACGCTCGATAATGGCTTCCTTGGGGGCCTCGCGCAGGCATTCCGCCGCCGTGCCAGCATAGGCGCGGATCAGGCCGCCTGCGCCCAGTTTGATGCCGCCAAACCAACGGCTGACCACAACTGCCACAAAATCCAGCTTCTGGGCGGTAATAACCTGCAAAATCGGTCGTCCCGCCGTGCCGGAGGGTTCGCCTGCATCATGACAGCGGCAAAGGGGGCCAATCTGCCAGGCCCAGCAATGGTGTGTGGCGTCAGGTTCGGCGGCTGCAATCTGGCTGATGAAGGCGTCAGCTTCCTCAGCGCTGCGTGCCGGTGTGGCCCGCGCCAGAAAACGGCTTTTGCGGATGTCTTTCTCAAGTGTGAACGGGCCAGTCAGCGTTTCGGTCATGCCGCGCATGATAATGGCGCGCCCTGAAAGGCGACAAGGGGCAGCGTGGCGTCCCCCCAC
>NZ_LHZU01000014.1 GCF_001580995.1 Acetobacter senegalensis
CCCTCCATGACGTTCCGCCTTCGCTGTGCCCAGCCCGCCGCTGCCCCTGCCCTGTTTTCCGCCCTGCGCGCTGCTGTTGTGAGCAGGAAAACCCTGACGGCAGGATTATTATTGCCCGCACTGGGGCTGACGGGCTGCGGATATTTTGATTCCCGCACGGCGCACCGGGCCCAGCTTTCCCTTATTGGCATGAGCAGCAGTGATGTGCAGGGCTGCGTGGGCGTGCCGGACAAGGTGAAAAAGCTGGAGGACGGCACGGAGGTTCTGGAATATTCGCGCACGCTGAATATTCCCGCCACCAATGATTCCACCTTTATCCCGCTGCAATCCATGGTGAATATTGTAGAAACCACACTGGGCGGCGCGGGCAAGACCTGCATTGCCGATATCCGCATTGCCAATGGTGAGGTGGTGGACCTGCATTACAGTGGCGATAATGATGAAATTCTTGGCGCGGATGGCGTGTGTTCCGTCATTACCCGCGGGTGTGTGCGTCGCCCCATGCCGGATATGCAGAAAGTCTCCAACAGTCCGTTAGGTCCGGTTTCCGGCTTCAGGCAACCGCAGATCAAGCGGCAGACGCTCCTGCATGCCTCCGCCATGACAAATGCGCAGGGTGCCGCCATGGCAGATGGTGTCACCACTGGGGCGGCAACGGCTGCCCCAACGCAGACAGTGGTTCCACAAAGCGCCCCATCCGTAACATCTGTCACCATTCCTGGCACATTGGCCGCACGCCCGGCTACTGCTGCCACGCCCTGATATCAGGGC
>NZ_LHZU01000056.1 GCF_001580995.1 Acetobacter senegalensis
CAATGAATCACCATAGCCGTCCAAACGCTACCGGTTTTTGCGGGTCTCCATCTCGGATGCCGGGTGCCGGGTGACATCTGCTTCCTCCATGAAACGGACTCCCTTCATGAAACCTTTCCTGTCCCTGTCCCTATCCCTGTTCTCCGCCCTGTCGCTGCTCACTGTTTCTGCTCACGCTCAGGCGGCCAGTCAGAGCGACAGACAGATGATTGCGCACGCCCACTGGCTCAGCGCGGAACAGGCCCGACCAGCCACAGCCTCGGATACCGCCACCCTGAAGGCCGTCCCCGACCTCACGAAAACAGCCGGACAGTATCACGATCTGTGCGGGACACGCGTGACACCCAAAATCCTGTCTCTCGATGTCGGCGGTACTCTTGGTACCCTCACGGCAGTCATCGAAGAGGATCCGGCCTGCTTCGGGGGAGATGGCGCCCGTTACACCCTGCTCGACAGAACGCATCATGTCGTCTGGCAGAACTCTGCTGCCGCCATTGCCATTCTGGAAAGCCATCATGACGGGGTTCACGATCTGAGTTTCGGTGGACCGGGTCCAGAGACGCCTGTATGGAGTTGGTCGGCAGCCAGTCACGCCTATCAGTTACACGTCGTCATCGACACAGAATAAAAAGAACCCGCCATGGACAAGGATGACATCGATTTTGAAGGGATCAGGGCCCGGTTGGGTCTGTTCTGGGAGACCCCGGAGGAACCTGTCCTGGCTGCGCTGGGCAGCACCGTTCTGGCGGGGCTTCTGTCCTGTGCTTACCGCCATGTCGAACGCGGCATGAATTCGGTTCAGCACGCCGGCTTCAGCGGGTTTCATATTCTGGGTGTAACGCTCTGGGTGACCATCGCCTGTTTTGGTGCATCGTGGCTGAGCCGGAAACGTGCCTCCTTCAATGTCCCCCGCCTTTACTGTGATCGTGCGTCATGGGGCATGGCGCTGTTCTGTCTGGTCAAGATCTACGTTTTTCTGCAATCATCGCAGACAGAGACAAGCAGCTTCTTTTTTGCGTTCTCGACCTTCCATCTCTATTTCACGCCCGGTTCCGGCATTCTGTTTCTCCTTGCGGCTCCCGTCCTGTTGTGGCGTGCAACCCGGATCGAAAAAGCACAGGAAGCTGACAGACAGCAGGACAAGCCAGAGCCTGAACTGCTGCCGCCATATGATGACAAAAACGACTGAGCGGTAACCATCCTCCCATCGGGGAGGCTGAAGGACGACAGCCGTCCTTTATTCACTCACGCGCTCGCCAACGTGAAGCAGGACGAGAGCCTCGCTTTTCTTGCCGGAAGTTCCGTCCCGGCATTCCCTCCTTCACTTCGGTAAACTTCTTCCTGCCACAGACAAGCTGCGCGACAGCCGCTTCGATGGCTTCCGCGCAGATGGCCTCCAGCCAGTCCGGGTGCGCCATCATGTCGAGCCAGATCACGCGTAGCAGCGGACGGCCCGGCTGACTGAACCAGTCCTGCTTCTTCGCCAGACGGTCCAGAGAGGCTTCCTCGACATCCGCCCGGCAGATCCGGTCGGAGCCCAGCATGCCCATCACTTCGATACAAACCAGAGGGGGCCCCTCATCAGGTGCGCAGAGACCGAAATCGCTGCGCAGATACCGCCCGTCTTCCAGCCAGGGATGGCAGCACAGCTCCAGTTCATCGGGAACCATCTGCACAAGGGTCTCCCAGACAATCCGCTCGGGCGCGGAATCCAGTGTCGTGCCATCGGACGCCCGCTGTCCCGATCGTGGCAGATCCGGATAACGCCGGGCGAGCGCCTCCAGCATCCGCCGCCAGTCACCGAGGCTTTCACCCAGCTGGTCCAGATGCCGGGCCTCGGGGCCGCAATAACGCATCATGTTCGAGACAGGCGGTGCGCCCAGCCGTTCGGTGAGTGCTGCCATGAACTGGAGGTCCTCGTCCGTTGCATCCCACGGCGAAAGACGACGGGTGTGGCGAAGACGGCGGATGGCGCGGGATACGCTATGTGAGCCTGTATGGTGGCGTGAGGTCTGATAACGCATAATGAAAATCCTGTGCAGAGCCATCGGACAGAAAGGTTTCTGTCCGATGGCAGAGTGTTGATCTGGGTTTGAGGAGGATGGCCTGACGACCAGAAAGAGGCAGAGCAGAGGCCCCGCACTCATGCCGAAGCGGGACTGTCCATGACCTCCTGAAGCATCTCGCCGAAGTCTTCGAGAAGATCACCGAGCAGCAGCACATGGCCTTCCAGCGGGCGGCCAAAGGACAGCGTGTCGTCAGGACCGTCATCGCGGACGACACACAGGGCCGGCAGCAGCACGTCGTGCATCTGCAGCCAGACATCGATCAGCCGGTCGAGGCCAGTGCGGGGCAGAGAGAAATGTTCGGCAGACATAAGGGATAATCCTTGTTCCAGCCTGCCCTGCAGACGCAGATCGACACCGGCACGCTCCTGAAGCGTCCAGTGACCGAAACAATCGTCTGGGGCAGGCCATGAAAAAAGCAGGGGCTGGGATAGAAAGAAAAAGCGTTCAGTGGCCCCGGCAAGACAGATCGAACGGCAGCAGATCATCCTCTTCGGGACATTCGAGCACACCGAGATGTTCCAGTCCCGCCTGCAGGCTGTAGCCGGGCGCGCACGCCGTGCTGAACCAGCGCGGATCAACAGCCAGACCGTTGATGACAGGGGCCGCCTCCACCGCTGTGGAGGCCGACAGGCAGATCAGGTTCGACGGATTGATCTGCCGGCTCAGGGCGTCGACCAGCATCAGATCCCTTTGCGGATCCGTCAGTCCCAGCAGGTCTTCCGGTGCGAGACCCGCCAGCCACCCGCTGGACGCGGCATGCACGATCAGACTCATCGGCGTGTGGAACATCAGATGCGGCCAGAGTTCCCGCGCCGCGCGATGCAGGCACAGGCCCGGCAGGGTCAGAGCGGGGTCGTCATCCGCGAGGAAGCGCCGCAGGAAATGGTAGTTGAAGACGGCGATGGCGTTTGGTGCGTCCATGCCCTCTTCGGCAAAGACCAGCGGTTCATCGAAGCACAGCCGTCCGCTGGCGTCATGATGCAGCTCCATCGTGCGGACGTAATCCCACACCGTCGAAACGGTGAGCGGGGTCCAGAGGATATTCTGCACCACAACCACAAAGCGGCTGCCCTCGGCAAAGCCGGTCATGGGTCTGGCTGGCCACCAGCTGAGCAGACGCAGGCGAAGGGACGCCAGTTGTCCCACGCCGTCAGAGCGGAACGCACTGACCGTCGAGGCGGGAGAGAAAAAGGAAGACGAAAGTCGTGTCATGAAACATGTCCTGAAAGGCGAGGAAGGACACGGCGGGAGCACACAGGCCCGCGCGGTAATCCTTCTCTCTGGGAACGAAGGGACCAGTCCCTTCATCGCCAAGCCCTCAGGACCGATGATGTCGCCCTGTCCGACCGTCTTCTCTCAGACCTCGTCTCCCGGTTTCGAGGATGCAGACTTTGGCAGGGCCAAAGTCGCGCCGTCAGGCGCGCATCCGGCGACGTCCGAAGGACCACACGAAAAATGGCGGATAACCGTCGTTTTTCGGCGTTTTGCGTGCGCCCTGCGCACCAAAATGCGGTATCGTGCCTTAAATCCCTTGCGGGGATAGATTTGACCCATTTTGGAGTTTTTGTGGTGCATGTGTTCGTCGATCATGCCGCAAACAGGCCTTAGAAACGGTCTGTAGGCCGGTCGGGCAGGAATCCGGGGTCTTTTATGCGGGTGGGTTTCCGGACCGGCCTGTGCGGTCGTTGGTGATGGTTTTCGGGCGGTAATGGCCGTGTTTTCGATGCAGTTAGGTAATGATATGGGCGGACCGTTAGAGTTTCTGCGGTTTTTGGTCTGTTTTTCGAGGAAAGTGATTCAGGCACCGTTTAGTGACTGCGGTTTTTGCCGTTGCCGGTATGCTGGGAAGACCCTTTTTTCTGGGGTGT
>NZ_LHZU01000044.1 GCF_001580995.1 Acetobacter senegalensis
GCCACAGCCGCCACAGCCGCCACAGCCGCCACAGCCGCCACGCCGGAAACGTATGCGCCCACGCGGCCCCCGGGCGGCATAGACCCTGCAACCGCTGTGCCCTCGTTGTGGCAAAACGCCACCATTGGTCAGATAGGTGCCATGGCGGATGGCAGCGTGCAGCAGTCTGACAAGAACCAGCCCAATGGTGTTGCAGGGCTGGATGCCGCAGGGCGTTTCACCGCCCCAGTTGCGGGGGATGTCACGGCCGCCACAGCAGGCAGCGCGCTGAGTGGTGCCCTCAAGCGCCCGCTGTCCGCGCGTTTTGCCGAACAGCCAAGCGCTGGAGATTTTGGCATTACGCTGGATGGCACCAGTGATGACAGCACAGCCTTGCAGGCCGCCAAGGCAGCGGTGCCAGCGGGCAGCATGGTGCGTATTCCCGCAGGGGTGCTTCACCTCGCCACGCCCCTGCAAAGCGAGACACCAACCCTGTGGCAGATCAACGGCACCACGCTGGCAGATGGTGCCCCCATTACCAGCCTCGGCACGGATGTGATTGAAAGCACGCTTGAAGGCGGCAAGTATTTTGCACGCGGAGAAAGCCGTGCGGATATGCCCCCCGTGCTCCGTAAGGATCTGGATGTCACCCACACGGGCGGCACCACCGGATTTGTGATGAATCTGGAAAAAGGGAACTGCACCATTCCGGCAGAAGGAGCCGCCCTGAATGATTATGTGTGGTGCCATTCTACAGTTTTGAACAGTTCCGCCTTCGGGGCCGGGCAGCATGTGGCGCAGGCCAGTCTGGCCCAGCGTCCGGCAGATGCGCTGGCCGATGGCAAGGGCTCACGCTCGCAGATCTGGGCGGGGTATGATGAAGCGCGTGATGAGACCGGGCAGGCGTCTTCTGTTGCCGGAAGCATGGTGGGGCGGGAGGTCGATGTTTACGCCAATGGGGATGATCCCGTAGGCTGGCGTATTGGCCTGCAATTACAGATAGCCGGAACCAGTGCAGATGGCACACCCGGCAAGGTGGGCAAAGGCATTGCCATTGGCAATAATGACGCCACCAGCACATATGGTACGTTGATTGACGCCGCAGGCCGGTTTGATACCGCAGGGATTGATCTCTCCCGCAGCACGCCCGTCAATAACGCGCCGGTGCTGAACATAGGGGCCAACCGCAACCTTGCGTTCAGTGATGATCACAAACCGCATTTTCAGTTTGATTCCGCCGCTTACACCCTGCGCTACTGGTATGATACCGCCAACCTGCTGGCCATTGGCATGCAGGGGGATGTCACAACCAGTATCAGCAACGCTGGCAGCGGCGTGGCATGGACGCTGAACGGCCAGGCCCAGCTTGGCCTGAACTTGAGCGGCCTGAACGCGCCGGAGGCCCTGCGCCTGGCAGCGGGCCAAACCCTCTCCTGGGAGCCAACGGCTGTTGTGCACAGCGGTTTTGCCAACGGGAAACTGACGGAACAGGTCGCCGCCGGTGTGGCTCGCACGCTGGATACAAGCGGGAACGAGACCCTGCCGGGCAGCCTGCAAAACAGCCAGACCATTGTCAGCCTCACCCAGCCCACGGCACCGGCCTACGTGGCCAAAGGCACCGCCGCCATCGGGCTGGACACCACGGGCCTGACAACGCCGGAAGCCCTGCGCGTGGAGGATGGTCAGGCCATTTCATGGGAGCATACGGCATCCGTGCAAACCCGATACGCCAGCGGCCAGTTGCAGGATAGCCAGAACGGCACCCCCCTGCGCACGCTTGATGCCAGCGGCAATGAAACCGTAACCGGCAGCACGCGCAACAGCGGTATGACCACCAGCCTGAACAATAGCGCAGCCAGCGCCATTACGCTTACCGGCAGCGCGGGCATTGGTGTCAATCTTACAGGGCTTTCCACCGCCAATGCGCTCCGGCTTGGGGATGGCCAGAGCGTTGCGTGGGAGCCTACGGCGGTCATGACCACCGGCTACACCGCCACGGGGCTGACTGACGCCAAAGGCAGCACGCCCTTGCGCCAGCTCGACAGTAACGGGAACGAGACCCTGGCAGGCACCATCACCCCCAATGCGGGCGTGCATCTGCCCACGCTCTCCCGCGCCAGCATCAAGGCCCAACCCAACCCGGCCCCCGGCGTGATGGTGTTTGACGCGGAGGATGACGCCCCGGCCATTTACACCTCCGCCGGGTGGATGCTCGTGGAACTGAGCGCCATGCCATAATCCCTACACCGGGGGGTGACGCGAACAATGTGGCTGCGCCCACTCTCATGGCGATGGCGATGGCGATGGCGATGGCGATGGCAGCGGCGCCGACGAGGCCCGCCTCCAGGGAGTGTTGCCTCACGGAAGCAGTTTTTCCTTCCCAACCGGGCTGCTGTGTGCATCGTGATCCCACGCCCACGCCCACGCCCACGCCCACGCCCACGCCCAC
>NZ_LHZU01000005.1 GCF_001580995.1 Acetobacter senegalensis
AGGCAGCAGGTTCCACAAAAACCATAAACGCTCCTGAGCATATGACAGTAGAAACTGTCGGTGATCGCCGCCCTCAACAATTGGGAAGGCTTTCCAATCCATGGAAGCCTGTCTGACTGCTGCTCTGAACTGCTGTTTTTTGATAGAATCAAGTTCGATATATTGTTCGGAGAGTTTACGAAATTCCGCAGCTTTCCGGGAATCAAAAGCGTTCTTCATATTAATTGTCCTTTCCAGAAAGGACCTGCATGAAATCCTGCAATCCTTGGAGTTCAGCAGAATGGCGTGGCTGGTGGGCCAGAAGCTCTAATTGAGAGATGACGGACCCATTATTGAGAAGGTTGAGCATATATCGATCAGTTGCTTCGATATTCATTGCAGAAACAATCCTCATGGCTGAGAGCGAATCTCCTCCCAGCTCAATAAATCCATTCGTCACGCCGAAATTCTTGTTTCCAATAGTTTCAGCCCAGATTCCGAAAAGCCAATGTTCTGCATCATTACGTGGCTCCATGATCTCGCGCTCGCCACTGCCCAGATCAGGCTCAGGTAGCG
>NZ_LHZU01000024.1 GCF_001580995.1 Acetobacter senegalensis
TGAACCGGCCTGAAGTGATGATAGGGCAGGCCACAGGAAAGTTTGATACTGACCGTCTTGAATTGACGGACCAGAAAACGCGGGATTTTCTGGTAACGCAGATCACGGCGCTGGCGGAACTGGCCCGCACGGTCAAAAAGCCGCCTCAGGGCTGAAAAACGCACTCTGCAAGATCGTCCCTCTCATCAGCCTGCTGCGAGAGGGGCGGAAGATGGCGGAAAGAATTTGTAAAAGTGTTGGGCTGTTCAGGCGGAATCTACAAGTCGGGCCAGTCTGACAGCAGTATGGCCGCGCATGGGGCGCAAATTGGGCAGCACCAGCAGGCAGTTGCTGTAAGGGGTTCTGATTTCGTCCTGCCCGTCAAAGGCTACGAGGCTACCGGCTTTTTTGACAACATCACCGCTGCGGAAGGCACGGGTGAAAACAAAACGGCTGCTGTGCGCCAGCACGGTATGTGTGACAACCGCACAGCGTGCCGGGCCTGCTGGCGTGGCGCAGAGGGGCTGGGGGGATAGAAGGCCCATCTGTTCCAGAAAAAGCTGTGTGGCTATGTGCGCAGTGGTAACACTTTCCGGCCGCCAGTGCTGGCCAGCTTCCAGCAGGCAGGCGGTTGCCCCAGTGCGGTTGGAGGCAAAGCGTTCATAATCAATCAGTCGGGGGCCATCCTCATGCCCGCCATCCTGCACCACCAGCGGCGGTTTGGGGTGTGCTGCGGAAAGAGCACAGGCCAGCGCATGGCTTTTCTCCGTCAGGCCGCACAGATAGGCGGGGGGAGAGGGCCAGAGCATGGAGTGGAGGTCCAGCAGGGCATCCACTGTTTCCATGATCGGAATAATCTCGCGCACGCGCTCCATTTCCACCGATGTGTGGGAGGAATGCACAAGATCAGCACACCACAGGCGGTTCATGTCCTCTTCAACAAAGCGGGAGAGGGTGGGTTTTTTGGGGTCGAACCGGGCAAAGGCCGCCAGATTCAGAAAAATCAGGCTGAGTCGTCCACGGTGGGGGCGGATGTTCCGGGTGAGCAGATCGGCCAG
>NZ_LHZU01000052.1 GCF_001580995.1 Acetobacter senegalensis
ATGTGTACCCCCCCTGAGTCACAGCCAAAACAAATTGGTATAACGCATTATCAGCATTCGGAACAATTCAACCAGAATGGGTTGCACAACATATTGAATACCCAGCAACACAACCATGGGGCTGAAATCTATCCCCCCCGGCATGGGCAACAGGCGCCGCACGGGTTCCAGCACCGGTTCTGTCAGGCGATTAAAGAACACGCCCACCTTCCAGACCAACTGGTTACGGCTATCCAGAATGCCGAACATGCAAAGATTGATGAAAATGCAGGACAGGAGCAGAATCCAGCAATAAATGTTCAGCAACCGCATCAACAGTGAAAAAAGGCCAAACAGCAAGCGGCAACTCCTTTGAATTCACAGCATTGAAGGCGAACACCTCCATGCCAAAACCATGCCACAATACAGCTTGACACGCTATTAGTAAGCCCTATACACCCAAAAACCATACAGGCGGGGCTGTAGCTCAGTTGGGAGAGCGCCTCGTTCGCAATGAGGAGGTCAGGGGTTCGATTCCCCTCAGCTCCACCACCCGCCCTTGTAAAACACTGTTTTCATTAAATTTTCCGGCATGAATGAAAACTTTTTCTCCTAAAGTTTTCACACTCGGTCTTTTGTCGACCCCTTTTGGGCCGTTCCGTGCTCAGGCTCCTCAGCATCTTCCAAGCAGATTCGGCCAGCAGTTTCTAATTGGCTTCTCTGGTATGGCACTCCGCCTCTGACAGCATATTATGGCCCGTGATGGCGTGCATCCTGCTTCCGCCAAGCCTCTGTCCGGACTGGAAAACTCACCATACCCTGCAAAGCGTGTTTCTGGCCTACGGGAAAATTCCTTTTCGTCACGCTACACCCTCCACGACGCCCAGAATAAAGCAGTGCAAGGGTTTGCAGCGGCGCACATCGGACAGGCGCAGGGTGGCCTCCACATTCTTGCTTCCCGCATGCACACGCAGCGCTCATGGAGCCGATGTGTTCCAGCATCATCTGGCCTATGTCCGGATATGTCAGCCTCGGTGTTCGTATCCGTGCTACTGGAGCGCTGTCCGGTGGCGCTCAAACTGAGATACATTCTGCATGTTTGACTTTCCTCCAGTGCATATAACAAAAAATATTTATGAACGTCCGTTAATCTGAAACGTATTGGGTGCGGGCGTTAGTGCCCTGCCTAAACTCAGAATTGCGGAGCCTATTTCCATGCCCTATACGACCAGACCAGAAATAGAAGTGGCTTTAATCAATGCCGCTTCATCATTTACTGTTGAATTTCTGCGCAGGGGCCCTGGTTCTGAAGAAAAAAGAAACACCAATAATAATGATCATTTTAACGAACACTTTGTAGCTTACTATTTCCGCAACGTGCTTTCCGCACTCAAAAGCAGTTATTTGGATGACCTCCTGAGCGAGGAATCCCGGTCTGATTGGGCAGAAAGACAGCATGATGCGCGCACTCGCTGAGTGATCCGCCCCATAGCCATGCACCAACAAGATCTGCCTCTGAGTGCGATAATTCTTGGCCATGGCAAACCAGACACCTTTGCCAAAAGGCATTCTTGCCTTGCGGCACAGTGAAGCCTGCCAGTGCCCTCCTCAAGGTGCGCTATCATTATCTGTGCAATGCTTGCGCAACCAAGGGCGTTTGGCTCAGCCCGTTCAAGAACAGTTGACTATATAAGCTCCGTCACGTGTGTACCTCTTCTGTTAGCCAGAAAAAGAGGTGCACCACATGAATATTGAGAGATGCTGCTAACTGGCGAGAGATGCCCTCTCTGATTAATCAGAATGGTTTATAAAGGATTTGAGCGCAAAATCTCAGTAAACATAGGATGCTTTGCGTATTTATCCCTAGAATTTAAGAGTGTGACATTGTCACGTGAGCGGAAGGAAGCCTACGGGACAAATACGTCAGCATAAAAAATGCCTGCATGGTGCGGACCATGCAGGCATTACTTCAGTCTGTTTCAAGCGGACTGCAAACAGGTTCAGGCCTGTTCGATATTGTCCTGCTTCACGCCGTGGCCCGCGTAGGCCCCCATGATAATGCCGGGCAGCACAAACGCGGCTGCAAATGCAGCGAAATTGATGTCATGCAGCCCCAGCCCGAACAGAATGAGATCCACACCGAAAAAAATGATAGCGCCGTACAAGCCCATATCCATGCCTCCATTGTGCGCCAGCGGGAAAAACAGGTTCTTTCAAACCATTCTGGCCGCAGGCAGCATAAAAACATGAAGTTTTCTGCTTTCCATCTATGCAGGAACCGCAGCAACCTCTGTTTAGGGACGCTACTCTTTTTTCTTGGTACGTCAATTCTATATTTTATATCACAAGTAACAGAACAATTTTGGTCTGATTTTTTATTCCCTTATATTTTCTTATTTTATTTCTAAATAAGTTCTATTTATTCGTTTTTCTGATTAAATATCGGCATTTTGCCCACTTTGGCACCTGTTAAGGGAGGTTCATCATTTTATCGCTTCCTCCACAAATGCGCCATTTTATGACCACATATCTCCTCCTATCATGGCTCCATGGAGAGATGCTTGCACAGAGCCTCTCCCATTGAATGACGATATAAGGCATTTGGAATGAAAAAAGCTTTGCTGGCCACGGCCCTTACTTTTGGAATGTTCACGGCGGCAGGCTCTCTGGCCCGCGCTGATGATACATCCGCGCCGCCGCCACCTCCCCCGCCGCACCATGGCATGTGCCATCCGCACGGCCACATCCTTTCTCTGGATGGCGTGAAACTGACGTCTTCCCAGAAAAAGAAGATCAAGGCGATCATGGAAGCCAACCGCCCTGATCCAAAAGCGGACATGGAACAGGAACGCAGCATCCATGAACAGATCCGCACCCTACTGACCACACCCGGCCAGGTTGACACCAACCAGTTGACAGCCCTTACGCAACAACTGGACACGCTGCGCACCAACCGTGAAACCCAGCACCTTCAGAAAGAAGTGCAGATTCATGATGTGCTGACCAAGAAGCAGCTGGCTCAGATTGCGGCCAAAAAAGAAGACGAACATTGCCCCCCGCCGCCCCCGCCGCCGGCTGATGGCAAC
>NZ_LHZU01000021.1 GCF_001580995.1 Acetobacter senegalensis
CCGCACCAATCCCGCGTAGCGGGTTCGTTCTTCCCCCCATTCTACCCTTCGCACGAAATATTTCCATAGGAAGGCCCTTACCCGTCTCTTGAGTTCTCCTTGGTTCATCATGAAAAGGGGTAACTGATACTGAAGCGGTATCCGGCGGCTTCGCGGATGGAAGCCGCCGGCATGTTGAAGGATGATTTCCCTCTTCTCATCCTGAGAAAGAGGATTATCTGTTTTTGATTTTCACCCAGAAGCGTTCTGTTGCTGAGCGCCGTGGCTCCCATCCAGCTTCCTTGAGCCTGAGAGGGAGTTCCTTTTCGACGGTGTCTGGAACGGCCTTCAGGATTTCGGCGATTGTTGTCCGATCTCGCCCCGCAAGATAGGTGTCGAGACTCACAGCTGGTGCTGGTGCTGAGAACGAAGGCATCGGGATTTCGTCGATCCGGATGCCTTCCTCCTCCTCAAGGTACTCTGCCACTCTGTGTAACCCAAGAAATTTCACCCCGGCCAACCGATCTTCGGCATAGAAGCCTGAGCCTGCCGCATCGGCAAACATGTCCCAAAGCCTCTCCACCACCGACGGTGGAAGATGTTGGAGCATGGTGAGCCGGTTGATCGGCTCCCACCGGAGAAGTTCGTCCGGCTCCCCGACGATCACTTCGATCCTGTCTGTAGCGACATTGAAGCGTATCCGGCCCTTCATTCGGGCACGGATTGCCTCACGCATTTCCTGATCTTCATACATTGATCTGGTTCCTTCGATGAATATTGAAAACGATCGGAGAAACCAATTGAGGCGGCCCTGTAGGCCATGGCGTAGCGCAGACGCGCGTGATCGCTCGGCCTTCTTTCGAGGGCCGAGACGCGTGTAACTGTCTGATGAGCCAGTATTTCATGGCGATCAGACGTCGATTTGTAGTGATTTATGATGGAAGTGGTTGCGGGGGCAGGATTTGAACCTGCGGCCTTCAGGTTA
>NZ_LHZU01000039.1 GCF_001580995.1 Acetobacter senegalensis
CTGGTCACGGCGGTTGAACGCTTCCGCACCCGCCTTGAAAAACTGACAGGCCAGCCGATCAGATTTGTCTCATCCTCTGCGGATGCCTCGGCCTTTACCATCACGCTCCATTGCGCCGGGAAAGACGGTGCCTTTCCCGCTCTGGACATGCAGGAGCAGTATGCGCTGACTGTCTCAGCTTCTGGCGCAACGCTGGATGCTGCCGGGCCGGTGGGTATTCTGCATGGTCTGGCCTCCCTGCTGCAACTTGCCGGGCGGGATGCTACTGGCGCGGTGTTAACCCATGCCAGCCTGAATGATACCCCCCGCTTCCGCTGGCGCGGGCTGATGATTGATGTCAGCCGCCATTTCATGTCCATCCCCACGTTGCAGCGCCAGATTGACGCCATGGAAATGGTGAAACTGAATGTGCTGCACCTACACCTCTCTGATGGGCAGGGCTTCAGGGTTGAAAGCCGCCTGTTCCCGCGCCTGCACACCGTGGCGTCACACGGGGCGTATTATACGCAAAAGCAGATCCGGGCCCTTGTCACCTATGCGGCGGAACGGGGCATCCGCGTGGTGCCCGAATTTGACACGCCGGGCCATACCTTTGCCCTGCTGGAAGCCTATCCGCGTTACGCGGCACAGGCCCCACTGAACATGGAAGACCGGGCCGAGAAAAACCGCGCCGCGCTGGACCCGACCAACCCCGCCACCTACCGCTTTGTCACAGCGCTGTATGGAGAAATGGCATCCCTATTCCCGGATGCATATTTTCACATAGGCGGGGATGAGGTTGTGGCCAAGCAATGGACAACGTCCCCACACATTCATGCCTATATGCAGGCACATAGTTTCAAAACACCTGCGGAAATGCAGGCAGAATTCACCACGCGCGTTGCACAGGCGCTGACCCGCCGCCACAAGAAGGTTATTGGCTGGGATGAGATCACCGCCGCTGATATCCCGCGTGATACCGTGGTGGAAATCTGGCGCGGGGCAGCCCGCACAGCCGCCGCCACGGCGGCAGGCCACCCAGTGGTTGTGTCTGATGGTTATTATCTGGACCGGCTGCAACCCGCCGCCATCCCGTATGCGCAGGACCCGTTGGGAAATGTTGCCAACATGGCGGAAGCGGAAGCCGCCGCACAGGCCACCGGACCGGGCGGCACCATTGCCGACAAAGTCACAACCCAGACCACACCGCTAACAGACGCGCAGAAAGCGCTGGTTCTGGGCGCGGAAGCCGCGCTGTGGACGGAAATTGTCACTGAAGAGATGCTGGATAGCCGCCTGTGGCCCCGCATGGCCGCTCTTGCCGAGCGCTTCTGGTCCCCGGCCTCAGCCTGTGACGGGCAGACCCTTTACCCTCGCCTTGCCGTAACGCAGGACAAGCTGGAAGAACTGGGGCTGGAAAGCAGCGCCCGAGCCAGCCAGAGGCTTGCTCGGCTGGCTCCGGGTGAGACGGCTCCCGCCAGTGTGCTGCTGAGTGTAACCAGCCCTGTGCGGAATTACGCGCATAATCACGAGTTTTTACAGATCCGCCACAAGCAGCGCGCTACGGAGCAGGACCTGAATACGCTGGCAGACATTGCCAGCCCCGACAGCTTTGCAGCGGATACCTTCAACCGGCAGGCCGCAGCCTATGCCGCAGGACAGAAGGGCCTGAAAGCCACCCTGCGGGCGCAACTGGCTTACTGGGTTGCGAATGATGCCGCGTTTCAGGCCACCGCAGCCCGTAACCCCGCCTTGCAAAATGCCCTGCCTGCTTCTGAAAACCTGAAAAATCTGGCACAGGCCGGGTTGATGATGCTGGGGTATGATCATTCTTCTGGCTGGAAGCACCGGGTCCGCGCCGCAGTGCGCAAGGCGCGTGCGGAAATTGCGGCCTCTGCCACCACCAAAGTGGTCACCAACACCCCGCAACCGCCGGGTGATCTGCTTCAGGATATCCTGCCGGGGATTGAAGCGCTTTCCGCCCGCATCATGCATGGAGAGGGGGTTGCCCACTAAGCGGCCTTAACTCGCAAATCATCAAACCAGAGGGGGAAGGGAAAGCCTGTCTGGTCAGATTGGTAGAGTGGCAGGTTGGCAGGTTGGCAGGTTGGCAGGTTGGCAGGTT
>NZ_LHZU01000072.1 GCF_001580995.1 Acetobacter senegalensis
GACCAGCGTCTGGTCGCTGCTTTCCAGAAACGTGCCGACCGCGTTGACCTTGCCGCCATCGGTGCCAGGTGAATCACAGAGATTCCATTTGGGCTCGACATGCCAGTCAGCCCAGAAACCGAACTTGCTCAGCGGCTCATCATGAAAGCTCGCGCCGATGGATTTCTCCGGCACGACGATGATCACCTGCTTCAGGCCCTGGTTTGCCAACTTGTCCAGAGCAATGAACATCAGTGCCCGGCTCTTACCCGAAGCAGGGGGAGATTTGATGAGAAGATACTGTTCCCCACGTTTCTCGTAAGCACGCTCCTGCATGGGCCGCATGCCCAGGGCATTGGCTTTTGTAGAATTACCATTTGCCGCATAAGCGACCGAGACTGACGGAACAGATTTTGATTCTAGGTTCATTTTCTCTCTCCAGCAACGCTGGCCAATGCGGCTTTCAATACCTGGAAACAGACTTTCGCCGTATGCTCATCTGGCATGAAGCCCGATGCCATCTGTTCATATGGATGGATGTAATTGCGGAAATCACGAAGACCGTGACTGAATTTCTTCACGTCTGGTTTCAATAGGCCAACCTCGCACGCCACATCTATGAACTGTGCGAGGCTCCATTCATAAAAACGCTTCACACTGCCATCGGCAGTTTTGGGGCTGGCCGACGCACGATTAAAGCGTGCTGGCTCCTTCTGTGCTGCTCCGAGAAGAACAGCCTCAAGGACGCTCCCGCATAGGAAAATGGTCGAAAGATACGCACCAGCAGACATTGCCACGCGTGCCTCATTCAGACGATTTTCGATGATCGGAACGGCAGTGGCCTCTATCGGCAGTTTCTGGATGTTCGGAATGGAAAATTCACTATGCAGAAATGCATCAACAGTATCGGCTTTTTGGGGCGCCACAGGTGAACCCGTAAGGCGCGCGACAATTTCTCTGGATTTTTCGAGGATAGACACATCCGGCTGACGTGAGTTCAGGACACAGTTGACCTCATAAACATCCAGCATCTCACCGAGCGTTCGTCCAACGAGCACGTCAGAATCTTGCTCCCAGAAAGCTCGCAGCTTCTTGGCCTTGGATGAACCATAAGTCTGATATTTCTGACTGTGAATATCGATTCCATGCCGATTAAAGAACTCATGAAAAGTGGGGTCAGAATAGTCCAGAACGTAGCCGCTCTGCATTCCAAGCAGATTTTCAAGGTATCTCTTGTCGATTTCCGTCAGGCTACTCATGCTGCGCCTGCCTTCTTCTTTTTTGTTCCCGTTCTGGCGGTTATCTTCGAATAAAGATCAAACAGCTTTTCCAGACGCTCCGTGTCATTGCGGAAACGGCGACCGATATAGATGCGTTCAAGCACTTCGTCATTGCGCTCATGGACTTCGCGTAGATCAGCGGGCATTTTCTCCGGGTCATAGAGGTCAGCGATCGTGGCTGGGAAATGCGCCTCGCGGGCCAGGAGGATGTCTTCGGCGCAGCGTGTTAGGTCGGCCTTGTTCTTCTCGGTCAGTGTTGGCACCGGAAAGGTGTTCCAGCCAATCGTGTTGGAATAAGAAAAGTCACTCCGCATTCGAACGCAAACTGCACCGATCCATTGGGTATGCAACCGGCTGGCAACAATGCTAAGAGTCCACAGAGGTGGTGCGTATATGACAGCCGCTTTGTTGGAGACAATGGTATCATTATTTACCAATCCGACCGGAAGGTATTCTCGATTTTCGCTAGTAATACTTGGAACAATTAGAGCAACTGTATCCTTGTGAGGCGTGTAGACAAATCTATGGGGCTCATCAGCCTTGTTTTGTGACTGCTTTCCTTTGCTGGCTTGTCTAGCTTCTTTTACTTTTTTGATCCGTGCGGCAATGGGCGGAATGCTCATCGCCAGAGAAAGTTGCTCGTCTTCAATCCACAAACACCATCTGTTGGTTGAAGAAGTGAACTCACGTGACCCAACAAGTTTTTTCAGTAAAATCGTGGCCTCCGGGTAACTGCTCAGCATCGCTTCTCTTTCGCTATGAGAGAGAATAAGATTGCCTCCGTCTGCTGGCTTATTTCCGTAATCCATCGTCGGTAATCCGCTGATAGAGCGGCTCATTTGCGATACAATCACGTCCTGAGCATCAAGAAGATATGCGTTTATATTCTTTGCCAGCCTTTTTGTGTCATGATCAAAGATGTACCGATCTGTAATGCGAGAGTTAGTTAATCCAACAATTACAACTGTAACTCCGGCATTGTTTGAAGCCATATTTTTCCAGTTGAATGGCCTATGCGCGAAATAGATGGAAAAACCGCAATCAAAAATTAGCGGCCATAACATCGAGACTTGTCGACCTTGATTCACTGACTTTGTTGCAACAAAGGCGACTGCGCATTCTACGTGTTTGCCATACTCGACAGCCTTGAGAAACCACGCTGCGACATAATCCAAATCCTTATAAGAGTCTGTGTGCCGGGAGAAAACGGCATGCATTTCAGCCTGTTGTTCGGGATTTCTCCACTGACTGCCTAAATATGGTGGATTTCCGCAGATATATGTCTCGCCGCCCTCGTTCTCGAAGTCGATCTGCGGTTGGTCTAATGGGGTATGAAACAGGTCTTCGGCATGATGCTTCACGCCCGTTCCAGTTGGCGGACAGACACCCAACCAGTCAAGGCGCAGCGCATTGCCCTGCGTAATCCAGTTTTCGGCGTTAAGCGGCAGAAGATCCTGAAGAGCTTCTTTTTGTCCACGATAGAGAACATCGCACTGATATTCAGCGATAATGAGCGCAAGTCGCGCAATTTCGGCTGGAAATTCGCGCAATTCAATGCCCCGGAAGTTGGTCAGCGGAATATCGCTTTTACGCCCCGCCTCCTTGCGTCTGCGGTTGATCTCCGCTTCAATTTCGCGCATCTGCTTATAAGCAATCACAAGGAAATTGCCTGAACCGCAAGCTGGATCAAAAACCCTGATACGTGCCATACGCTTGCGGAGATTAAGCAGGACGCGGGCATTGTCCCCAGCTTTGTCGAGTTGAGTACGCAGATCGTCAAGAAAGAGAGGGTTCAAGACCTTCAGGATATTGGGGACACTGGTATAGTGCATACCGAGCGATCCACGCTCGTCATCGTCAGCGATGGCCTGAATCATCGACCCGAAGATGTCAGGATTGATTTTTGTCCAATCCAATCCACCAATATGCAGAAGATAAGATCGAGAAATCCGACTGAAACAGGGTACGTCTGCACTCCCGGAAAACAGACCACCGTTCACATAGGGGAACTTGTCAGCCCAGCGGGGCAGGCCCTCGGCTTTCCGGTCAGCGGTTTTAGTGTTCATGGCACGAAAGAGCATCGAGATGACTGTATGAGTATCTGATGAATCCTTTGCACTCATCTGTTCGACGGTGACGGTAAAACTCTTTTCGCCGCCGAAAATATCCGTATCCTGAGCAAAGAAGCAGAAAATCAACCGTGCCATGAAATGGTTCATGTCATGGTCACGTTCAGATTTAGCCCAGTCAGGATTATCTTTCAGAAGTTCTACATATAGGCGATTCAGGCGACTGGTAGCCCGAATATCGAAGGTTTCATCACGGATTGCTTTGGTGGTCGTGATGCCTGCAAGTTCGAGAAAGAAGCCGAAATGATTTGGGAAATCAACATAAGTGCAGGCAATCACTTCGCCTGATGCAAGATTTTCGGCTTCGAGGGTTTCACCGTCAGTTGCGAGGACAAATTTCGCCTTGGCTTTTGCGGTTGCTGGACTTGCCTTCAGTATTGAGAGCGTCTTCGTAACTTCGCCGGATGGCGCAACGGCGATATGGATATTGTTGGTCTGAAGGACGCCGCGATAAGGACTGTCTTCGGGAGCGATAAGATCGGACTTATTGGTATCGCCCTTGCGAAGCCGCTTGAGCGTGGTTTCCTTGTTTCCAAATGCTTGCAGGAAAAGGTAAGGGAATTCATTGGCATCGAATGGCTGTTCGGCGAGGGCCGATACGGCCTCTTCAATCTCTATCATGCTCATATGCTTTGCCTGACCGTTTACCGGGCCATCCCTTTCGACAACTTTTTTCAAAAAGACGCTGTGTTGATTCGCGCTATTCCGATGGACAGATTCTACAAAGATAGCGGACTGTGGGTAAGGTCCGTTGTGACTTTCGCATCAGGACAAGTCATCTCTATTACCCTCAATAAAATAGGACTGAAGGAATTCCCGACCGCGTTCGGTAATCAGAAAGCCGCCAGGGATACTTTCTGCGTATCCGCGAAAGATGAAGTTGGAATACGATTTCCTATGTGACTTCAGATTGCGCACAAGTTGAGAAAACTTACTATCACGGCGACCCCTCAACATATCGCCATGCTCATCGGGAACGGCGATATATTTTGGAAGTTCGGCAATAAGCTCCGTTGTCGTGATAAAGCCATCGTCCCGTGTCGCCATGACAAGCAAGGCATATTTCCAGAGATCGGCCTTCAGGTCGATTTCCTGTGGACTTTCATCCTCCGTCTGATCGGTCGTTCCGTCAGTTTTCCGTGCCTTCCGTTTGGCCGCGCCTCGGATAGGACTCGCAAGCGGCAGCTTCTCTGGCGGGATGCCGCTGATCTTCAGCATGGCTTCGCGCACCTGCCGTCCGACCTCATAATGCGCCAGGTTCGTTTTCCGCTTGCCTTTGATCTCCTCGCGACGCAGCTTCTCCTCGGTCTGCGTTACCCGAAAGAAGTTCGCGGCAAGCTCCGTGCTGCCCATGCGATCAAGCAGGTTGGCATTTTCGGATAGCCCACGTATCTGCCGGATTTCTGCGACCGTTCGATTGCCGTAGAGGCCGGAATACCCATTGCTCTCGAAAAGAGCGAGATCGTCCTGACTGGTGACACCTGCGCCTTTGGCAGCATTCACAAGCTGTCTGTTGTGTTTTCTGACAAGATTCCGGATCAGGATGCGCCTGTCGTCTTCTTCTGCTGACAGGACGTTATGCGTAACGTCTGTGCCCTGCGGTGCATCCACCTGAACGATGAAATAGCCTTGGGCAAATGCCACGCCCTTCTTTCTGATATCGCCGTTTCTTGCGACAAGATGGCAGGCATACCGGGACAACCTGATGTCCGGCACGCTGCGCTTCGCGGTCGATGTCGCAACTTCTGACACAACACCTTCGAAGTGATTTTCGATTGGTTGATCCGATTTCCGGCAGTCTTCTGCGGCACGGGCGAGAAGATTTTTGAACGCGCCCCAGCTTCCATATCCCAGAAGATCTTGCAGGTCGCGTGCGAACCAGTATTCGCTCCCCTCGTGACTCCTGTGTGACGCTTTTTCGAAAGCGGCGACCATTTCATCAATTTCAGACTCCTTCATGGAGGCTGATTCAACGGTAGCAAGCTCTTTCAGGTCAGTGCGGACAAGTCGTTCCAACGCTTCCGCGAACGAAAATTCGGAAAGATCTTTTCCTGACGAAGATTTTGGACTCACGCGATAAGTTCCCGATAGCGGAGTCTTCCCTCGACGCAGGCGAACATATCGTTCATTCGGGCACCAGCCCTCATATCGCGGCGATTGAAACGCCACGACATTTCCTGGACATACCGATCCAGATGCTTCGAAGACACCCAGTGATGCACACCCACGATCTGGCGCTTCAGGAGCGCCCAGACACTCTCAATCCCGTTGGTGTGCGCCTGTTCCCGAACATACTCACCCGCCGAATGGTTGACGGCCTGATGACGGTAGTCCTTGCCAAGCCCTTTGAATGACCGATCTTCATCGGTCATGAGCGCTGAACCGGCCTCCACGTTTTCCCGGATGGCCTCTCTCATGGTCGGTCCCTTGGTGTCTTCGACATGCCCGGCACGCAATTCGCCGTCGCGTTCAAGAATGCCAAGGACGACGTCTTTTCCCGCACCGCCCTGCGTTCCGCCCTTGCGATCCTTGCTGTGCTTGTTCTTTTCCTTGCCGCCAATATAGGTCGTATCGGCCTCGACCGTTCCCTTCAAAGGGGCATTGAAAGACTTTGTGACTGTTGCATAGCGCAGCCTCTGGAGAACAAACCACGCGCTTTTTTGAGTGATATCAAGATCTTTGGCGAGTGTAGTGGAGGCAATTCCCTTCGGATGGTTGGTAATCAGCCAGATTGCCATGAACCACTTACGCAAAGGGAGTTTCGTGTCCTCAAAGACCGTTCCGACCTTGATGGAAAATCTCTTTTTACAGTTGCCGCACTTGAACGTCTCGCGATCACTGAAATGATAGATCCTGTTGCCCCCGCAATGAGGGCAGAATTCTCCATCACGCCACCGGATGCTGCGAAGGTGATCGCGGCAGGACTGCTCGTCCGGGAATAGCTCCGTAAGCTCGAAAAGGCTGCTGACCTCTGGAATCATATTCCGTTCCTCCGCTATACGGAGAAATCTAATCTCAAATCAGGTCGAGGTCAAGCAGGTATATAAATCCCAATAATAGCGCAGCATCCATCTTACCTGAAAACACAGTTATAATCTCTGCTCGTGGCACAGTAGGGAAATTAGCCTTAACATCGGGCGACATGACAATGAACCAATCATGTTATGGCATTCGAGGCTCTAATGGTTACGGGCAATATTTCATACTACAAGCATTAAAAAATATTCTTACTGAACTGAAAAACAACACACATGGGTCTGTTTTTGACACTATTACACGGCAGACCTTCTCTACAATTTCAACAACGCTTCCCTCATTGAGGGTTGCTCAACATTACGAGAACATGATTTCAAAATACTTTGTGTTGATTTTCGTTGAGAACTGACCCGGGTTTTTCATGAGCAATTGACCCGGCCTGATTGTGTATGTCTCCTGTTTTGAGGAGATATTCAAGCGTGTGTTTCTGCCTTTTCCTTTCTGATTTTTGGTTTGGCGCTACTGGCTCTGAACCTGTAGCTGTCATTTCCTGTCTCAAGGATATGACAGTGGTGGGTCAGTCGATCGAGGAGGGCTGTTGTCATTTTGGGGTCTCCGAAGACATCGCCCCATTCCCCGAAGCCCAGATTGGTTGTGATAATGACACTGGTCCGCTCGTAGAGACGGCTGAGCAGATGGAACAGAAGAGCCCCACCTGACGCGCTGAACGGCAGGTAACCGAGTTCATCAAGGATCACGAGATCAAGGCGCAGGAGACGGTCTGCGATCTGCCCTGACCGGTTGGCGGCTTTTTCCTGCTCGAGAGCGTTCACAAGATCGACCGTGGACCAGAAGCGGGCTTTCCTACGATGATGCTCGATCGCCTGCATGGCAAGAGCTGTTGCGATATGGCTTTTTCCTGTGCCCGGTCCCCCGATCAGAACGACATTTTCGGCATGGTCAATGAAGGTGCCCCCATGGAGTTGACGCACCATCGCTTCGTTGATGTCGGCACAAGAGAAATCAAAACCTGCCAGATCCTTATAGGCTGGGAACCTTGCCGCTTTTTTCTGATAGGCAATGGAGCGTATCTCCCGTTCTGCAAGTTCTGCTTTCAGAAGCTGGGAGAGAACCGGGATTGCTGCTTCGAAGGCCGGAGCGCCCTGTTCGGTCAGTTCTTCCGTGGCCTGAGCCATGCCATACATCCGCAGGCCGCGGAGCATGACGACAAGAGCGCCAGCAGCAGGATCATGACGCATGGCGGATCTCCCCACGCAGGGCGTCATAGCGGGAGGTATTGGCAAGCGGCTCACGTTCAAGTGTCAGGGCCTGCGGCGTCTCAATCCGTGCTGTCGCGGTTTTTTTGCCATCCGTCAGACGATGCAGCGTATTGAGGATGTGCGTTTTGGTCGGGACGCCATCTTCAAGTGCCAGTTCCACCGCGCAAAGCACGGCTTGTTCGTCGTGATGCAGCACAAGGGCTAGGACCTCGACCATGTCCCGCTCACCACCAGTCCGTTTGCGGAGATGCTCCTGCAGGACACGGAAGGCCTGAGGCAATTCGGCAAATGGCGCACCATTGCGCAAGGCACCCGGTTTGCGCTGAAGGACGGCCAGATAATGGCGCCAGTCATAAACCGTTCGACTGGACGCAGTGTGAGAGCGTTCAATGATCCGGCCATGCTCGCACAGCACACGTCCTGAATTGCCCCGGGTTTTATGGAGACATTTTTTATCTGATTTAAGCGGCTAAAGCATGTGATTTCTGTTGTGCATAGAAGCGTGCTTCAGCTTCTGCTGGCGGGATGTTTCCAACGGAGGACAGGAGCCGCCGCTGATTGAACCAGTCGACCCATTTAAGTGTTGCCAGTTCGACCGCGTCCCTGTTTTTCCACGGCCCCTGCCGGTAGATCAATTCGGTTTTGTAAAGTCCGTTAATGGTCTCTGCCAGGGCGTTGTCATAGGAATCCCCAACACTACCGACAGAAGCAACAAGGCCCGCTTCAGCCAGTCTTTGCGTGTAGCGAATGGACACATATTGACAGCCGCGGTCCGAATGATGGGTCACTTTTCCCTCAGGCTGCCTCTGGCACAGAGCCTGCTCCAGGGCGTCCAGCATGAAGTCGGTATGGGCAGTGGACGAGACGCGCCAGCCCACAATCACGCGGGCAAACACATCAATGATGAAAGCCACATACACAAAGCCCTGCCATGTGGAAACGTAAGTAAAATCCGAAACCCAGAGCCAGTTGGGGGCTGGAGCATGAAACTGGCGCTGCACCAGATCCTGAGGGCACGGACGTTGCGGATCAGGCCGGGTGGTTCTGACGCCCTTGCCACGAATGACGCCTTTCAGTCCCATCTGGCGCATCAACCGCTCTACCGTGCAGCGGGCGATAGTCCTGCCTTCGCGTCTGAGCTGATGCCAGACCTTACGCGCTCCATACACGCAGAAATTATCGTTCCATACCCTGCGGATTTCATCGCACAGCTCTTTGTCTTTCTGGCTGCGCGCACAAGGATTTTTCTGCCTGGCAATGGTTGCATAATAGACAGATGGCGCAATCGGCAGGATCTTGCAGATTGACCCGACACCATATGTCTGCCGATGCTCCTCAATGAAGCCCGTCATGGCCTGAACCGGCGGTCGAGTTCCGCCTGGGCAAAATACGCAGAAGCCTTACGCAGGATTTCATTGGCCTGCCGCAATTCGCGGTTCTCTCGCTCCAGTTGCCTGATCTTTTCCCGATCAGGCAGGTCACTCACCGTAGGCGCGTTGGCCCGCTCATGCAGACGGGTCCATTTTGACAGCGTGTCAGGGTGAATATCCAGCTTTGGAGCGATCATCATCACCGCAGACCACCGCGAAGGATGGTTCTTCTCTTCCTCCAGAACCATGCGGGCTGCACGGTCACGAAACTCAGGCGGAAAACGCTTCGATTTGTTGCTCATGACTATACTCTTACCTCTCGGGTCGTTCTGTCTCCACAAAACCCGGAGCAATTCAATACCTCTTGCGCGTAACCTTGCCCATAAAACCCGTCCTCTCTCAGGTCGGATTATAGCTTATCGCCCTGTCTGAAAAACCGGGCCCACCTCTAATGAAAACGACCAGACAGCACTGGAACAGTTCAAAAAGAACCACGATACTGAGTTCTCAGCTATAGCGGACTCTTAGAAACTGACACCATGGCTCGACCAGAGGTTCGAAAACATGGCACAGACCCAGCAAAAGCGCATTGAACAATGGAAACAAGAGCATAAGGCGGAACAAGACGCTGCCCGTCAGGAAATCAAGCGACTTTCTTTTTTACTCACCACGAGGCCAGCCTCCCAGAATTGGCAGGCTACAACAAACCTGCACATCCCTAGCGTGGCTCTTTCCATGAGCCCTTGATCACTTCACCTCCCAAAAAGCATGATTATTGCAGAAACAATATAACAATAAAAAAATAGGCTCCCCCTAAAAAAGGAAGAGCCTACCATCAGTTTAAGTCGACTGTATTATTACGCTGACTTTGAGGCAGACTGAACAGCCTGCGTGGCGCTGACAATATAAGGACCAGCAGCACGCACAGTGAGAGACAGAATGCCCAT
>NZ_LHZU01000004.1 GCF_001580995.1 Acetobacter senegalensis
GGAACAGACGCACCCGTCCGGTCCAGAACTTGCACGCTGCGACTTTGGTAAGGTGTTCCGATAGGGATAGTAAATTTATTACGGTTAAAAGCAGAGACGGTGTAAGTTAACGCTGCTATCGTTGTCTCTGTAGGACCATAACCATTCTCTAAACGTGCGTGTGTTGGTAATATTTCTAAAATATTTTTTGCAACGGAAATTTTTAGCGTTTCACCTCCACACATACATATTCGCAAGGAGGTCCATTGTTTATCAGTTTCTTTGGGTAAAATCGAAATATAGGCAGTGGGAAAGAAAGCGATTGTCACCTTAAAATAATTTATTTGTTTTTTTGTTTCTAGAACATCCCAAATCTTTTCTCCTCTCATTAAAAGTAAAGTTCCAGAATTTAATGACGTGAAGATTTGCTCAATCGAGGCGTCGAAATTCAATGTGGAGAATTGTAGAATTGTATCAGCTTGATTTATATCAAACCGTGTTATCTGATCCTTGACATGAGTTGCCAGGTTTTTGTGAGTGATACCGACGCCTT
>NZ_LHZU01000017.1 GCF_001580995.1 Acetobacter senegalensis
GCTTTCTGGTGCTCACAGGTCAGCCGCTGAACGAACCCATTGCTGGTTATGGCCCGTTTGTCATGAATACCCAGGAAGAAATCCGTCAGGCGTTAGAGGATTTCAAAGCGGGCCGGTTTGGCGGTATCGCCGCCTGAGGAGCAGGGTATTGGTGGCGGGCTACGCCGAGCCGGTCGGTATGGTAGGAAAGGAGGGGGACAGAGTCTTGAACTGCCCCCTCTTTCTGAGAACCTGATACCCGCCCCACCCTGTACACAGATCAAAGCAGATAAGGGCACAAGCCCGGCGCATTCTTCAGACTGGCTTTCTTCCGGAAAGATGCTGTTTGTGGAACACGCATAAAGGAAAAGGACAGACAGACTCATGACACAGGGCACACCGCTTCATTTCGTCACGCTTCTGGGTAGCCTGCGCAAGGCATCTTTCAATGGCATTGTGGCGCGCACCTTGCCGGACCTTGCGCCGGAGGGGATCACGATCGCGCCGTTGGGGTGCATCAGCGCGTTCCCTCATTACAATCAGGATGTGCAGGATGCAGGTTTTCCTGAGCCTGTTCTGGCCATGGCCGAGCAGATACGTGCGGCGGATGGGGTGATTGTTGTCACACCTGAGTATAATTACTCCGTGCCGGGTGTGCTCAAGAACGCACTGGACTGGCTCTCCCGCGTAACGCCGCAGCCGTTTGCAGGCAAACCGCTGGCAATCCAGACAGCGTCTCCCGGTGCTATAGGGGGTGCGCGGGCGCAGTATCATCTGCGGCAAAGTCTGGTGTTTCTGAACGCCTATGTTCTGAACCGGCCTGAAGTGATGATAGGGCAGGCCACAGGAAAG
>NZ_LHZU01000043.1 GCF_001580995.1 Acetobacter senegalensis
ATCGGTGTCACAGACAACTTCTTCGAAGTCGGCGGAGATTCTCTCCTTGCATTAAAAACTGTGTATCGAATCTCAAAAGAAAATTTCACAAAAAAATATTCGATACAATATCTGTATACATATAAAAATATACAGAATATATGTAATGTGTTATCTACTATAAAATCTTCACATATTTATCCCTTAAACTCATCCACAAAAAAAGACATTCTTTTTTGCTTGCATCCTGCTTATGGCATCTCTCTTGCCTATAAGAATATTGCTCAAGTTCTTTCGGAAAAATGTGCGGTATTTGCTGTAGATTCTCCAGTGTTCCACGGTATTTTCAATGAGGTTGCTACACCTGACGAGATAATAAATTTTTATGCAGACTCCATAGAAAACCACGTGTCCGACACACGGTCATGTACATTACTTTCATGGTCTATCGGGAGTATTTATGTACATGCAATACGCGAAGAATTAACTAAAAGAAATTTTCTCATAAGTAGAGCGATTTTTTTAGATCCTTATATCCCAAATATTCCATATGAAAAAAATACATTTGAACTTAATTATGAATTAAATAAAGATGTCATAAATTTTTTGCATTCTCATAATATAGAAATTAATAAAGACGATATATTTGACTATCTTAGTAAAATATTTTTCGTGAATGAAAAAATAAAATCTTATGTTGGAGATATTATTTTTCAATCAGGAGATATTGTTGTTATTTCTGATGAATATAAAATTAACAATAATATGCATCAAAAATGTAATTCCGAGATATATAAATTATCTCAGAGCTCTCATGAAGATATTATTCATGATGAACGCTTAGAATTTCTTAAAAAAAAGCTTACATGAATGGAGACTTCCAAGCCTCACGTGGAGGGTTCTAAAAACTCTCTTTTCCGCCTGTATGAAAGTAGTAACCCATTGATATTGCTAATACTGGAAAAATCAAAACAGGGGTTTTTAGGACCCTCCACCTACCACTACCTTGTCATAATGCGTTTTGGGGTCTTCAGTAGAAGATTTACAGGGTGCGGACATTACCTGATAGATGGTCGACGGATGCGATGCTGTTGGGGGCGATCTCTCTTTCTTAGCCCACCACAGTGAGGCGCCGGGACTGGAGAAAGGTGCAGTCTACTATGGACATCAGGGCCTGGTCGGTGCACGCTTGTCCATGATCGCCCCTCAAAATAATCGAGATCCACTTCCTCTTTGAGTTGCTGATGTGGCTGTTTGGACTTGTAACGGTTTTGTGCCGGTATGTGATTTCTTTTACGCGGCTTTGGCCTCTAAAGCGAGGGGGCTGATATTCCCGAGATAGGAATGGCGCCGTCGCAGATTATAGAAACCGTTGATATATTGAAAGATGGCGGCTGTTGCCTGACGCCGTGTTGGCCAGCTTTGTCCCTAAAGCATTTCGGCCTTCAGGCTCTTGAAAAAGGTCTCGACCACGGCGTTGTCGTAGTAGTTTTCTTTGCCGGACATGGACGCTGTCATCTTGTATTCCGTCAGTTTCTTCTGAAAATCATGGGAGCAATATTGGCTGCCACGACCAGAATGGAAAATACAGCCAGGTGGTGGGTTGCGTAGACGCATCGCCATATCAAGCGCCTTGATAGCAAGGTCCTTTTTCATTCGGTCACTGGCGGCCCATCCGATAACACGGCGGCTGAACAGGTGGAGGGTTCGAGGCTCAGGACTTGTCTTATGAAATCCGGGTCGCTGTATGTGCGATAAAGGCAGCAGTCAGGAGGTGGCCACCTCCTGACTGCTGGAGAGAGCGGGTCAGGACAGGCCATGATGGGCCGCGAATGAGTATGACCGCCTCTTCTTTTCCTCGGGCCTGAACGGATACCTGGGAGAAAATCCCGGATGACAAGCATAGGGCAATGGGAATGGCACAGACATGCGCAAAGCAGGAGAGTAATGCCGTTGTTGTTGGCATTGATGTTTCCAAGGATCATCTTGATGCCGCTCAATATCCATCTGGTGACCTGATCCAGACTTCCAACGATACGAAAGGCCTCAGAACGCTTCTACGATGGATTGGCAGGCAACGTGCTGCACATGTTGTCTTCGAGGCGACCGGCCCTTTCCATCGTCAACTGGAGAGTCATCTGGCCAAGGCCGGCATCCCATTCTCATGGGTCAATCCGCGACACGCAAGAAAGTTTGCTGAAGCAACCAAAAAGCTTGCAAAAACGGATCGGGTAGATGCCGTGATGCTGGCCAGGATGGGGCACTTCTCGAACCCAGGACCTGGAGGGATCGAAGAACCGTTAATTGGTTCTTTTTTGCGTGTTGCTTGCTGGTTTGTTGACCTGATTTTCACTCTGCGTTTTGAGCAGAGTGAAAGTCTCATGCTCTGGATTGCTACGCTGCGGCGTTAATTCGCTCCAGTAGGAGAAAGCGGCGCATATT
>NZ_LHZU01000018.1 GCF_001580995.1 Acetobacter senegalensis
TTTTGCCTCGGCCCCCCCGGCCCACAATATACAGCCCGCGTGGGCGCTGGGGCGGGGGCGGCGGCTTGATACGGCGCGCAAGCCCGGCCAGCAGCCCCTTGGGCGGGGGCGGCGGAGGCTGCATGGTGCTCAGCTCATGCCACAACTGGTCCAGCCGCTTGATAACGCGGGCCTGATCCGGATCGCTCTTCAGTTCACCCGCAGCGATACGCTGCTGATAAACCGCCAGAGGCCCCTGCCCTGACAAAACCGAGGCCTTATTCATGCTCATATCGTTCATACCTTACGCCGATAGCTGGGGGGCGGACTGCTCCGCAAGAGCGTAAGGCTCTCCTAACCGTGTCGTGACAGACTCTGCCCGTTCTGATGCAGTCTAGCCTGTTATTTTCACAAAAGCAGGAGTGCATCATTGTGACCGACTGGAATGCCTATCGCGCCCATCTGGGCCAGAGCGTAAAAGTGCTGGCAAAGCTTTCTCCCAACACGCTGGAAGGCTTGCAGAAGCTGGAAACAGTTGCACCAGAACACAAACATCTGGACGACAAGACGCGGGAACTGATCTCACTTGCCGTGGCTGTAACAACCCGGTGTGACGGCTGCATTTCCGTCCATACGGTTGCGGCCAAAAAAGCAGGCGCCAGCAAGGAAGAAATTGCCGAGGCACTGGGCGTAGCCGTGGCCCTGAACGCCGGAGCGGCCCTTGTCTATTCTAGCCGTGCGCTGGATGCGTTTGACACTGTGAAAGACTAAGCCGCGAAAGACTAAGCCGCCGCCTGCTTTCAGAAAGCCCTCTGGTTTTCAGAAAAAGCAGGCCATTCCGCCCATCCCCTTGCGCC
>NZ_LHZU01000007.1 GCF_001580995.1 Acetobacter senegalensis
CCCTCATCGTTCCTTCCATAGAACGCATCGTTCGATCTGGCACTCTTCATGCGACAATCAGAAAAGCCCATGTTGACCCTTAACGGAAGAGGCATTGGGCCGTTCTTCCTCTCATCAACAGGACAAATCGCCATGCAGAAGAAAATTCTCGGCCGCTATGGAAATGATCGTGGCCACTGGGTGGGAGACGGGTTTCCGGTGCGGTCCCTGTTCTCCTACAGCAATTTTGGTGAACATCTCAGCCCGTTTCTGCTGCTGGATTATGCGGGCCCGCATGAATTCGGTCCAACGGAGTCCCGGCGCGGCGTAGGGGAGCACCCTCACAAAGGCTTTGAAACCGTCACGATTGTTTATGATGGTGAAGTCGAACACCGGGACTCCTCCGGCGCTGGAGGCGTGATCGGGCCGGGCGACGTGCAATGGATGACGGCAGGGAACGGCATTCAGCATCAGGAATATCATTCTCCTGCTTTTGCCAGAACGGGCGGCCCGTTTCGGATGGTGCAGCTATGGGTCAACCTGCCGGCAAAGGATAAAGGAGCGCCTGCTGGCTACCAGAGCCTGGCTGCGGCGGATATTCCAACCGTGCCGTTG
>NZ_LHZU01000016.1 GCF_001580995.1 Acetobacter senegalensis
TCAGCACTGGATCAAACGGAGGACGACCGCCTTTGCTTCCGTCTGAATAGGCCAACGCCTTGTTCAGCTCTGGACGGAACACCTCAAACTCGACAGTACGGGAAAACGCTTCAAGTTGGTCACCAAGCCCACTCAACCGAGCAAGCCGCTCTTCAACATCAAAGAAACCAGACTGCGTCATGAGCCACTCCTCCAGTCATCACACAAGAGAGGGAATCACAGAGAAAGACCCAAAACCAGAGGGTTTTTCGAACCCTCCACCTCTGATATCTGCAACGAGCAACAGTCTGCGCTCCAGGGACTGGCAGCTGGAGACCCGCAAAAACCGGGTAATTTCTGGCGAAGCGGGCTGGCTTGATGACGTCGAGGTTGCGGGGCGCACCAAGGGTATCATTCGGACCGATTTCCACGATACCCGTCGTTGATTTCGCCGGTTTTTCCGACTTCCAGACAGAGTCAGCCTGCGGTTTCTAGACGCTCGTGGAAGATCAGCCGATTGAAGTTGTAGGCCAGGTTGCAAAGGGTCAGTTTCGCCTCAGTGCGGGCGAGGCCGATGGTGCGGATGAACAGGTTGAACCGGTTTTTCTGATGCGCGAAGACATGCTCAACATGCGCACGGATCGAAGATTTGGCGGCATTGGCCCGCGCGGTTGCCTTTGACATCGGCTTGCCCATGGGTTTGCGCCGATGAATACGGGACGTGAGCATCTGGTCCGACAGCCATTTCTCGTTGCGCCTGGATTGATAGGCACTGTCTGCCCAGACCTCGGAACTGGTATTGTTC
>NZ_LHZU01000002.1 GCF_001580995.1 Acetobacter senegalensis
GGCGGCAGCTTGCCAAGCTGAAAAGCACCTACACGGATGCCCTGCTGCGCCAGACCACCACGGAAGACCGCGTGCATACGTCCTTCCAGATGGCCATCACCACCACAGGGCGGCTTTCTTCCAACGAGCCGAATTTGCAGAACATTCCCATCCGCACGGAAGAAGGTGGGCGTATCCGGCAGGCATTTATTGCGCCCAAGGGCAAGAAACTGGTGTCTGCCGACTACTCACAGATCGAACTGCGGCTGCTGGCGGATGTGGCGAATATTCCGGCCCTGCGGGAAGCCTTTGCGCTGGGGCAGGATATTCACGCCCGCACGGCGTCCGAAGTGTTCGGTGTGCCGCTGGAAGGCATGGATGCCCTCACCCGCCGCCGCGCGAAGGCCATCAATTTCGGTATCATCTACGGGATCTCGGCTTTCGGGCTGGGGCGGCAACTTGGTATTCCGGCAGGGGAAGCACGTTCCTATATTGATGCGTACTTCGCCCGCTACCCCGGCATCCG
>NZ_LHZU01000028.1 GCF_001580995.1 Acetobacter senegalensis
TCCTGTCAAGCAGATGCCAACCTATCCGGATCAAGCCGCGCTGAAAGCGGTGGAAGACCGGCTGCATGTGTATCCGCCGCTGGTATTTGCCGGTGAGGTGCGCCGCCTGCGCGCCCAGTTGGCCCAGGCCGCCAAAGGGCAGGCCTTTGTGCTACAGGGCGGCGCATGCGCCGAGAGCTTCGGCGAATTCAAGGCCGATGTGGTGCGCGATACGTTCCGCGTGCTGCTACAGATGGCGGTTGTGCTGACCTTTGGCGCAAAAGTGCCGGTGGTGAAGCTGGGCCGCATGGCGGGCCAGTTCGCCAAGCCGCGCTCTTCCGATACGGAAACCAAGGGCGATGTCACGCTGCCGTCCTACCGTGGGGATATCATCAACGGGCCGGACTTCACGGCAGAAGCCCGTATTCCTGACCCCGTGCGCATGGAAACCGGTTATTTCCAGTCCGCTGGTATCCAGAACCTGCTGCGCGCCTTCTCTCGCGGGGGCTATGCCAACCTGCATGAAGTGCACCGCTGGAATCTGGGGTTTGTGGAACGTTCTCCGCTGGCCAACCGCTACCGTGTGATGGCGGAACGGATTGGGGAGACTCTGTCCTTCATGCAGGCCTGCGGTATTGACGCTGCCTCCGCCCCGCAGGTGGATGAAACCGAATTCTATACGTCTCATGAAGCCCTGCTGCTGCCTTATGAACAGGCGCTCACCCGTGTCGATTCCACATCAGGCGAATGGTATGACTGCTCCGCCCATTTCATCTGGATCGGGGACCGCACCCGCCAGCCGGACGGCGCACATGTCGAATTCCTGCGTGGGGTGCGTAACCCCATCGGCATCAAGGTTGGTCCGACCTCCACGGTGGAAGACCTTGAAAAGCTGCTGGAAATCCTGAACCCGACTGATGAAGCCGGGCGCATTACGCTCATCTCCCGCATGGGCGCTGACAAGATTGACAAGCACCTGCCGCCGCTGATGCGGGCCGTAAAAGCCACGGGCCGTACCGTGACCTGGTTGACTGACCCGATGCACGGCAACACCATCTCCACCACGCAGAAGGTCAAAACACGGTCATTTGATGCCATCATGACGGAAGTGAAAGGCTTCTTTGATGCCTGTGCGGCTGAAGGTGTGCATGCCGGTGGCGTGCATATTGAAATGACCGGCCAGA
>NZ_LHZU01000020.1 GCF_001580995.1 Acetobacter senegalensis
CCACGGTGGGGGCGGATGTTCCGGGTGAGCAGATCGGCCAGAACATGCGCGCCGCTATATTCATTGCCATGCATCAGGGCCGTTAGCGCAACATGCGGGCCGGGGAGTGTGGCTTCAAAATGATGCACGCCCGCAATGCCACAATTACCCGCCGTCCATCGGGAGAGATCGGGCGGGGGCACGGCTATCCTGAATTGAGGCAATTGTGTCTGCGGCGGTGGCAAGGTTTCAGAGAGCGTGCGAACACGAATAACGCCCCGCTCCGGGTTATGGCGGCGGGACGCACAGCTCATGAGCGCGCAGGCTCCGGTGGGGTGCGCAGGCCACCCGCCATAAGGACGGAGTGCCGGGATATGAGCGGCATAGCTTGCCCCCACGCGCACGGGGAGGCAGCAAGAGGGGCGGTGCAGACAGGGCAGTTGCAATCAGTCACCATGGGGTGAGCAGTATTATCTGGCTTGCACATTGGCGCAATCCCTCCGTTTTCAGGGGTAGGCGGTCTGATACGTTTCTGACACAATGGAAGAGTGACGTCCGACCTGCATCTTTTTCATCGCCTGTGGCGCCTGTTGCCAGTGGAAAGCCGCCGTCGGGCGCTGGCTGGCATGACGGCAAAGCTGGCCCCCAAAGCAACCTGGCCCGCCCCTGCGTGTGATGGCCGGATGCTGGTGGCTGGCGAGATTGGCAGGGGGTCGGGATTAGGGGAAGGCGCACGCCTTCTTCTGCGGGGGCTGCAAGCCCACCATGTGCCGACTGAGGCTGTTGAGGCCGGGTTGCTGGCTCCACGTCCTGTTGCCGCGCAGGTGCCGTTTCTGGCGGAAAAACAGGCCGCTCTTCTGCTGCATGTCAACAGCCCGCAAACGCCAGCCGCGCTGCTGCGGCTGGGCCGTAAAGCGGTGCGGGG